>DATLGL010000049.1:0-7848 GCA_035540495.1 Acidimicrobiales bacterium
GATCCTGGACATGGAGGCCGGCGGCGGGCGCCGCAGCCTCCGCTTCGTAAAGGGACCGATCTTCGCCAACGTCATCCTGGCGGACGAGATCAACCGGACCCCGCCGAAGACGCAGTCAGCTCTCCTGGAGGCCATGCAGGAGTACGCCGTCACGGTGGCGGGGCGCACCATGCCGCTCGAGCCACCTTTCTTCGTGGTCGCGACGCAGAATCCGATCGAGCAGGAAGGAACCTACCCGCTGCCGGAGGCCCAGCTCGACCGCTTCATGTTCAAGCTGCTCGTGCCGTACCCGACGGCCGACCAGGAGCAGGCGGTGCTGGCGCGCCACGACGAAGGGCTCGATCCGCACGACATCGCCGGCGCCGGCGTGAGCGCGGTCGCGACGGCGGGCGACCTCGATCGCGCGCGGGTCGAGGTCGCCGGCGTCACCTGCGACGCGGCGGTGCAGGCGTACATCGTCGCGATCGCACGGGCCACACGCGACTCACCCGCTGTCACCCTCGGTGTCTCGCCGCGCGGGTCGGTCGCGCTGCTCCACGCGGCCAAGGCGTGGTCGTGGCTGTCGGGGAAGGGCTTCGTCACACCCGACGACGTGAAGGCGATCGCAAAGCCTGCGTTGCGCCACCGGCTCCAGCTGCGTCCGGAGGCCGAGCTCGAGGGGCTGACCGCCGACGCGGTGCTCGACGGCGTGCTGGCGAGCGTTCCCGTTCCCCGGTGAGGTTCCTGCGCGCGCTGCCGGTGCCGACGGGGCGGTTCGTCGCGGCGACCGCCCTCGCGAGCCTCGCCGTGGCCGCGCTGCCGCTCGGCACGCGCAGCGCACTGCTCGCCGTCAACACGCTGCTGGTTGTCGTCGCCGTCGTCGACAGCCGGCTCGCGCCTGCACCCGCCGCGCTGACCGTGCGCCGCGACTTCCCCGACGTCGTCCCGCTCGGCCAGCGCGCCGAGCTCGCCTGGCGCGTCGAGAACTCGAGAACGCGACCGATCACCGTCGAGTTCAGCGACCAGCTGGCGCCGTCGCTGCGGGCGCCCACGCGACGCTTCCGCATCGACGTGGCGGCGCAGACGAACGCCACGGTTCGCACGACCGTGCAACCGGCTCGCCGAGGACGCTTCGTCCTCGACCACCTCACGGTTCGGGTGCACGGGCCGCTGGGCCTCGCGGGTCGGCAGGCGCCGGTCGCGGCAGCGAAGACGCTGCGGGTGTACCCGTCGTTCGCCTCGAGGGACGAAGCGGAGCTGCGGATCAACCGAGCGCGCATCCTCGAAGTCGGTCTGCGCTCAGCGCAAGGGCGCGGCGGCGGCACCGATTTCGACGCGCTGCGCGACTACGGCCCCGACGACGAGTTCCGCCGCATCGACTGGGCCGCCACGGCTCGATCGGGGAAGGCGATCGTGCGAACGTACCGAGCCGAGCGCAACCAGGCGCTCCTCCTGCTGCTCGACACGGGGCGAGTGATGGCAGGTCGCGTCGCCGACGTCCCCCGCCTCGAGCACGCGATGGACGCGGTGATGATGCTCACGACGGTCGCGACCCGTCTCGGCGATCGCGCCGGCTTCGTCGCCTTCGACGCCGACGTCCACGCGATCGTTCCTCCGTCGCAGTCGCGCGGGCAGGTGGGGCGGGTGACCGAGGCGATGTACGAGCTCGAGCCCCGACTCGTCGAGAGCGACTACACGAGCGCGTTCTCGGCTGCGCTGGCCCGCTTCCGGCGCCGTGCCCTGCTCGTCGTGCTCACCGACCTCGCGGAGCAGGCGATCCACGACACCTTGCTGCCCGCCCTCCCACTGATCGCGCGCGATCACCTGGTGGTGGTGGCGAGCGTCCAGGACCCGGATGTCGTCGAATGGGCGACGACGCGGCCCGCGACGGCCGAAGAGGCCTATCGCGCCGCGGCGGCCGTTGCGTCCATGGAGGAACGTCGACGCGTCGCCGCACGTCTTCGGGGCCTCGGCGTCACGGTCATCGACGCGCCGCCAGGGAAGCTCGCGCCGGCGCTGGCCGACGCTTACCTCAACGTGAAGGCGACGGGGCGACTCTGAGCGCCGGCCGTCGCTCCTCGCCGAAGGTGCCGGTGAACCCGGCCGCGGCGGCGGCTCGGCCGAGCACGACGACGTAGAGGACGAACGCCACCTCTACGAGGGCGCCGATGCCGACACGGACCCACGTCGGCAGCGGCGAGCCGGTGACGAACCCCTCGATGAGCCCGGCGACGACGAAGGTGAGGACGAGGCCGAGCACCATCACGACGGCCCGCCGGCCCTCCTCGCCGAGGGCGTCCTTGCGGCTGCGGTCGCCCGGATCGATCAGCGCCCAACCGAGAGCGAGCCCCGACGCGCCCGCGACGACGACCGCCGTCAGCTCGAGGAAGCCGTGAGGAAGGATCAGCCCGTAGAACTTGCCGGCCTGGCCCGCTGCGGTGAAGAGGCCACCGGCGAGCCCGACGTTGGCCCCGTTGAACGCGAGCAGCGCGGCGGTCGGGACGCAGAACAGCACGCCCGACGCGAACGCGAGGAAGCCGACCTGGATGTTGTTCGTCGTCACCTGCGCGGCGAACTCGGTTGCCGGCCGTGAGGAGTAGTAGGCCTCGAAGTCGTCCTCGAGGTACGCCTCCCGCAGCGCGGCGGGGCCGACGGCGTCGACCGCGCGCGGCGAGTTCGCGAGCCACGCAGTGACGGCGAACATCGGACCGAAGAAGAGGATCGCCGACACGACGACGAAGCGCCGGTAGTGCCACGTCGCCGCAGGGAAGGTGGTGGTGAAGAACCGGCCGACGCTGCGCAGCGATCGCGGCCGGGTGCCGTAGACGACGGCGCCGGCGGTCGCGACGAGCCCGGTCAGACGCGCGATGAGCGCGGGATCGCGGTAGTAGGTGCGGGCGTACGACAGATGCGTCGACGTGCGCTGGTAGAGGCGCACGAGCTCGTCGATCTCCGCCGCGTGGAGCTTCCCGAGCCCTGATCCGGCGCGCCTCGACAGCACGCCGAGACGGTCCCACAGGGGTTGGTGCGTGGCGACGAAGCGGTCGATGTCCATGAGCTCGGTGCGGCCTCGTACCGTACTGGCGATGGCGGCGCCCTCCGGGATCGTCACTCCGGAAGCGGTCGTGCTCGAGTTCGAGACGGCCGGCGTCGGATCGCGGCTCGTCGCCGGGCTGATCGACGTCGCGGTGCAGGCGGCGCTCCTTCTCGCCGTGCTCTTCGGCGCCGGTGCTGTGGCGGCCACGGGCCTCGACGCCGGCGGACTCGGCGCAGCGGTGTTCTACGTGCTCGTCTTCCTCGTCACGTTCGGCTATCCGATCGCGTTCGAGAGCCTCTGGCGCGGGCGCACGCTCGGCAAGGCCGCCCTCGGGTTGCGCGTGGTGACGGTCGAGGGTGCGCCCGTCCGGTTCCGTCACGCGGCGATCCGCTCGATCCTGTCGCTGATCGACTGGTTCTCGACCCAAGGTGTCGTCGGGATCACGTCTTTGCTCGTGACGAAGCGCAACCAGCGGATCGGTGACCTCGTGGCGGGAACCATCGTGTTGCGGGAGCGCAGCGCCGCGAAGGCGCCGAGGCCGATCCAGTTCGTGCCGCCGCCCGGTCTCGAGGCGTACACGGCGACCCTCGCCACGGGCGCCATCGGACACGAGGAGTACGGCTCGATCCGCTCCTTCCTGCTTCGCGCCGCCACCCTCCCGATGCCGGTGCGGATCGACCTCGCGACTCGCCTCGCGCGGCCGCTGACCGAACGCCTGCGAACGACGCCGCCGCCGAACCTCCCGGCCGAGGCGTTCCTGCTGTGCGTCGCGGCCGCGTACCAGCGCCGGATGGCGGGACCGTCGGCGCGACGAGACGGATCAGGGTTCTCGTCGGTGTGGGCCGGCGCAGGCAGTTCGGTGGGCTGGAGCCTGCCGTCGCCTCCACCGGAACCGCCCGCTGCGGCTTCCGCGGGCGGCGGGTTCGCCCCGCCGGGTTGACCCGGGGCTGTCGGTAGCCTGGAGGGGTGGCGGTCTACCTCGACCACGCTGCGACGACACCGCTCCGACCCGAGGCGCTGGCTGCGATGTTGCCGTTCCTCACCGAGCACTTCGGCAACCCGTCGGGCTCGCACGCCGTCGCGCGCCGGGCCAAGGAAGCGATCGAGGACGCTCGCGAGGAGGTCGCCGCCGCGCTCGGCTGCCTGCCGCGCGAGGTCGTGTTCACCGGCGGCGGCACCGAAGCCGACAACCTCGCCATCGCTGGTGCGCTTCGAGCCGCGGGTGCGGGATCACGTGCCGTCTGCAGCGCGATCGAACACCACGCAGTGCTGCACCCCGTCGAGTCACGGGGAGGCTCGCTGATCGAGGTCGACCGTGAGGGCGTCGTCGACCTCGAGCACCTTCGGTCGCTCCTGCGGCCTACGGGACCGAGTGCGGCTGCGGGCGACGTGGCCGTCGTCTCGGTGATGCTCGCCAACAACGAGATCGGCGTCGTCCAGCCGCTGGACGACGTCGTCGAGGTCGTTCGGGAGGAGGCGACCGGGGCGCTGGTGCACACCGATGCGGTGCACGCGTTCCCGTGGCTCGACGTCGCCGAGCTCGCTGCCGCCTGCGACCTCGTGTCGGTGAGCGCGCACAAGTTCGGGGGGCCCAAGGGCGTCGGCGCGCTCGTCGTGCGCGAAGGCACGCGGATCGAGGCGCTCGTCGAGGGCGGCGGCCAGGAGCGCGAGCTGAGGAGCGGCACGCACAACGTCGCCGCGATCGTCGGCATGGCTGCCGCAGCCACCGCAACGGTCGCGGCGCGCGCCGTCGAGGTCGAGCGGGTGCGCGTGCTCCGCGATCGCCTCGTCGACGCGGTGCTGGCGAACGTCGACGGTGTCGTCGAGGTATCACCGCGCAGATGCCGAGTAGCCGGCAACGCGCACCTGCTCGTCGCGGGCGTCGAGAGCGAGTCGGTGCTCGCGCTGCTCGACGACGCAGGCGTCTGCGCCTCCGCCGGTTCGTCGTGCGCGAGCGGTGCGATGGAGCCTTCGCACGTGCTCGCCGCGGCAGGCGTGGCGCCCGAGCTGGCCGCGGGTGCGATCCGCTTCTCCCTCGGCGTCACCACCACCGACGACGACGTCGACATCGCGGTGAAGCAGCTCGTCGACACCGTCGCCCGGCTGCGGAGCTCGTGACCATGCGGGTGCTGGTGGCCATGTCAGGCGGCGTCGACTCGTCGGTTGCCGCCGCGCTTCTCCTCGAGGCAGGGCACGAGGTGGTCGGCGCGACGATGAAGCTCTGGGGCGGATCGAGCGACTCGGGCTGCTGCTCGGTGTCCGACGTGGAAGACGCTCGCCGCGTCGCCCAGCAGCTCGGCATCGTCCACCGGGTCTTCAACTTCACCGACGACTTCGACCGCCATGTGGTCGACCCGTACGTCGCCGCGCACGCTGCCGGCCGCACGCCGAACCCGTGCATCGAGTGCAACCGGCACCTGAAGTTCGACCGCTTCCTGCGCCGAGCCCAGCAGCTCGGCTTCGACGCCATCGCGACCGGCCACCACGCCCGCGTCGTCGACGCGGGTGCGCGCTGGGAGCTGCGTCGTGGCGTCGACGGGAAGAAGGACCAGTCGTACGTGCTGTCGATGCTCACCCAGAACGAGCTCGCCCGCACGCTCCTCCCGGTGGGCGAGATGACGAAGGACGAGGTGCGCGCGGTTGCCGCCGACCTCGGCCTTCGCACCGCGTCGAAGCCCGACAGCCAGGACGTGTGCTTCGTCATGGCGACCGATGGCGGGCGGGAGACGTTCCTCGGCACCCGCATCCCGCTCCGGCGCGGAACGCTCGTCGACCGCAGCGGGCGGAAGGTGGGCGAGACGCCTGCCATCGAGCTCGTCACGGTCGGCCAGCGGCGCGGGCTCGGCGCCGGTGGAGGTGGCGATCGCCTGTACGCGCTCGAGGTCGACGCGGCGAGCGCCACGGTCGTGGTCGGCTCGGAAGGCGATCTCTACGCCGCCGAGGTCGTCCTCCACGACCTGACGTCGACCGACGACCAGCCGCTACCGACGGGCGCCACGTACGACCTCCAGGTCAGCGCGCACGGCCGTGCGCTCGCCGCGGTCCACGAGGGCGCAGGCCGTTTCCGGTGGGTCACGCCGCAGCGTCGGGTGGCGCCGGGCCAGACCGTCGCGCTCTACGACGGCGACCGCGTCGTCGGTGCCGGCATCGCCACGTGACCCGCGCGCGGTGAGACCACGATGAAGCGTCCGCCTCCCTCCGATCCTCGGGCCGCGCTCCTCGCAGTGGCGCTGCTGTGCCTCGCATGCCTCGTCATCGGGTTCGTGCTCGGTCGCACCATCTGAGGTGACGCCGCAAGCGACAGACGTCGCTGGCAGCCCGTTCGAGCCCTGGCCCGACGGCGTGCAGCTCCATGTCGAATGGGGTCCCCCGGGAGCGCGGCTCGCGGCCGCCCGTGGCGACGTCGTGGTGATCGTCGACGTCCTGTCGTTCTCCACGTCGGTCACGCTCGCCGTGTCCCGCGGCGGTGCCGCCCTGTCGTACTCGGCGGCGGAGCTCGATGCGATGGGCGGACGGGAGGCAGCGGCCGCTCGGTTCCACGCCGAGATCGTCGCCAAGGAACGCCGCGCCGTCACCGCCCGCTTCTCGCTGTCGCCGGCGAGCCTCGCTGCGATCGGCCCCGGCGACCGCCTGATCTTCACGTCGTTGAACGGCGCGGCGTGCACGGCCGCGGCGGCCGCCGCGCCGCTGGTGCTCATCGGCACGCTCACGAACCGCTCGGCGGTCGCTGCCGCCGTTGCCGATGTGCTGAGCTCCGGTGCGACCGCCCGGTGCACGATCGTCGCCTGCGGCGAGCGGTGGACCTCGGTCGCCGACGAGCCCGACTCGCTGCGCCCCGGCATCGAAGACCTCGTCGGCGCCGGGGCGATCGTCGCCGCGCTCCCGCACCTCCGAGCGTCGGCCGAAGCCCGCGTCGCAGGCGCCGCCTACGAGGCGTGCGCCGACGACGTGGCCGGCGCCCTACGGAGCTGCGTGTCCGGGCGGGAGTTGATCGTTCGCGGGTTCCCGGACGACGTCGAGCTCGCCGCGCAGGTCGACTCGGTCGACGCCGTGCCGTGCTGGGACACCCGCAACCGGACGCGGGAGTTCACCCGCTGGGCGCCCTGAAGCTCAGTCGATCCGGCGTTCGCGCGCCTCTGTCAGCACCGCGCCGGGGCGTGTCGGCGTGAAGAGCAGCTTCGATGCCTTGACGGTTGATGCGGAGCGGGAACGGCCCTCGATGACCGCGAGGGTCACGGGCTCCGACGCGACCAGCTCGAGTGCCATCCCGAACGCGCCTGCGGTCAGGTCGACGCCGTCGGTGTCGGCGGGCGCGAGCGACAGCGACCGGATGTCGCGGCGCCGGAACAGCATCGGGTCGGCCAGCGTCACCGGGTCGTGGAGGACGACGCCCGCGGGCACGAACACGAGCCAGCGGCGGGCGAGCGCGTACATCGAGCGACCGGCGACGACTGCCGCCCCGACGCCGATGGCGGTGGCGACGCCTCCGAGCACCCACTGGCGCGCGGCGAGCAGCAGGGCGCCGGAGGCGGGCAGCACCACGGCGGCCGCCCATGCGAGCGGCAGGGGTCCGACCAACAGCGGCCCGGGGGGCCGAAGCGGGTATCGCCGCTCGTTCGCATAGGCAGGCCCGTTGACGAACGGCATCGCCGTCTCGGGCAGGAAGGCCAGCGCGACGGCGAGCGCGCCGGCACCGGCTCCGACTGCGGCCGCGCCGGCGCTCGCACCGGAGGCGCCGGCCGCGACGGCTGCGACCAGCGCGGCCGGAGCGCCCATCCGCAACACGGTCAGGGCGATCGGATGGGGGACGAGCGACGCGAGCAGCACGATCG
>DATLGL010000050.1:0-77458 GCA_035540495.1 Acidimicrobiales bacterium
CTGCGTGACCGGTCGTGCGGGCAGCCGACGGTGTTGGTGTGGCACCAGCGGAGGTTGCTGTGCCGTGACTGCGGGCGCACCGGCCGCGAGCTGCATCCGGCGGTGGACGGCAGACGGGCGATCACCGTGCGGTTCCGACGCCAGCTGTTCGACGAAGCGTGTGAGCGGCCGTTCAGCGAAGTCGCGTCACACCACCGTGTGAGCGCCTACCGGGTGGTGGAGGCCTTCGACGCCTACTCGAGGGTGGAGACCACCACGGTTGGCCGGCCCCGGGTGTTGGCGATGGATGAGAGCTCGTTCAAGAAGCGGTTCGTGTTCCAGACCGTGTTGTTCGACCCGATCGCCGGTCGCGGACTCGCTGTCGCTGATGGTCGCGACCAGCGCGGCCGAGGAGCTGCTGTTCGGGCTGCCCCGCCGGGTTCGCCGCAACGTCGAGACGGTCGTCATCGACTGCCATGTCCCGTTCCAGAAGGCGATCAACACGGCGATGCCGCAGGCTCGGATCGTGGTCGACAAGTTCCACGTCCTCGCCGCCATCGACCGGGCGGCCAACAACGTGCGCGTCCGTCTCGGCCACAAGAAGAACTTCCGCGGTCGCGATGGCGGCACGGCCCGCCAACACAACCCCCGGAACGATCCCCAGGTCTACCGAGCTCGATGGGCGTTCGCGAAACGCCGCTGGACCCTCGCCGGCGACGAACGCGACCAGCTCTTCAACCTGTTCGCTGACCAGCCCGAGATCGGCGTCGCCTGGTGGCTCAAAGAAGCCTTCGCCGCCATCTACGAAGCCCCCGACCGAGCCGACGCCGAGCGACGCCTCGAGCTATGGGAACACCACGTCGCCACCGCCGGCATCAAAGAGATCGCCGACTGCTGGCGCAACCTGCAGCGCTGGCGCGAAGAGATCCTCGCCTACCTCGACGACCCACAGACCAACGGCTATGCCGAAGGCGTCACCAACAAGATCAAGGTCATGAAACGACGGGCCTACGGCTACCGCAACCGAGATCGCTACCGTCGCAAGATCCTGACCACCTCCCGCCGAACAGCCGCAGGATGACCCATCACCCACCGCAACTCGCGGAGAGCCCAAAAAAGCCCAGCGCAGTAGCGCCTCCACGGTCAGAGCCTCGACGCCTGCGGTCGAGTGTCGCCTGATCGACAGAACGACCGACAAATCGCCTGAACATCGACATTTCGGCTGGAGTCGTGGCGAACCCCTCCGTACCATCCGAAACGGCGGGGGCGGACTTCTCTGCGTCGCCTGTCGCCGCGTTGCAAGGCGGGTCCTGTCGCTGGGGCGGGATCCTCGACGAGAGGGAAGCAATGCGCAAAGCACTCACGGCGGTCGCGCTTCTGGGGGCGCTGCTGGCCGGTCTCGTGAGCACGTCGATGCCGGCAGGCGCTGCTGGCGTCGTCGATCTCGCGACCACGATTGAATCCAATCCGGGGACGGTGTCACCTGCGGGAGCGCTCGTTCGCTACGTCGCCACGTTCTCGAACACCAGCGACAGCCTCGTGACCTCCGATGCACAGGCGTCGGTCACGACGACGGGGGGCGGAACCTTCGTGTCGCTGTCCGGTGACTCCGCGGGCTGCAGCGTGACCTCGGCGTCGAACCCGGAGGTCTCCTGTTCGTTCACGCTGGCGCCCGGCGCGAGCCGCACCGTCAACCTCGTCGTGCAGACGCCGACCACGCCGGGATCCATGACGGCGACCTCGTCGGTCAACACGACTCCGAACGTCCTGACGGTGGTTCCCGACGTGAACCAGGCCAACAACAGCGCGGTGGTCACGACGACGGTGACGAACCCCACGACAGGATCGTCGTCGGCATTCCTTCGCGAGGGCGAGACCCTTCAGTACAAGGCGCACACGATGACGGTCATCGCCACCTACGGGAGTGCGAACGGCGTCGTCGCGACGATGCGCGACTCGGTGGTCTCGCCTGGGACGCAGTGCGGCGACAAGGCGTGCTCGCCTGAAGGGCTCTTCTACGACTTCGATCCCCGCCCCGAGTACAAGGGTCGTGTCCAGATCGACGTCGACTTCGTCGGCGACGACCCCTGCTTCGGCAAGGGCAACCCGGACTGCTACGTCCTGTACTACCGGCTGACGTCGACCGAGACGCCGAAGCCCGTCGAGTCGTGCACCGTCGTCCCGACGACCAGCCCGGCGCCGTGCCTGCGCTCCGTCACCAAGACCGGCCGCGGCTTCATCTGGCGGGTCGAGGCCAACACGAACGACCCCGACCTGCTCTCTCCGATCAGCGGCGTGAAGCTGTAGCGACTACCGATCCAGATCGAACGATGCCGCCCTTCGGGGCGGCATCGTCGCGTGACGGGGTCGCTTCAGACGCCGAGCGCGATCGGCGGCCGGGGCGCACGCTCGACGCCGAGCGACGACAGCAACGCGTCGCGCTCGACGAGGACCTGGGCGTCGACGGGGCGTGCTCCTCGTTCGGCGAGGACAGCGAACGCCTCCAACGCCAGGGCGACGTCGTACGACGATCCTCGTCCACGCGCGACAGCGAGGCTCTCGTCGACTGACGCCCAGGCGTCCTCGAGCCGGCCCTGCGCGAGAGCGGCGTAGGCGCGCAGGCGGTGGATCATCGCCCGCAGCTCCAGAGATCCCGACTCCACCTCACGAGCGAGGCAGTCGTCGAGCAACGCGACAGCGTCGTCGACGCGGCCCAGCGCGAGGTGGCATTCCGCGATCCAGACGTCGACCTCCAGCACCTTCGGCGCCATGCCGATCGCCTCGAGGTCGCCGCGGCAGCCTTCGAACCAGTCGAGGGCGGCGGCCGCTTCGCCACGGCGAAGCGAGATGCGCCCCAGGTAGCGACGGGCCAGCACCTCGCCGGCAGGCACCCGCGCCGCGCGCCACGCGTTGATCGCGCGGTGGACGATCGACTCCGCGTCGTCCAGGCGGCCCTGGTCGGCGAACACCTCGGCGATGTTGGCGTGGCCAACTGCGGCGTCGACGAAGTCGCCGATCGCCTCGAACGTCGCGGTTCCCCGCTCGTAGCGGGAAAGTGCTTCGCCCCAGCGCCCCTGCCAGAACGCCACGGAGCCGAGCGTGACCTCGAGCGCGGCCACGTTCTCGCTGCTCTCGAGCTCGCTGTAGAGCTTCAGTGCCGTCGACGCGTACTCGTCGATGTCGACGCCGAGGGTCGCGCCGGCGTTGACGACGACGAACGACGCCCGTGCGAGAGATCCCTTCGCGGCGACGTTCTCCGGGTCGGTCGCGTACGCCTTCTGGGCCGCGTCGTGAGCCTGAAGGGCGAGCCGCATCGCTTCCTTCGTGCGCCCCGTGGCGAGCCGCACCGAGCTGCCGATGGCGAGCAGGGCCGCCCGCTTGGCGACGCTCTCCACCGCGTCGTCGTGCTCCACCGCCCGGATCCCCCGACCGACCCAGCGCATCGCCGCGGTCACCTTGCCCGACCGGTACGCGATCTCGGCCTGGCGCAGGCAGAGGTCGGCTGCGGTGACGTGGTCGCTGCCCACCAGCGCTCGCGCCTTGTCGAACGCGATGCGCGCCTCCCGCAACTGCCCGGTCACCTGCCGGGCGATCGCCAGTGACTTCCACGACGCAAGGAGGTCGGCCTCTGGCAGCTCCGGGATCCGGCGCGCTGCCTCGATGGCGCGGGTGTACAGCTCGCAGGCTTCGACGAGGGCGTACTTGTCAAACGCCCGCTGCGCCGCGGCCGAGGCGTACCGCCAGCACTTCTCGAACTGCTGAGCGTGGAAGCAGTGAAGCGACAGGGTCTCCGCACGGTCGAGCGCGTCGTCGCCCGCCTGGCGCTCGATGACGTGGGCGGCACGCCCGTGCAGGTCCTGACGCTGCCGGAACGGAAGTCCGCGATAGGCGACGTCTCGCAGCAGCCGATGGCGGAACTGCACACGACCGTCCGGCGTGGCCAGGAGGTGCCCGCCGAGGCGGCGCAGCACGGCCGGGGCCGTCGACAGAGACGGGTCGGCGACGACCTGTGCGAACAGCGGCGGCTCGAAGCTGTCTCCGAGGACCGCCGCGTGGCGCAGCAAGAGCCGGTCTCGGGGGGCGAGCTTGTCGATCTGTGCGGCCGCGACTGCCTCGAGGGAGTCAGGGAGCTCGCCGTCGGGGTCAGTGACCGCGACACGGACCAGCTCGCTCAGGAAGAGCGGGACGCCTTCGGCCCGGGCCACGAGCGCCGACGCCCGGTGCGCGGGGAGTGGCTCGTCGCCGGCAAGTCGCTCGACCAGATCGCTCGCTGCACCTTCCTCGAGCGGGCGCAGATCGATGGTGATCGCATCGCCACCCGGAACCTCCGGGTTCCTCGTCGCGCACACGATCGACAGAGACCGATCGTCGGCGGTGTCGACGAGGTGGGCGAGGACGTCGAGCGAGGCGTCGTCCATCCACTGCACGTCGTCGAACGCCAGCACGGCGCCGCCCGCGAAGGCGGTCGCGAGGAGAGCACCGACCGCCTGCGCCGTGCGGGTGCGCCGGTACTGCGGCTGGAGGGCAGCGGTCGCCGGCGTATCCGCGATCGGCAGGCCCAGCACGTCGCCGAGCAGCGGTGCGACCTCCGCGAGCGACTCGTCGATCGTGTGCAGCACCGCGGCCGCGTGCGCCGCGCCATCCGCGCCGGCGGCGCGCACGCCGAGGACGTGTCGCACCAGCACGCGCATCGCGAAGTACGGCGTCGCCGTCTCGTACTGCTCGCACGTGACGACTCGTACCGGGACGTCCGTCGCCGCCAGCGACCGCAGTTCCTCGAGGAGGCGGCTCTTGCCGAGGCCGGTGTCGCCCACGATGCGGACGACCTGCGGTCGACGCGCGACGGCATCGGCGAGCAGGGCGAGCTCGTCATCGCGCCCGACGAGCGGCACGACATGCGCCGTCCACGAGGTCACGTCGTCCGACGCACGCTCCCCGAGCAGGGACGCGTGCACCGGCGCCGACTTCCCCTTCACGAGGAACGGGTCGAGGGGTGAGGTGGCGAAGGACGACCTCGACCGCTCGACGACCGAAGGTGCCACCACGATCTCGCCCGGCGACGCCTTCGCCATGAGCCGGGCGGCCAGGTTCACCGCATCGCCCATGACGGTGTACGTCTGTCGATACGGCGGTCCGACCGATCCCGCGAACACGTGGCCGCGGTTGACGCCGATCCGCACGGCGAGGGGAGGACACCCGTCGACGATGCGGCGGCACGCTCGGAGGAGGCGCCCGT
Source organism: Acidimicrobiales bacterium (assembly GCA_035540495.1). Lineage (GTDB taxonomy): Bacteria > Actinomycetota > Acidimicrobiia > Acidimicrobiales > CADCTF01 > DASVEG01. The sequence continues at coordinate 5,216 of DATLGL010000050.1, forward strand.
CGTCGTCCTCTCGAGCGTCCGGCGCGCCTGCGGCCAGGATGATCTTCCCGCCGTCGCGATCGATGTCGGTGGCGAGGAACGCGACGTCCTCCTCGGCGGTCGCGCGCTGCACGAGCTTCACGAGGTCGTCGAGCGCGCCGGCCACGGCGCGCGGGCCCTCTTCCACCGAGAGGCGGTCGGTGCCGTCGAAGTGGATGAACGCGATCGCCACGTTCCGGTGCTCCGGCTCGCCGCCGCCGGCGAGAAGGTGGTTCCGGACGGCCACCGGCACACCGGCCGCGGCCGCCGCGGCATCGGTCACCGGCTCCGGGAACCCGTCGACGAGATGCACCTGCGTGCGGGGGCGGAGGAGGAGACCGGGGCCCTTCGGCTCGCCGAGCACCTCGGGAGCGACCGACCGCAGCGCGTCCGCCGTGGCCGGGCTGACGAGCACCTCGCCGGCATCGGCCGCGCTCTCCATGCGCACGACCTCCGACGCGGCCGGACCGGTGATCATGAGCTCGCGGTGCGAGCCGCCGACGCGGTAGAGCTCGATCCGCCCGCTGTGGACGCCCTGCGACATGCGGAGCCGCACGTTGCCGACCGACGTCTTCAGGCGGCCGAGGGTGCGGATCGTGGTGCGCATGCCGAGTGCGGCGCGTGTCGCCCGCAGCTCGTGACCGTGGCCGTCGAAGAGCAGCAGCAGAGCGTCGCCGCCGAACTTGAGGAGCGTGCCCCCCTCGGCGTACGCGACGGCGAGCAGCCCGGCGAAGCAGTGGCCGAGGACCTCCGTGAGCTCCTCCGCGCCGATCTGCCCGCGCCTCGCGAGCCGCTCCGACAGCGCGGTGAACCCCGACACGTCGGCGAACACGAGCGAGCCGTGCAGCGTCCTCCACCTCGCCTCGGGGTCCTCCGAGGCCCACGCCAGCGCGACGCGCGGCACGTACCGGCTCAGGTCGACGCCCACCACCGTCTGCTCCATCCCGCGCCCCAGCGTCTCGACGATCTGCTCGAACGGTACGAACGACGCAGTCACACGTCTGTCGTCGCGGTGACACAACGAACGCATCGAGAACGCGAGGAGCGATTTGCGCTGACAGCGGTCAGTTGGCGACGATGCTCATCCCCTCGCCTGCCGGTTCCCGCCACCGGCGGGCGGGGGACTCTCGAGGGGTGCTGTCGCACCTCGGGGGTAGGGTCTCCCACATGTCGGAGCAGGGAGTCGCGAACGAAGAGCTCCCGCTCGCCGACGCCGAGCGCCAGCAGCAGTTCGCCGATCAGGCGATGGAGCACATGCCGTCGCTGTACACGGCCGCCGTTCGGATGACGCGCAACGCGGCCGACGCCGAAGACCTCGTCCAGGAGACGTACCTCAAGGCGTACCGCTCGTGGCACTCGTTCAAGCAGGGCACGAACCTCAAGGCCTGGCTCTACCGGATCCTTACGAACACGTTCATCAACTCGTACCGGTCGAAGAAGCGCCGGCCCGAGGAGAGCGAGCTCGACGAGGTCGAAGACCTCTACCTCTACCGGCGGCTCGGGGGTCTCGAGGCCGCCCAGTCAGGACGCAGCGCCGAAGACGAGGTCATGGACCTCTTCACCGACGAAGACGTCAAGGCGGCGATGGAGGCCCTGCCCGAGTCGTTCCGGCTCGCCGTGCTGCTCGCCGACGTCGAAGGCTTCTCCTACAAGGAGATCGCCGAGATCCTCGACGTCCCGATCGGCACCGTGATGTCTCGTCTCCACCGCGGAAGAAAAGCGCTGCAGAAGGCGTTGTTCGAACGCGGGTGGGCTGCCGGCGACCGGCAGAGCTCTGTTCGCAATGGCGCGTAGGGGACCGGGATGGGTGACGACGACGTCGACTGCAGTTCGGTCGTAGAGGAGCTCTTCACGTTCCTCGACGGCGAGCTCACCGAGGTGCGCCGCACGCAGATCACCACGCACATGCACGGCTGCGTCGATTGCCACGAGGTGATCGAGTTCCACGCCGAGCTGAAGATGTCGATCTCACAGAAGTGCAGGGAGAACGTCCCCGACGACCTTCGGCTCCGTATAGCCAAGGCGCTGGGACTTCCAGCGACCCGGGAATAACCCGGCCTCAACAACGGTTAGTACGAATATGAGCGATGCAGTCGTCGGTCATCCCCTCGGTACGGGAGCCGACCGTCCGTCCAAGAAGTTCGGTTCCGACCGCACCTGCAACGAGCCCGGCTGCGGCACCCGACTCTCCCTCTACAACCCCGGCAAGTTCTGCTCCCTTCACGAGCCGATGACGGTGCCCCGCACCCGCGGCAAGAAGATCGCGTAGCGCTCGCCCGATCCCCCAGGTCGCTCGTGCCCGGACCCCCAGCTGGGGCGCGAGTGTCGATGCCCCCGTCCCCGGCGCTCCCCCCGTGCGCCAGGGGCGGGGGCATCACCGTTCAGCGGATTACCGATGGCTGAGGCTCTCCGCGTACGATGCCGCCCGTGGCAGCAGCGCTCCTCGTCGCAGCGAAGGTGTGGCACTTCTGGCTCGGGGTCTTCCAGGCGATCCCGTTCCTGCTGATCGTGCTCGTCCTGGGCGGGCTGTACGTCACCAAGGTCCTGGCCCGCAAGTACCCCAAGCAGTAGCGACGCTCCGGTAGCGGCCCCGCAGGGGCATAGTTGGTCCCATGGACCCCGTCGCCTGGGACCTCGCCGAACGAGTCGCCGTCCGCGTCGGTGGTCGTGAGCCGCTCGCGGAGTCGTACCTCTACGACTCGCTGCAGCCAGACTTCGAGGAGCTCACCGCGCAGGCCGAGGAGCTCGTCGCCCAGGTCACCGGGCTTCGCAGCCTCGTCGGCCCGGCCCGGGCCCGGGTCACCGACCGCGCCGGGTGGGCGAAGGCGAACGTGGCGTCGTTCCAGCGTCTCCTGCGTCCGGTGCTCGACAAGCTCGGCGACCGCATCACCAAGAGCCCGCTGGCCCCGGTCAACCGCAACCTTGCTGCGATCCAGATGGGATCGCTGCTCGGGTGGATGTCGACCCGAGTCCTCGGGCAGTACGACCTGCTCCTGATCGAGGGGGAAGACCTCGAGAACCAGGACGTCGTCTACTACGTGGGCCCGAACATCCTCGCCCTCGAGAAGCGCTTCGCCTTCCCCCCGCAGGAGTTCCGCCTGTGGCTGGCCCTGCACGAGGTCACCCATCGAGCCCAGTTCACCGGCGTCGAGTGGACCCGGGCCCACTTCCTGTCGCTCGTGGAGAGGACCCTCGGCGGCATCGACCCCGACCCGGCGCGGTTCCTCGAAGCGCTCCGGCGGGCGGTCGACCAGATGCGGGCGGGCCAGAACCCGCTCGACGACGGTGGCCTCGTCGCGTTGCTCGCAGGCGAGGAGCAGCATGCCGCCCTCCAGCAGGTGCAGGGGATGATGAGCCTGCTCGAGGGCCATGGCGACATCACGATGAACCGAGCCGCGAAGGGGCTGGTGCCGAACGCCGACCGCTTCCACCGCACCCTCCACCAGCGCCGCAACCAGGTGAAGGGGCCGGCACGGGTCGCCCAGAAGCTGCTGGGCCTCGAGGCGAAGATGAAGCAGTACGAGCTGGGCGAACGCTTCATCGAAGAGGTGGAGCGTGTGGGCGGACAGGAGCTGTTCGACCGCATCTGGGACGGCCCCGAGCAGCTGCCCGACCTCGGCGAGATCCGCGAGCCGGCTCGCTGGATCGAGAGAGTGCGCCCCTTCGCACCATCCCCTCAGTAACCTCGCGGCGCAGTGGCCACCGTTCTCGTCGTTGACGACGAAGCCGACATCCGTGAGCTCATCCGCCTGAACCTCGAGCTCGACGGGCACGAGGTGATCGGCGCCGCCAACGGCCTCGAAGGGCTCGAATACGCCGTCGGCGAGCATCCCGACGTGGTGGTCCTCGACGTGATGATGCCGGAGATGGACGGGTGGGAGACGCTGGCCCAGATGAAGGCGTCAGCCGACCCGGTGATCGCCCACATCCCGGTGATCATGCTGACCGCACGTGCCGACGACCTCGACCGCATCCGCGGGGGCATCGAGGGAGCGATCCGCTACCTGACGAAGCCGTTCTCGCCGAGCGAGCTGCGGGCTGAGGTCGCCGAAGCCCTCGTCGGCGATCCCGAGCCGTTGAAGCGGCGCAAGGCCCAGACCGAGGCGCTCGAGAAGCTGGCCCGGATCGAGAGCGGCGCGACGGAGCCGGCCGATCGTGCGGCTCGGCCGCATCTCACGCGCCTCGAGCGGGCTCCCGACCCCGAGCCGGCACAGCGGGTGACGTCGCAGGTCGGTGTCGACAAGGTCCGGTCGCTGTCGGAGAAGCAGCGGGAACTGCTCCAGACCGTGGGATCGACGCCGACGGTCAGCGAAGCCGCCGAGCGCCTCCAGGTGAGCCGGTCGAACGTGTACGCGAGCCTGCGCCGCATCGCCCGCAAGCTCGACGTGCGGTCGGTGCCCGAGCTCGTCACCCTCGCCCGCCAGGGCGGCATCCCCATCAACGGGTAGCGCCGGTGCCGCCGTCGACGAGGGCGGCCGACCTGCTGCCGCGGTGCATGTTCCCTCCCGCGGGCACCTCGGTCGTCTGTGCCGTGTCCGGAGGAGCCGACTCGCTCGCGTTGCTCGTGCTGGCGGTGGAAGCGGGCCTCGACGTCACGGCGATCCACGTCGACCACGGCACCCGTGAAGGGTCGGCTGCCGAGGCTGAGGTCGTCGCCGCCGCGGCGCGCCGCTTCGGCGCCCGGTTCGAGAGCCGCGCGGTGCAGGTCGAAACCGGCCCGAACCTCGAAGCCAGGTGGCGGGCCGCGCGCCAGAGCGTGCTGCCTCCGGACGCGATGACGGGCCACACCCTCGATGACCAGGCCGAGACCATCCTGCTCAACCTCCTGCGGGGCAGCGCGTCCGACGGGCTCGCGGGCATCCGGCCGGGCCCGACGAAACCGCTCCTGCAGATCCGTCGCCGTGAGACCCGGGCGCTGTGCGACGCGTCGGATCTCGTGCCGGTCGAAGATCCCTCGAACGTCGACCCTGCGTTCCGGCGGGCCCGCATCCGCCGCGAGGCCCTGCCGCTGCTCGACGCGATCGCGCAGCGCGACGTCGCCGCGCTGCTGGCACGGCAGGCGGACGTCATCAGGGAGGACGTCACCCTCCTCGACCGCATCGCCGAGGAGAGGATCCCCGACCCGACCGACGCCCGTGCGCTCAACGACGCACCCCGCGCGCTCGCGCGGCGCGCGGTGCGGCGCTGGCTCACCGGGCCGACCGGGCACCCGCTCGACCTCGCCTCCATCGATCGTGTGCTCGCAGTGGCTCGGTGCGAGGTCGAGGCGTGCGAGCTGCCTGGCGGGGTGCGAGTCGAGCGTTCGGGTATGCGTCTGCGCGCGACTCCCACCTAGGTTGCCGAGCGTGGCTGCCGCGAACGACCCGAAGCTCGGCGACATCGTCCTCAGCGAGGAGCAGATCCAGCAGCGCATCGCCGAGCTCGGCCGTCAGATCACCGACGACTACGACGGCCGGCCGCCCCTTCTCGTCGCAGTGCTGAAGGGCGCCTTCGTCTTCATGAGCGACCTGGCACGGGCGATCGACCTGCCCGTCGAGTTCGACTTCATGGCGATCTCGTCGTACGGCAGCGCCACCAAGAGCAGTGGCGTCGTCCGCATCGTGAAGGACCTCGACCTCGACCTCAGCGGACGCCACGTGATCGTCGTCGAAGACATCATCGACTCCGGGCTCACGTTGAACTACCTGCGACGCAACCTCCAGGCGCGCAACCCGGCGTCGCTCGAGGTCTGCGCGCTGCTCGTCCGCGAGGGGCGCCAGGCGGACGATCTCGGGCTGAAGTACGTCGGCTTCACGATCCCGCCCGCGTTCGTGATCGGCTACGGGCTCGACGTCGCCGAGCGTTACCGCAACCTGCCGTACCTCTGCGTCTACAACGAAGACGCCGAGTAGGGGAACGCCGGCACCGCCGGTACCCTGGGAGCACCGTGAAGAAGCGCCCTGCAAGCCGCATCGTGCTGCTGGTCCTGATCGGTCTCCTCGTCGTCGTCACCCTCAACGGCGTGATGAACCGAGGCGAAGATCGTCAGCAGCTCTCCCTCGCCACGTTCCAGTCGAAGATCGAGGACAACCAGGTCAAGACGGCCGAGATCACCGAATCCGACAGCGGTGGCACCGTCAAGGGCCGGCTGATCGACGGCACCGACTACGAGGTCGACTACCCCGCCTCCTACGGCGAGGCGTTGACCACGCAGCTGATCGAGAACGAGCGGATCGACACGAAGGCCGAGCCAGAGGAGAGCAACGTCTGGCTCTCGGTCTTCTTCAACCTCCTGCCGATCCTGCTGATCGTCGGCCTGCTGATCTTCTTCTTCAACCAGATGCAGGGTGGCGGAAGCCGCGTCATGCAGTTCGGGAAGGCCCGCACGAAGCAGGTCTCGAAGGACTCCCCCAAGGTGACCTTCGCCGACGTCGCCGGGGCCGACGAGGCCGTCGCCGAGCTCCACGAGATCAAGGAGTTCCTCGAGTCGCCGGCCAAGTTCCAGGCGATGGGGGCGAAGATCCCCAAGGGCGTCCTGCTCTACGGGCCGCCCGGTACGGGCAAGACGCTGCTGGCGCGCGCCGTCGCCGGTGAAGCCGGTGTCCCGTTCTTCACCATCTCGGGTTCCGACTTCGTCGAGATGTTCGTCGGCGTCGGCGCCTCACGCGTCCGCGACCTGTTCGAGCAGGCGAAGCAGGCCGCGCCGGCGATCATCTTCGTCGACGAGATCGACGCCGTCGGCCGTCACCGCGGTGCCGGTCTCGGCGGTGGCCACGACGAGCGCGAGCAGACGCTCAACCAGCTCCTCGTCGAGATGGACGGCTTCGATCAGCGCACCGGCGTGATCCTGATCGCCTCGACCAACCGGCCCGACATCCTCGACCCCGCCCTGCTCCGCCCGGGCCGCTTCGACCGCCAGATCGTCGTCGACCGCCCCGACCTCGAAGGGCGTCGCAAGATCCTCGAGGTCCACGCCCAGGGCAAGCCGCTCACCGACGACGTGAACCTCGACGTCCTCGCCCGCCGCACGCCCGGCTTCACCGGCGCCGACCTCGCCAACACCCTCAACGAGGCCGCCCTCCTCGCCGCACGGAAGAGCGAGAGCCAGATCACGATGCGCCACGTCGAGGAGGCGATCGACCGGGTGATCGCGGGTCCCGAGCGTCGCAGCCGCGTGATGTCCGAGAAGGACAAGCGGGTCACCGCGTATCACGAGGGCGGCCACACCCTCGTCGGCCACGTGCTCGCCGAGGCCGACCCGGTCCACAAGGTCTCGATCGTCTCTCGCGGCCGCGCGCTCGGCCTCACGTGGTCGCTGCCGGAAGACAAGTACGGCTACACCAAGGGCGAGCTCAAGGCCCGCATCGCGATGGCCCTCGGCGGACGCACCGCGGAGGAGATCGTCTTCGGCGAGATCACCACCGGCGCCGCGAACGACATCGAGAAGGCCACGCAGATCGCCCGCGACATGGTCACCGAGTACGGCATGAGCGAGGTGCTCGGCCCGCAGCAGCTCGGCCAGAAGAACGGCGAGGTCTTCCTCGGCCGCGACTACGGCCACCAGGCGAACTACTCCGATCAGGTGGCAGCGCGCATCGACGAAGAGGTGCGGGCGATCATCGAAGACGCCCACGAGGAGGCCAAGGCGATCCTCGAGACCCATCGCGAGGTCCTCGACCGGATCGCGCAGGACCTCATCGAGAAGGAGACCCTCGACCACCACGAGCTCGAGGAGATCATGGGGCACCTTCCGACCTGGCCCGGGCGCAACAACCGGCTCGCCGCGGCGAACGGGAAGCCGAAGGCGCGCTCGCGGACCCGCACCGTGAAGACGGTGGAAGACCTGCCTGCGGCGGCTGCCGTCGAGAAGAAGCCGGCGCGCACCCGCCGGTCGTCGCCGCCGAAGCCGGCGTTCGGGTAGCAACGCGATCGTGCCTGTCGACAGGGACCGGATCGAGCGCGCCGTTCGGGAGATCCTCGACGCCGTGGGCGTCGACCTCGACGACGACAACTTCGAGCGAACGCCCGCAAGGGTCGCCAGGTACTACGAGGAGGTCTTCGCTGGTCTCGACGAGCAGCCCGAAGACATCCTGTCGGTGACGTTCGACGCGCACCACGACGAGATGATCCTGGTGAAGGACATCGACCTCGTGTCGATCTGCGCCCACCACCTCGTGCCGTTCATCGGGAAGGCCCACGTCGCCTACATCCCGAACGCCGACGGGCGGATCACCGGGCTGTCGAAGCTCGCACGGCTCGTCGACATCTATGCCCGCCGTCCGCAGGTCCAGGAGCGCATCACCGCTCAGGTGGCCGACGCGCTCGAGCGGGTGCTGCAGCCGCGCGGCGTGCTCGTCGTCATCGAGGCGGAGCACCTGTGCATGTCGGCCCGCGGGGTGAAGAAACCGGGCGCGAGCACGGTGACGTCAGCCGTGCGCGGACTGTTCCGCGACGATGCCCGCACGCGTGCCGAGGCGATGGCGTTCATCCACTAGGGCTCTGGCCCGGACTCTCGAGCTCTTTCACGGAACGTCAGTCACTTTCGTGGCGCAAGACGTGTCGTATCCTTCCCGACCGTGCGCTCCGGCCGTCCCCTCGTGATGGGGGTCGTCAACGTCACGCCCGACTCGTTCTCCGACGGCGGGCAGTGGTTCGATCGTGATGCCGCGATCGCGCACGGGCTCGCGCTCATCGAGGAAGGCGCCGATGTCGTCGACGTCGGCGGCGAGTCGACCCGTCCCGGCGCCGCCCCGGTCGACGAGGCCGAGGAGCTGCGCCGGGTGATCCCCGTCGTCGAGGCCCTGGCGGCGGACGCACGGGCGCGGATCAGCATCGACACCCGGAAACCGGTGGTGGCCGAGCGGGCGATCGAGGCCGGTGCAACGCTGCTCAACGACGTCTCGGCGTCACTGGCCGGTGTCGCCGCGGCAGCCGGCGGGCACGTGGGGTACGTCGCCATGCACATGCGTGGCACGCCGGAGACCATGCAGCACGACCCGCGCTACGACGACGTCGTTCGCGAGGTGCGCGACTTCCTCGTCGCCAAGGCCGACGAGGCGCGCGCGCTCGGCGTCGGTGAGGTCTGGATCGATCCGGGCATCGGGTTCGGGAAGACGGGCGACCACAACCTGTCGGTCCTCCGCCACCTGCGCGTGCTCGTCGACACCGGGTACCCGGTCGTGATCGGCACCTCGCGGAAGCGGTTCCTCCAGCGGCTTCTCGACGCGCCGGCAGACGATGTCCTCGAAGGGTCGCTCGCGACGAGCGTCGCCGCGATGAGCGCCGGCGCGGCCATGGTTCGTGTGCACGACGTGCGAGCAGCGGCGCAGGCCGCGCGCATCGTGGGGGAGGCGGTCGCGTGAGGGGGAAGTGGGAGCGCGGGATCCAGCCGCGGAACTTCGCATGGATCATGCGCGACAAGCTCGCCGTCAGCGAGCGCCCCGGCGGCTACGCGCGGAACCACCGCAAGGTTCGGCGCCACGAGGAGATCCTCTGGCTGCGGAACCAGGGCTTCACGCGGATCGTCTCGCTCCTGCCGTCGCCCCACAACCTCCACGCGTACGACGAGCTCGGCATGGCCTGGTCGCACTTCCCGTTCCCGACCGGGTCGGAGTCGAAGCAGGTGCTCGCCGAGCTCTACCCGCAGGTCCGTCACTGGGTCGCGTCCGGCGAGAAGCTCCTGCTCCACCAGGAGGAGCTGGGCGACCGGGTGATGGGCGTCGTCGCCGGGTTCCTCCTCTCGTCAGGTCTCGTCGACACGGGTCCGCACGCCGTCACCGTCACCGAGCAGATCCTCCATCGCCAGATGGGGCCGGCTGGCCGCGAGCTCGTGGCTGTCGCCGTCGACCTCTGAGCCCTTCGCCGACGTGGACCTGATCCAGCTGCGCGGGCTTCGCGTCGTGGGCGTGCACGGGGTGCTGCCGGAAGAGCGCGAGCGGGCGCAGCCGTTCGAGGTCGACCTCGACATCGAGACCGACCTCTCGAGCGCCGGCGCGTCCGACCACCTCGACGACACCCTCGACTACGGCGCGCTGACGGCGATCGCGGAGCGGGTGGTCGCAGAGGAGTCGTACGGGCTGCTCGAGCGGGTGGCGGCCCGCGTCGCCGAGGCGCTCCTCGACGCGGACGAACGGGTCGCGTCGGTGACCGTCACCGTCTGGAAGCTCAGGCCGCCCGTCCCCATGCAGCTCGACCGCGCGGGCGTGCGCATCACCAGACGAAGGCAGGCCGGCGGATGAGGGTCTTCGTCGGCCTGGGCTCGAACATGGGCGACCGCATGACCCACCTGCGCGACGCGGTTCACTCCCTGCCCGGCCTCGTAGCGGTCTCTCCGGTGTACGAGACGGATCCCGTCGGCGGCCCCGACCAGGGCACGTACCTCAACTGCGTGGCCGAGCTCGACGTCGATCTCACGCCGCGCCAGCTGCTCGGCATCTGCCACCGCCTCGAGTCGGCGGCCCACCGTGTGCGCACGGTCCGCTGGGGTCCGCGCACGCTCGACGTCGACATCCTGCTCATGGGTGACGAGGTCGTCGACGAGCCCGATCTGCAGATCCCCCACCCGCGGATGCGGCAGCGGAAGTTCGTCCTCCAGCCGCTTCGCGATCTCGCTCCCGAACTCGTGACCGAAGACCTCGACCGGCTTGGCGGACGTGTCCGCCTCGTGGGTACCCTGTAGGCGAACCACAACGAACGCGACCCGGGCGACCGGGCGCGGAACGTGAAGGTAGGAACCGTTGGGAGTGGCTCGTCGAGCCGTTCGCGTCATCGGGCCGGGTCGCGCCGGCCTCTCGCTGCTCGCCGCCTTCGACAAGGCGGGGTGGCGCGCGCTGCCGCCGCTGGGGCGGGGTGACGACATCTCGGATGCGGCGGCCGATGCCGACCTCCTCTTGATCACGACGCCCGATGGCGCTGTCGCCGACGTCGCCGCCGCCATCGAGCCGGTGCCGTCGTGCGTCGTCGCACACGTGTCGGGATCACTGACGCTCGACGTGCTCGCTCCGCATGCTCGGCGGGCGTCGCTCCACCCTCTACGGGCGCTGCCGACGACGTCGAGCGACGTCACCGGAGCGTGGTTCGCGGTTGCCGGCGATCCGCTCGTCGCTGAGGCCGCAGCCGATCTCGGCGGCCGGGTGGTCGAGGTGGCCGACACCGCCGAGGCGCGGTCGGCCTACCACGCGGCTGCGGTGGTTGCGTCGAACCACCTCGTGGCGCTCCTCGACTCCGTCGAGCGGATCGCCGCTGTTGCGGGTGTCCCGCTCGACGCGTTCCTCGACCTCGTGCGGGGAACCGTCGACAACGTCGAGGTCATGGGGCCCGAGCGCGCGCTCACCGGTCCGGTCGCACGAGGTGACTGGGACACGGTCGAGCGCCATCTCGAAGCGATCCCGTCCGGCGAGCGCGCGACGTACATGAAGCTCGCCGAAGCGGCGGCACGGCTCGCCGGCCGTGCGGGGGAGGTGCCGTGGCCATGAGCGGCATCACCACGTTCGACACCATCGCCTCGTTCCGCGCCGCCCTCACCGAGGTGCGGCGCAGCGGACGCACCGTCGGCCTCGTCCCGACGATGGGCTACCTCCACGAGGGCCACGTCTCGCTGATGCGTCGTGCGGCCGAGGAGAACGACGTCGCCGCCGCGACCATCTTCGTGAACCCCACGCAGTTCGGCGCGAACGAGGACTTCTCCCGCTACCCCCGCGACCTCGACCGCGACCTCGCGCTGGCGGCAGATGCGGGCGTGACGCTGCTCTTCACGCCGCCCGTCGAGGAGATGTATCCCGACGGACCGGGCGGCGGCCTCACGACGGTGACGGTCGCCGAGGTGAGCGAGGGGATGGAGGGCGCCGCGCGGCCGACGCACTTCGCCGGCGTCGCCACGGTGGTCGCGAAGCTCTTCAACATCGCCGGTCCGTGCCGGGCCTACTTCGGCGAGAAGGACTGGCAGCAGCTGCAGGTGATCACCCGCATGGTCCGCGACCTCGACTTCCCGATCGAGGTCGTCCCGTGCCAGATCGTGCGCGAGGCCGACGGCCTCGCCATGTCGAGCCGCAACGTCTACTTGTCGCCCGAGGAACGCGCCGCAGCCGTCGTGCTGTCCCGCGCGCTTCGAGCGGCGGCAGCCGCCGACGATCCCGTCTCGGTCATGAAGGACACCGTCGCAACCGAACCGCTCGTCGAGCTCGATTACGCCGAGCTGCACGACGACCGGCTCCTCATCGCCGCCCGAGTGGGCACCACCCGACTTCTCGACAACATGGAGTACTCACGCTGATGCGCCGCCGCATGATGAAGTCCAAGATCCACCGGGCGACCGTCACCGACGCGAACCTGAACTACGTGGGGTCGATCACGATCGACACCGACCTGATGGAGGCGGCCGACCTCCTCGAGTGGGAGCAGGTCGCGGTGGTCGACATCGACAACGGCAACCGGTTCGAGACGTACGTGATCCCGGGGGCCGCCGGATCGGGCGCGATGTGCCTCAACGGCGCGGCCGCTCGCCTCGTCCACCCGGGAGACCGGATCATCGTCATCAGCTACGCCGACTACGAGCCGGCCGAGCTCGAAGGGTTCGAGCCGAGCATCGTCCACGTCGACCGGTCGAACCGCATCATCTCCGAGGAGATGGCCTCGCTCGAGGCTCGTGTCGACGCGTAGCGCGTAGCGTCGTCGGGATGCCGACGGCCGACCTCGACCTCCTCGTGCTCGGCAGTGGGGTCGCCGGTCTGTCCGCCGCGGTGCGGGCCGCCAGCGAGGAGCGCGGTTTGCGAGTGGGCGTGCTCACCAAGGGCGAGCTGATCCAGTCCGCGACGCGATGGGCGCAGGGTGGCGTCGCCGCGGTGCTCGGCGGCGACGAGGACTCCACCGATCTCCACCTCGCCGACACCCTCAGCGCCGGGGCGGGGCTGTGCGACGTCGACGCCGTGCGTGTCCTCGTCGACGAGGGGCCGACGCGGGTCAACGAGCTCATCGCGCTCGGCGCGGTGTTCGACGTCGACCACGAGGGCAGGCTGCTCAAGGCTCGCGAGGGCGGCCACTCGATGCCGCGCATCGTGCACGCCGGCGGCGCCGCGACCGGCATGGAGATCGAGCGCGCGCTCGTCGCGGCCGTCCACCTCACGGCAGCCGCGGTGATGGAGCACTCGTTCGCGCTCGACCTGGTCGTCGAGAACGGACGGTGCGTGGGCGTTCGCGCGCGCATGTCAGACGGAGAGCTGGCGGAGGTTCGGGCCGAGCACACGATCGTCGCCACGGGAGGCGCAGGACAGCTGTTCGCGGTCACCACGAACCCGCAGGAAGCGACGGGCGACGGCATCGCGATGGCGATCCGCGCGGGCGTTCCGGTGGCCGACGTGGAGTTCATGCAGTTCCACCCGACCGCACTGCACCACCCGGCCATGCCGCGGCCCTTGCTCTCCGAGGCGTTGCGGGGCCACGGCGCGCTGCTCCGCGACTCGCGCGGCGAGCGCTTCGTGGACGAGCTCCAGCCCCGTGACGTCGTCTCGCGGGCGATGACCGCGGTGATGCTCGAGCAGGGAGTCGACCACCTCTGGCTCGACGCGACCGAGTTGGAGCGCTTCGACGAGCGCTTCCCGACGATCTCCGCGTCGGTCCGTGACATCGGACTCGATCCCTCGCGCGACTGGCTGCCGATCGCGCCTGCGGCGCACTACCTGTCGGGTGGCGTCGTCACCGACCTCGACGGCGCCAGCGCCATGGGCGGGCTCTGGGCCTGCGGGGAGGCCGCGTGCACGGGCGTTCACGGGGCGAACCGACTGGCGTCGAACTCGTTGCTGGAAGGGATGGTGTTCGGCGCGCGGGTGGTCGAGGCGATCGTCGGAGGCAAGACGGAGGCCGAGCCGACGGGAGCGATGCGCGCGGTGGTGGGCTCCCCCGAAGGTCGCATCGTCGTCGACCTGCCTCCGGAGCCGGGGGAACGCGGCCTCGTCGCGACGTCCGGCAGGGCAACCGCGAAGCGCCGCGACGAGCTGCAGCGCGCGATGACCGAAGGTGCAGGCGTCCTCCGGAACGCCACGTCGCTCGCCGAGACCCAGCGGGTCGCGGCCGCCGTCAGCGACGACGACGACGCCGAGCTCCGCAACCTGCGGACGGTCGCGCTCGCCCTGCTCGCGGCTGCCGAAGAACGCCAGGAGAGCCGCGGCGCCCACACCAGAACGGACCACCCGCAGACGTCGCCGGCCTTCGAGCGGCGACTCGTCGTCACCGGAAGAGCGTGATCTCGTGAGCGATCTCCACCCGCCCATCCCCGCAGTTCGCGAAGCCGTCGCGCGAGCGCTCGCCGAAGACCTGGCGCCGCTCGGCGACATGACCGCGGGCTTGCTGCCGATCGACGTGCAGGCGACCGCCCTGTTCGTCAGCCGCGACGAAGGCGTCGTCGCCGGGCGGGTGTGCGCGGTCGAGACGTTCACCCAGATCGATCCATCCGTCGTCGTGGAGTGGCGGATCGACGACGGTGCGGAGGTCGGCGCGGGCGACGTCATCGCCCGCGTCGAGGGGCCGCTGCCGTCGATCCTGATGGCGGAGCGGACCGCCCTGAACTTCATGCGTCACCTGTCGGGCGTCGCGACACTGACCCGTCGTTTCGTCCGCGCCACCCACGGGCAGGCGACGATCCTCGACACCCGCAAGACGACGCCCGGCCTTCGCGCCCTCGAGAAGGCGGCCGTGCGCGCCGGCGGCGGCGCCAACCACCGAGGATCGCTCTCCGACGGCGTGCTGATCAAGGACAACCACCTCGGCGGCCTCACGATCACCGAAGCGGTGCGGCGGGCGAAGCTCCGCTGGCCCGGCAGGCTCGTCGAGGTCGAGTGCGACGACGTCAAGCAGGTGAAGGAGGCCGTTGCCGCGGGCGCGTCGATGGTGATGCTCGACAACATGACGCCGGCGAAGGTCCGTTCGGCGATCAAGGCGCTCCGGGCCTCGGTGTCCGACGGCGCGACCGCACCGCTCGTCGAGGTGTCCGGTCGGATGACTTTGGAGTCCGTCGGCGAGTACGCCAGGATCAACGGCGTCGACTACATCTCGGTCGGCGCCCTGACCCACTCGGCCCCGGTGCTCGACATCGGCTTGGACCTCGAAGACTGAACGTGCTCTTAGCCATCGACGTCGGCAACACCCAGATCCTCCTCGCGGTCTACGACGGCCACGAGTTCTTCGAGCACTGGCGTCTCGCCACGAACGCCGAGCGCACCTCCGACGAGTACGCGGTCCTCGTGCGCCAGTTCCTTCGCGAGGGCTCACGCGGCGACGGCGGCGAACACGACCCGGTGCACATCGACGGCGTCGCGATCTCTTCCGTGGTGCCTCGCGCCACCGCGGCGCTGCGCTCCATGGCCACCAAGTACTTCAAGCTCGACCCCGTCGTCGTCGAGCCGGGCACCAAGACGGGCATGCCGATCCTCATCGACAACCCGCGCGAGGTCGGCGCCGACCGCATCGTCAACGCGATCGGCGCCTACGACCTCTACGGCGGACCGACGATCGTCGTCGACTTCGGCACGGCCACGACGCTCGACGCGGTGTCGGCGAAGGGTGAGTACCTCGGTGGCGCGATCCTGCCTGGCATCGACATCTCGATGGACGCTCTCTTCCAGCGCGCCGACCGGCTCTCGCGCGTCGAGCTCGTCGAGCCGCGCAGCGTCATCGGGAAGTCGACCACGGAGGCCCTGCAGTCGGGCGCGATCTACGGCTTCGCCGGGCAGGTCGACGCGATCGTCCACCGCATGGAGGACGAGCTCGGCGAGTGCACCGTGCTGGCGACCGGCGGCTTGTCGAGCTTGATCGCGAGGTTCAGCGAGACGATCCAGCACCTCGACCCCTGGCTGACGTTGCACGGGCTGCGAATCGTGTACGAGCGCAACGCCGGCCCCATCGGCGGCGAACGATGACGTCGAACCAGATCCCGTACCGCTTCGGACGCGACCGCGATGCGGCGTCGCTGCACTCGCAGTTCGCCTCGTTGAGCCCCGGCGAGGAGACCGGCGTCGTCGTCTCCGTCGCCGGCCGCGTCATGCTCCACCGGCCGACCGGGAAGCTCACCTTCTCGACCCTCGTCGACTCGACCGGGTCGATCCAGCTGTTCTCGGGCGCCTCGTGGACGAGCGAGTACGACGCGCTCCAGAAGCTCAACCTCGGCGACTGGGTCGGCGCCACCGGGGAGATCGTCACCACCCGCAAGGGCGAGCTCTCGATCAAGGTCCAGGACTGGGCCGTGCTGGCCGAGGTGCGTGAAGGACGGAGCTTCGGCGACAAGTGGAAGGGCGTCTCCGACGTCGACCTCCGCTATCGCCAGCGCTACGTCGACCTCTGGGCGAACGAACGCTCCCGCGAGGTCTTCCAGCTGCGGTCGCGCGTCGTGAGCCTCATGCGCCGGTATCTCGAAGACCGAGGGTTCGTGGAGGTCGAGACGCCGCTGCTCCACCCCATCCCGGGCGGAGCCACCGCGAAGCCGTTCATCACCCACCACAACGCGCTCGACCTCGACCTGTACCTCCGCATCGCGCCCGAGCTGTACCTCAAGCGACTGGTCGTCGGCGGCTTCGAGAAGGTGTTCGAGATCGGCCGGGTGTTCCGCAACGAAGGGCTGTCGACGCGTCACAACCCCGAGTTCTCGATGCTCGAGCTGTACGAGGCCTACGCCGACTACCACGACATGATGCGGCTCTTCGAGGAGCTCGTCGCCCACCTCGCGCTCGAAGTGCGTGGCACCACGAAGCTGACGTACGGCGATCGCGAGCTCGACCTCACCCCGCCGTGGCAGCGGGCCACGATGAGCGACCTCATCGAACAGCACGTGGGCATCCGGGTCGACATCCGCATGCAGGTCGACGAGCTGCGCAAGATCGCATCCGAACACGACGTCCACGTCGAAGACGACTGGGGCCCCGGCAAGCTCCTGCTCGAGATCTACGAGAAGACGACGGAGCACCAGCTCTGGGGCCCGGTGTTCGTCGTCGACTACCCGAAGGAGGTCTCGCCGCTGGCGCGAGATCACCGCGAGGTGCCCGGCCTGGTGGAGCGGTTCGAGCCGATTGTGGCCGGCCGAGAGCTCGGCAACGCCTTCAGCGAGCTCAACGACCCCGACGAGCAACGCCGCACGTTCGAGGCGCAGGCCGCGGCGAAGGCGGCCGGCGACGACGAGGCGATGTCGGTCGACGACGACTACGTCCGCGCGCTCGAGTTCGGGCTTCCGCCTACTGGTGGGCTGGGTCTGGGTATCGATCGGCTCGTGATGTTGCTGGCGGACGTCCACACGATCCGAGACGTGATCCTCTTCCCGACGCTCCGCCCCGAGCAGACGGAAGGGCGAGAGGCCGACTGATCCGTCGCCTCGCGTTCGTCGTCCTCACCGCGCTCGCCGCGGTCGGCGGCGCCTTCGTCGCGGGCCGCACGACGACGTCCATCGGTCCGTTCGAAGCCGCGCTGTCGCTCCGGCCGTCGCTCACCGGTGACACGCTCGTCCGGCTCGGGCCGCTGGGGTCACTGCTGTTGGACACCCACGACGGCCCGTTCGGCGTCGCGATCGATGCACGCGATCTCGATGTCAACGCGGCCAGGGATCTCGTCGAGCGACCCGGCAGCTTCGACGACGTCGACGACACCGCCGCGAGGGACGCCCGCCGCGCGTTCGTGACCGTCGCCTGGCGCGCCGTGCTCGGCGCGGTCGCAGGAAGTCTCGGCGTCGTCCTGCTCCGCAAGGTGTCGCGCCGTCGGGCGGCGGCGGCGATCGTCGTGGCGTGCGTGACCGTCGGCGCGCTCGGGTCCGTGGCGCGCCTCTCGTGGAACCCTCGCGCCATCGCTGCGCCGCAATACCGCGGGCTCTTGAGCGTCGCGCCGCAGGCGGTCGGTGAGCTGAGCGAGGTGTCCGCTCGGTTCCAGGAGTACAGCGCGCAGGTGTCGCGCCTCGTCGGCAACCTCTCGGTCCTCTACAACACCGCGACCAACCTCCCGGTGATCGAGGAGTCGGAGGCCGGCGACTCCGTGCGATTCCTGCACGTGAGCGACCTGCACCTCAATCCCGGTGCGTTCACGCTGATCCGGGAGCTCGTGCGGCAGTTCAAGGTCGACGCCGTCGTCGACACCGGCGACATCAACGACTGGGGCACCACCGTCGAGGGACGCTACGTCGAACCCATCGGCTCCCTCGGCGTGCCCTACGTGTTCGTTCGGGGCAACCACGACTCCGGCGCCACCGCGGCAGCGGTGGGGTCACAGCCGAACGCGATCGTCCTCGACGACAACACGACGGAGGTCGCGGGCCTGCGCATCTGGGGCATCGGAGACCCTCGCTTCACTCCCGACAAGAGCGAGGACGTGACGATCGAAGAGGAGCGTGCGCAGGCGACCGCGTTCGCCCCGGAGGT
Organism: Acidimicrobiales bacterium; assembly: GCA_035540495.1. Lineage (GTDB taxonomy): Bacteria > Actinomycetota > Acidimicrobiia > Acidimicrobiales > CADCTF01 > DASVEG01. The sequence goes on from DATLGL010000050.1 coordinate 23,596, forward strand.
CGCGCGCCGAGTCGACCGCGCTGCGCCCGTGGACATCGTGCTCGTGCACGACCCGCGGACTGCCGAACGGCTGGGCAGCCGGGCGGTGCCTCTCGTACTCGCGGGCCACATGCACAAGCAGTCGTCAAGAGACATGGACGGGACGCTGTTGTTGGTCGAAGGGTCGACGGGTGGCGCAGGGCTGCGAGGGCTCGAAGGTGACACGCCCGTACCGCTCACAGCGACCGTGCTCCACTTCTCCCGCAGCGAGCGGAGGCTCGTCGCCTTCGATCGCATCGCGGTCGCCGGCCTCGGCGGCACCGGCGCCCGGATCCAGCGGTACCTGGTGCCTGCTCCCGACGACGACCGGGCGGAGGCGATCGCTCCCTGAGCGAGATCCGCTACTCGATCCCGTGGTCGAGGGCGTAGCGGATGAGCTCCTGCTTCCGGCTGAGGTGGAGCTTGCCGAGGATGTGGCGGACGTGGTTCTCGACCGTCTTCTCGGCGATGAACAGCTCGGCGCCGATCTGCTTGTACGTGTGTCCGCGGGCGACGAGCTGGAGAACCTCGCGTTCGCGTTCGCTCAGCGGGTTCGAACCGGTCGCCTGCTTCGACATCCGGCGGAACTCTCCGAGCACGAGCGCGGCGAGAGCCGGCGAGAACACCGGCTCACCAGCGGCGGCCTTCACCAGCGCCCGGCGGAGCTCGTCCGGCGGCGTCGACTTCACGAGGTAGCCGATCGCGCCGGCAGCGACGGCGTCGAGCAGGTCGCGCTCTTGCTCCGACACGGTGAGCATCACGATGCGCGTCTCCTCGCCGCACGTCTTCGCGACCTTGATCCCGCCGCCGTCCGGCATGTTGAGGTCGCACACCACGAGGTCGGGCTTCGTCGAGCGGATGACGTCGATCGCCTCGGCCGCGGTGCCGGCTTCGCCGACGATCCAGAAGCCGTCACTGAGGTCGGCGCGAAGCCCATCACGCCAGATCGGATGGTCGTCGGCGAGCACGACACGGATCAGGGCGGCCACCGCGCGACCGTACCTCGCGCGACCTGCGGGCTAGACCGATCTGACGGTTCCGTAAACCACCCTTCCCGTGGCGAACGGGTGCACCGACAATGGCGGCGTATGGACGCGGCGGCGGTACCTCTGGCCCCCGGGTCAGGTGACGTCGACGACCTCGCCCGTGCCGCTGATCGCTCCGCGCGTTGGGTGAACCTGTCGGAGTTCATCACCAACGTCTCGGCGGCTCGCAGCGAACGCGACGCGATGCGTGTCGCCGTCGAACGTGCGGCTGCGTCGTTCGTAGGAGCGGTCGCAGCGATCGTCGATCGCGACGGCGTCGTCGAGAGCTGCGGCGTACCCGACGTGGTGCCGGTGGACGGGCTCCCGGCGCTGCTCGAGGGCGTCGACGCCGCGCACTCGCTCGAGATCCCCGGCATCGGCGAGTGCCACGCGCTCGTCGCCCGCGTCGCGGCTCGGCCTCACGCCGTGCTCCTCGTCGCTCGACCCGCCGAGCCGTTCACCCGCAAGGACGTGGTGCTGCTGCGCAGCATGGGCCGAGCGCTGAGCCTCACGCTCGGGCTCGTGTCGGCGCTGGAGGAGGAGCGGGCGCTTCGGGAGTCGCTGCAGGAGCGTCAGGCGCTGCTCGAGCGCCTCGCGAGGATCCAGCGCTCGATCGTCCACCGCGCGCCTCTCCAGGAGGTGCTGCAGGCGATCTGCGAGGGTGCCGCCGCGCTGACCGGCGACGAGGTCGTCGGACTGCGTCTCGTCGATCCCGACGATCCGGACCGTCTCGTGCTGGTCGCGGACGTGGGCGTTCCCGACGACGTGCGGGCGGCGATCGCGCGCCAGAAGCTGTCGGAGGGCGTCGGCGGACGTGCCGTGCTCGAAGAACGGCTGGTCGTCGCGGACGACTACTCCCGCACCGAGTTCGCCCTTCCGGCGTTCCAGAAGACCGGCCTCGGCGCGGCGATGGCCGCTCCGGTCATCGAGGGGCGGCGCGTCGTCGGCAGTCTCACCGTCGCCACGTACGCGCGGAACCGCCGTTACAGCCAGGCGGAGCAGGAGGCGCTGCTCGCGTTCGCCGAGCACGCCAGCCTGGCGCTCAACGACGCCCGCACCGTCGACGCGCTGCACTCGACGCTGCGCGACGCGTTGCACTCCGCGACGCACGATCCGCTCACCGGGCTGCCGAACCGGTCGATCCTCTTCGAGCACCTCGAAGAGGTGCTGAGCGCACGGCGGGGCGACGACGGCATCGCCGTCCTGTTCATCGACCTCGACCGGTTCAAGGCGGTCAACGACTCGCTCGGCCACGACATCGGCGACCGTGTGCTGGTCGCGGTCGCTCGACGCCTGCGCAGCGCGGTGCGGCCGGTCGATCTCGTCGCGCGTCTCGCCGGCGACGAGTTCGTCGTCGTCTGCTCCGGTCTGCACGGCGAGGTGGACGCCATCGGTCTCGCCGACCGCATCAGCCACGAGGTGTCGTCGCCGATCGCACTTCCGGGCCGAGACGTGATCGTCACCGCGAGCATCGGCATCGCGCAGACCGGCGACGCCGACCTCACCGCCGACCAGCTGCTGCGCGACGCCGACATGGCGATGTATCGCGCGAAGGAGCGCGGCAGCGATCGCATCGAGGTGTTCGGCGGCAGCCTCCGCTCGGCGGTTCGCGCCCGGCTCGACCTCGAGCACGCGTTGCGGCAGGCGATCATGCGCGAGGAGTTCCGCATCGTCTACCAGCCGGTGGTCGACCTCTCCGACGGACGGCCGCAGAGCCTCGAGGCGCTGGTGCGATGGGAGCACGCGGGCCGGCTCATCTCTCCCGCGGACTTCATCCCCGTCGCGGAGGAGACCGGGCTGATCGTGCCGATCGGCGGGTGGGTCCTCCGCGAGGCGTGCGAGCAGGTCGCCCACTGGCGCCGCATCAGCCCCCTCCTCGCCGGCATCGGCGTAGCCGTGAACGTGTCGATGCGCCAGTTCGCGGACGAGGCCTTCGTCGGGGTCGTGGCTGAGACGCTCGACGCGACCGGTCTCGAGCCGGCCGCGCTGTCGCTGGAGGTCACCGAGTCGATGCTGCTCGACGACGTCGACCACGGCATCCGCACGCTGCGCGATCTCAAGGATCTCGGCGTGCGGCTCGCGATCGACGACTTCGGCACGGGCTACTCGTCGCTCGCGTACCTGCGGCGCTTCCCCGTCGACATCTTGAAGATCGACCGCTCGTTCGTCGAGCACCTCGGCTCGGAGCCCGAGGAAGGCGCGGTGCTCGCGGCGATCGTCGCGCTCGGGAACGCGCTCGGGCTCGGGGTGGTGGCCGAGGGTGTCGAGACGGGCTTGCAGGTCGACGAGCTCCGCCGGCTCGGCATCGAGGGTGCGCAGGGCTACTACTTCGCGCGGCCGGCCCGCGCCGACGAGGCGCGGCCGTGGGTCGAGCGCGCGCTCAGCGTCGAGCTGGCAGCGGCACGCGCAGGCTGACCTCCGTCCCTTCGCCCGGCGCGCTGACCACAGCGACGGTTCCGTCGACGTCTGCCATCCGTCCTCGGATCGAGCGTGAGAGGCCGACGCCTTCAACCGTGGTCGACGGATCGAAGCCACGGCCGTCGTCCTTCACCGAACAGAACACCTCGCCGTCGACGTCGACGAACACCACCACCCGCTCGGCTTCGCCGTGCTTTCCGGCGTTCGTGAGCGCTTCGCCGACGGCGCCGCTCAGCGCGTGCACGAGCGTCTCCGGCAGCCGCGGGAGGTCGTCCGGCACCAGCACCTGCACCCTGCCGCCGAAGGTCTCCTCGAACCGGCCTGCGCAACGGCGCAGGGCGGCACCGAGGTCCTCACCGGTCGCCTGCTGATCGCCGAAGAGGTAGTTCCTGAGGTCGCGCTCCTGCTCGCGGGCGAGTCGCGACAGCGCCGGGTCGGTCGCACGTCGCTCGACGAGGGCGAGCGTCTGCAGGACGCCGTCGTGGAGCGTTCGCGCGATCTCCTCACGAGCTGCCGCGGCGGCGACTTCCTCGCGTGCCTGCTGCAGGAGCCGGTAGACGTAACCGAAGGCAGCGCCGGCCATGGCGTACATCACCGCGGTGCTCATCATGCTGAGGACGCGGCCGTCGCCGTAGTCGGTGACGTCGTTCAGGACGGTGCTGAGGTAGCGGCACCCACCGAGGCCGACCCCTGCAACCGCTCCGGCGGCCGGGCCGAGGACGATCGACGCGCTGATGAGCCCCGTGAGCGGCCACACGCTCGCGAGCGACTGGCCGCTGATGAAGACCTCGCCCTCCGGCCGCACCAGTCCGTCGAGGGCGAGCATCGATGCGCCGATCACGAGCTCGACGGCGACCATCGTCGGGTGGAGGACGCGCTCCGGCTGGTGCCGCCACCGCCACCACACGAACGTGAAGGCGAAGCTGACGACGAGCAGCAGCGCTGCCAGCCACTCGCGCACCATGTCGGCCGGCGAGAACGCGACCACCAGCGCGACCCACATCCACGCCGCCCACCGGAACACCCCCAGCCCCTGCAACACGCTCCGTTGCATGGGCGCACTCTTGTTCACGCAGCAGCATCGAGGAAACAGGATGACGAGTTGGCGCGGCGGCGTCGGGAGCGCCAGCGAGCAGCCGCCCGCGAGCGGGAGGGGAGCGAAGCGACCAGGAGCGAGGAAGTGTTACAGCTGGTCGAGCAGCCGGTACGTCGCGGCCATGAGCCCTTCGGCTGCGGGGTTGTGGCGGAGCGGCTCGAGTGACTCGGCGGCGCGAGCGGCGTACTCACGAGCGACGGTCATCGCCTCGCCGACACCTCGCGACGAACGAACGACGTCGCGGGCCCGGTCGCGCTCGGCGCCGTTGAGGGGCGACCCGAGCAGCGGCTTGAGGTCGTCGGCGACCGCCGGGTCCGCCAGTGCGCGGATGATGGGCAGCGAGTACGTCCCCTCGACGAGGTCCTGCCCGGCGGGCTTGCCGAGCGACTGCTCGTCGCCGACCACGTCGAGGATGTCGTCGCGGATCTGGAAGGCCATCCCGAACGACTCGCCGAACTCGGTGAGCGCCTCGGTCTCCTCGGCCGGACGACGAGCGACGAGCCCGCCGATGCGACAGGCGGCCGACGTGAGCGAGGCCGTCTTCCCGCTGATCGACGCGAGGTACGCCTCTTCCGATCGGTTCACGTTGAACGCGGTTTGCAACTCGCCGACCTGGCCCTCGCAGAGGCGCCCGATCGTCCGGGCCAGCAGGGCAGCGACGTCGGTGCCGAGGGATGCCGCGATCTCGGACGCCTTCGCCAGGAGGAAGTCGCCCGCGAGGATCGCGATCAGGTTCCCCCAGCGGTGGTTGACGCTCTCGACGCCGCGGCGGCTGTCGGCCTCGTCCATGACGTCGTCGTGGTACAGCGAGCCGATGTGGACGAGCTCGACGGCGACTCCACCCATGATCACGTCGTCGGTGACGGTCGACCCCGCTGCGAGCGCGGCCGCCATCGTCAAGGCGGGGCGGATGCGCTTGCCCCCGGCCGACACGAGGTGGCCGGCGACCTCGGTCAGGAACGGGTCGACGGTCGCGACCGAGTCGCGCAGCGCGTCTTCGACCCGCCCCATCTCGGCGGCGATCTCGGGTACTCCGAGGAGGGCGGCAACATCCATCCCCTCAACACGCTAGGGGACGGGTAGAGCCAACCGATAAACCAGAGGAGCACCGCTGCGAGGGAACACGGAACCCGCCCGGGTTGTTGTCTCCCTTCCTAAGTAGACTTCGCTACATCCCACCGCTCTAGGAGGCGGTCACTTGTTCGAACGGTTTACCGACAGAGCCCGTCGAGTCCTGGTCTTGGCCCAGGAGGAGGCGCGCCTGCTCAACCACAACTTCCTGGGGACCGAGCACATCCTGCTCGGCCTCATCCACGAGGGCGAGGGGGTAGCGGCCAAGGCGCTCGAGTCTCTCGGCATCTCCCTCGAGGCCGTCCGCGAGAAGGTCGAGGAGACGATCGGCCCAGCCGGCACCGCGGCCAGCGGCGCCCCGCCGTTCACGCCTCGAGCGAAGAAGGTCCTCGAGCTGTCGCTGCGCGAGGCCCTGCAGCTCGGCCACAACTACATCGGCACCGAGCACCTGCTCCTCGGCCTCATCCGTGAGGGCGAGGGCGTGGCCGCTCAGGTGCTCGTGTCGCTCGGTGCCGACCTGAGCCGCGTGCGCCAGCAGGTGATCCAGCTGCTGTCGGGCTACGGCGGCGCGGGCAAGGAGGGTGGTCCCGCCGGGGCCGCCCCGGGCGCGCAGGCCGGTCAGGGCGAGGCCGCGTCGGGTTCGCTCGTGCTCGACCAGTTCGGCCGCAACCTCACCCAGCAGGCACGCGAGAAGAAGCTCGACCCGGTCATCGGCCGCGAGAACGAGATCCTCCGCGTCATGCAGGTGCTCTCCCGCCGCACGAAGAACAACCCGGTCCTCATCGGCGAGCCCGGCGTCGGCAAGACGGCGATCGTCGAGGGTCTCGCCCAGCGCATCGTCAGCAACGACGTGCCGGAGACGCTCAAGGGCAAGCAGCTCTACACCCTCGACCTCGGCGCGCTGGTGGCGGGCTCCCGCTACCGCGGCGACTTCGAGGAGCGCCTGAAGAAGGTGCTGAAGGAGATCCGCACCCGCGGCGACATCATCCTGTTCATCGACGAGCTGCACACGCTCGTCGGCGCAGGTGCCGCCGAGGGCGCGATCGACGCCGCCAGCATCCTCAAGCCGATGCTCGCTCGCGGCGAGCTGCAGACGGTCGGCGCCACGACGCTCGACGAGTACCGCAAGCACCTCGAGAAGGATGCGGCGCTCGAGCGGCGCTTCGCCCCGATCAAGGTCGAGGAGCCGACAGTCGCCCACACGATCGAGATCCTCAAGGGCCTGCGCGACCGCTACGAGTCGCACCACCAGGTGACCATCACCGACCAGGCGCTGGTCGCGGCGGCGAACATGGCCGACCGCTACATCGCCGACCGCTTCCTCCCCGACAAGGCCATCGACCTCATCGACGAGGCGGGCTCGAAGCTGCGCATCCGGCGGATGAACACGCCGCCGGAGTACAAGGCGCTCGAGGAGCAGATCGGGTCCGTCCGCCGCGAGAAGGAGTCGGCGCTCGACAAGTCGAGCTTCGACGAGGCCGAGCGTCATCGGGCTCGTGAGAAGCAGCTGCTCGAGCAGAAGGCGCAGCTCGAGGCGAAGCTCCGGGCGGAGGGTGGCGACCTGTTCGACGTCGTCGACGAAGAGGTCATCGCCGAGGTCCTCTCGATGTGGACGGGCATCCCCGTGTACCAGCTCACCGAAGAGGAGACGGCGAAGCTCCTCCGGATGGAAGACGAGCTGCACCAGCGGGTCATCGGTCAGGAAGACGCCATCAAGGCGCTGTCCCGGTCGATCCGCCGCACCCGTGCCGGCCTCAAGGATCCGAAGCGGCCTGCGGGCTCGTTCATCTTCCTCGGCCCCTCGGGTGTCGGTAAGACCGAGCTCGCCCGCACGCTCGCGGAGTTCCTGTTCGCCGACGAGTCGTCGCTCATCCGCCTCGACATGTCGGAGTACATGGAGAAGCACACGGTGTCGCGCCTCGTCGGCTCGCCCCCCGGCTACGTCGGTTACGAGGAGGGCGGCCAGCTCACCGAGGCCGTCCGGCGCAAGCCGTTCTCGATCGTCCTCTTCGACGAGATCGAGAAGGCCCACCCCGACGTGTTCAACACGCTCCTGCAGATCCTGGAAGACGGTCGCCTGACCGACTCCCAGGGCCGCACGGTCGACTTCAAGAACACCGTGCTGATCATGACGTCGAACCTCGGCACCGCCGATCTGCGCAAGGCGTCGGTCGGCTTCGTCAAGGCCGACAGCGAGGTGAGCTACGAGCGGATGAAGGAGAAGGTGGGCGAGGCGCTCAAGCAGCACTTCCGTCCCGAGTTCCTCAACCGCATCGACGAGATCATCGTCTTCCACGAGCTCACCAAGCAGGAGATCATCGACATCGTCGACTTCCAGATCCGCCGGGTCCGGGAGCAGCTGCAGGCTCAGGGATACGGCCTCGAGCTCACCCAGGACGTCAAGTACTTCCTGGCCGACAAGGGCTACGACCCGCAGTACGGCGCTCGTCCGCTCCGCCGGGCGATCCAGCGCTACATCGAAGACCCGCTGTCGGAGCAGATCCTCTACAAGAACTTCACGGTCGGCGACACGATCATCGTCGACGTGGAGGGCGAGCTCGAGGAGCGCCAGGTGGTCTTCCGGGCTGTCGCCGGCATCACCGAGCCTCCTCCCATGGAGCTGGCCGGAACCCCCGGCGACTGACGACCGGCTCACCGGTTTGCAAGCGGCCCGCCTCCTCGGAGGCGGGCCGTTTCGCGTCACGGCGAACTAGTGCGGGCTGCTCATTTGGAGGAACAGTCCGGCGCGCTAGCGGCTGCTGTCCGTACCATCACGCTTTGTCCGGTTCGCTGGGGCGGACGAGGTCTACGGGGAGTGCACATGCGTCGTTGGATCGTTCCGTTCGTTGCCGCAGCGCTGGCCGCCGCGTCGTTCGCCGTCGGTGGGTCGACGGCGGGTGCGTCGCAGCCCGAGTCGGGCGACTACATCGTCGTCCTGCGGGACTCGGTGTCGAGCGCCCGTGGTGTGGCGGATGAGCACCGTCGCAACCACCGAGCCGAGATCGGCTTCGTCTACGAACACGCGCTCAAGGGCTACTCCGCCCGCATCAGCGGACGCGAGCTCGGCGCCCTCCGCTCCGACCCGCGTGTCGCCTACGTCGAGGCCGACGGTGTCGCACGTACTTCTGCGACGACGCAGCCGAACGCGACCTGGGGCCTCGACCGCACCGACCAAAGGGCGCTCCCACTGTCGACGACGTACACCTACAGCGCAACGGGTATCGGCGTGACCGCCTACATCCTCGACACCGGAATCCGCTACTCGCACTCCGACTTCGGTGGGCGCGCGGTCACTGGCTACGACGCCGTAACCAAGGACGGCAACGCAGAGGACTGCAACGGTCACGGCACCCATGTCGCTGGCACTGTCGGCGGTACGACCTATGGCGTCGCTAAGGGTGTCGGTCTCGTAGCGGTGCGGGTCCTCGACTGCGGCGGCTCGGGCACCTGGTCTGGAGTGATCGCAGGCATCGACTGGGTTGCTGAGAACCACGCCAAGCCCGCAGTGGCCAACATGAGCCTGAGCGGCGGTGGGAGCAACGCGGTCGATGATGCCGTCAAGCGCCTGATAGCAGCGGGGGTCACGACGGTGGTCGCAGCCGGCAACGGAAACATGGCGGGGATCGCTCAGGACGCGTGCAACTACTCGCCGGCGCGAGTTCCAGAGGCGCTCACGATCGGAGCGACCGACTCGAGCGACGCGAAGACGTCGTTCTCGAACTACGGCAGTTGCGTCGACTGGTTCGCACCGGGGCGCAGCATCACGTCCGCGTGGCACACCACCGACACGGCAACGAACACGATCAGCGGCACGTCGATGGCTGCGCCGCACGTCGCCGGTGTGGCTGCACTGCACCTTCAAGGGAACCCCGAGAGCGCCCCTGCACAGGTCGCGGGTGCCCTCAGCGACGCGACGACCAAGGGCATCGTCACGAACTCGAAGACGGCGAACAACCACCTCCTCTGCCTCACGACGTGCCCGGTGGTGCAAACGGAGCCCACAGCGCCAGCGCCGAGAGGTGGCGGCAAGAAGAAGTAGTTCGGTGCGCGATTGCCCGGAACAGCTCCGGGTGATCGTGCACCGAAGCGCGAGGCGCGGCGCCGCTAGCCTCGGGCGCCGTGTACAGCCGCATCCTGGTGGGGACGGATGGGTCGGAGACGGCGGCACGCGCGGTGGAGCGCGCGGTGGAGCTGGCCAAGGCGGTCGGCGCGACGGTGACGATCGCTTCGGCCGGGTTGACGGAGCGGGCCGAGAACATCGTCGAGGAAGCGGCCGCGCGCCACAGCAGCAAGGGTGTCCCGATCCACACGAAGACGCTCGACGGTGACGCGGCGACGGCGCTGGTCGACGAGGCGGCCGACGGCTACGACCTCCTCGTCGTCGGCAACAAGGGGATGGTCGGCGCCAGCCGGTTCCTCGTGGGCTCCGTGCCGAACAAGGTGAGCCACCACGCGCCCTGTGCGCTGCTGATCGTCCACACCACCTAGTGCGCCGGGTCGTCGCCGCCGCGCTGGCGCTCGTCGTGTTCGGCGCGTGCAAGGTCGACGTGTCGGTCGGCGTGAACGCGAGGGCTGACGGATCGGGCGAGGTGCGAGTCACCGCGGTGCTCGACGAGGACGCGGCGAAGCGGGTGGAGGCTGCCGGCGCGACGCTGCGCACCGAAGATCTCGAAGCCGCGGGATGGACGGTCGATGAGCCGGAGACGGCGAAGGACGGCAGCGTCACCCACGTGGTCCGCCACAGGTTCGAGACGACCAGGGAAGCCGAGCGCATCCTCGCCCAGCTCGGCGCCGACAACAGTGACACCGGCAGCGAGGCGCCGCTCAGAGACTTCGTGGTCACCCAGAAGCGGTCGTTCTTCCGCACCGAAACCAGCTTCCGCGGAACCGTCGACCTGGCTCGCGGCGCCGAGGCGTTCAGCGACGCCCGCCTCCAGGAGACGCTCGACGGCCAGCCGCTGGGCGTGCCCGTCGAGCAGCTGGAGCGCCAGCTCGGCGCCAGCTTCGACCGCATCTTCGGCCTGCAGGTGGCCGTGCGCCTTCCCGGCGATGTCGAGTCGAACGCACCGACGGAGACCGACAACGGAGCGGTGTGGGCGCCGAAGCTCGGCGAGAGGGTCGATCTCGCCGCCGACGCCGCCCGGTGGAACGTGCGGAACATCGCGCTCCTGGTCGTCTCCGTCGTCGCGGCCCTCGCCCTCGGCGCCGTCCTGCTGGTGCGCCGTTTGTCACGTTGACGCGTTACCGGGCGTAACGTTACCCTGAGTAACGTGCCGCGAGGGGGGTCCCGCAACAACCGCACCCGCTCGAGCGAGCGCACGTCGCCGCAGGCGAAGTTCGAGCGGGCCCGGCGCGACCGTTCGAAGAGCGTGGTCGACCCCGATGACGAGCACGTCGACGCCGCGCCGCCGGGCGCGGCCGACCGCCGCAACGCCCGTCGCGAGGAGCTCCTCGACGCCGCGCTGATCGCGATCCGCCGTCTCGGTCCCAGCGCGTCGATGAACGAGCTCGCCGCGGAAGCCGGCGTCACGAAGCCGATCCTCTACCGTCACTTCGGCGATCGAGACGGGCTCGTCGCGGCGCTCGCGGCCCGCTTCACCGCCGATCTGATGGGCGAGCTGCAAGCAGCGCTCGCGCAGTCGGCCGACACGACCGCTGATCCACGCAGCACCGTCGAGTCCACGGTCGACGCGTTCGTCCGGTTCCTCGAGAGCGATCCCGACGTCTACCGGCTGCTCGTCCACCGCGCCGTCCGCGAGCAGCCCGGCGCGGCCGAAGCCCTCGGCGGCTTCCTCCGACAGGTGGGTCAGGCGATCGCTCTCGTGCTGGGCGAGCAGCTCCGAGCAGTGGGCGCCGACTCCGGAGGAGCCGAGGTCCTCGCCCACGGCATCGTCGGCCTCGTCCACTCGGCGGGCGACTGGTGGCTCGAGAACCCGACGATGCCGCGGGCGAGGCTCGTCGCCTACGTCACCGACCTGTTGTGGGGCGGCCTTTCGTCGATGGGACTCGGCGCCGCCGCCAACCGATCCGAGGAGACCACTACGTGACCATGCTGCTGGGGCAGACGGCCGGAGGAAGCGCGCTTGCGAGCTGGCGACCGGTGGTCGTGCTGCTCGTCGTGTTCGGCGTGATCCTCCTAGCGCTGTTGACGGTGCGACGCGACTCGCCGCTCGTCCGTCGCATTCCCGACAACCTCGAACGGCTCACCGGCATCCCCGGTTGGGCTGCGGCCACTATCGGCATGGCTCTCTACGGGCTGCTCGTCGCAGGGCAGGGCTTCTACAGCGACGTCGCCTGGCACGTCGCGCTCGGCCGCGACGAGACGCTCTTCACCGCGCCCCACACGGCGATCTTCCTCGGGCTCCAGTTCATCTTCCTGGCCGCGCCCATCGCCATCTGGACGGCGACGGCTACGAAGGTCGACACGCCGTTCCGCCTCGGCGCGTTGCGGATCCCTGCCTCAGCGTTGCCTCTCGCCGCGCTCGGCACCGGCGCAGTGCTCGGCTTCCCCCTCGACGAGGTGTGGCACAAGGCCTACGGGGTCGACGTCACGATGTGGAGCCCGACCCACATGCTGATGATCCTCGGCGCGACGTTCACCGGCGCGGCCGCATGGCTCGTGCTCGGTGAAGCGGGCGTGAAGCCGACGGACTCTCGCTGGGCGCGTGGCGTGCACGTCGTCGCTTCGGTCCTCACGCTCCTCGGGCTGAGCGCGCCGCTCGGTGAGTTCGACTTCGGCGTCCCGCAGTTCCAGCAGATCTTCCACCCGATCCTCGTGTCGATAGCCGCCGCCTTCGCGCTCGTCGCGATGCGCCTCGTGCACGGCCGCTGGTGGACCGTCGGCACCGTCTTCGTCACGTTCCTCATGCAGTCGAACGTCATCGGCGGCGAGGGGGAGGGCCCGGTCGACACCCGGGCGCCCGCGATCTTCGTCGCCTCGGCGGTGTGCGTGGAGCTCGTGGCCTTCATCGTGGGCACGACGAACCGACTGCGTTTCGCGTTGGTGAGCGGCTTGGCGGTCGGCACCCTCGGCCTCGCGGGGGAGTGGGCGTGGAACGCGGACGCCTACCAGCCGTGGACGGCGAACCTCCTGCCCGACGCGGTCATCCTGTCGGTGATCGGCGCCCTCGGTGCTGCGGTGGCCGGCACCGCCTTCGCCCGTGCGGTCGCCCGCGACACGGCGACGCCGGGTGTGCCGGTGTGGGCTCTCGGGGTCGCGCTTGTCGCCGTGGTCGCCGTGATTGTCCTGCCGCTGCCCCGCAAGGTCGGCGAGGTCGAGGCGTCGATGCGGGTCATCCCGACCGCCAGCGGTGACGAGGCGAACGTCGAGGTCACGCTCACGCCTCCCGACGCGGCGGACGAGGCCCGCTGGTTCCAGGCCACCGCGTGGCAGGGCGGCGGGCTCGTGCTGAGCAACCTCGAGGAGACGGACACGCCCGGTGTGTGGCGTACCGAGAAGCCGGTGCCGATCACCGGCTTCTGGAAGTCGCTCGTCCGCCTCCACCGTGGCGGGGAGATGATGGCGATGCCGGTATTCCTGCCGAAGGACGTCGACATCGACGAGGAGGAGATCCCCGCCGTCGATCGCAGCGGTGCGTTCGAGTCGGAGAAGACGTACCTGCTCCGGGAGACCTACGAGGGCATCACGTGGCTCGCCCCGGTCGTGCACGGACTGCTCGCCCTCGCCGCCGCGGTGTGGCTGCTCTCGTTCGTGATCGCGGCCGGGAAGCTCGCGCCGCGAGGCGGAGGTCCCTCGAGCGGGCGGGGCGCGGCGCGCCGGGTCAGCTCCGCGAAGCCCGCGACCGCCTGAGTAGAAGAACGGTGCTGGCGACCCCCGCGAAGCCGCCGGCGCCGATGATTCCGAACGCCACCCGCGGCGAGGTGGCGTCGAGCACCGGACCGCCGACGACGTAACCGAGCGCAGCGGCGACACCCACGCCGCCGTAGACGTTCGCGAGAGCGCGCCCGAGCAGGTGGGGCGGCGTCGATCGTTGGAGGAACGTGCGAACGCCGGCTGCGTCGTACAGCGCGACGCCTGCGCCCCGCATCACCTGCGTCCCGAACGCGACGGCGATCGCCGGCGCGACCGCGGTGAGGAGGTTGCCGGTCGCGAGCACCACGCCGCCGGCGACGATCGCAGCGACCGGTGTCGACAGCCGCCGAGCGATCGCCGACACGAACGGCGCGGCGACGACGAGACCGAGCGACGCGCCTGCGAGCAACAACCCGATCTCGACGGGCCGCGCGTCGAACGTGTCGCGACCGAGGAACGGCAGCACGAGGTCGTCCGGCGCGGTCACGAAGACCGTGATCCAGAACCCGACCGCGACGGCCCGCAGCGCCGGCGTCCGCCACACCAGCCGGAGCCCGTCGGCGACGTCGGCCCGCCACGTGGCCGCCTCTGCCGTGACACGGCGGCTCGGCTTGCGCAGCGTCACGACGAGGGGGACTACGGCAAGGAACGTCACGGCGTCGAGCGCGAGGGCCCACGCGGCGCCGAACGCGACGAAGAGCAGCCCGGCGAGCGGAGGCCCCACGATCGACCCGAGCTCCCGAACCGCCGCGATCGTCGTGTTCGTCGATTCGAGGTCTTCGTCGGCGACGACGGAGGGGACCGTCGACGCGACGGCGGGGGCGCTGACGGTGTCGATCGCCGCTCGCACGAACAGCAGCGCTGCAAGGGCCGGCAGGCGAAGGTCGTCGAGTGCCAGCGCGATCAGCCCGACCACCACGGCCTGCGCGGCCGCGGCGGAAGCGATCAGGCGCCGCACGTCGCGCACCCGATCGACGAGCGTTCCGGCGAACGGCGCCAGCACCGGGGGGATCGCCTCCGCGAACATCACCGCGGCAACGGTCGTGCCGGTACCGCCGCGCGCCTGGAGATGCAGGATGATCGCGACGGTGGCGACAGCGTCGCCCAGCGGGCTGATCGCTTCGAGGGCGGCGAGCCGCCGGATCGCAGCCGATCGTCCGAGGACGCTCAACCGCTCGCAGCCAGCGCGGCATCGGTAGCGCGCAGGTTGTCGTCGTTGAAGCACACGAAGCGGACGAGCTCAACGTCGGTGTTCGCGTTGCGGACCGTCGCCACCGCCACCCGAGCTGCTTCGTCGACCGGATACCCGTAGAGCCCCGTCGAGATGTTGGGAAACGAGACCGAGCGCGCGCCGACCTCGTCCGCCACCTCGAGACAGCGGCGGTAGCACGACGCCAGGAACTCGGGCTCGCCTTGCCTTCCATCCCGCCACCGCGGTCCTACCGTGTGGATCACCCACGTGGCGGGAAGACGGAAGCCCGGTGTCGCCTTCGCGTCGCCGACCTCACAACCGCCGAGCGTCCTGCAGTGCTCGTAGAGCTCGATGCCGGCAGCCCGATGGATCGCACCGTCGACGCCACCGCCGCCGAGCAGCGACGTGTTCGCCGCGTTGACGATCGCGTCGCTCGTCTCGATCGTGATGTCGCCTTTCACCACCTCGAGGCGGGGGCCCATCCGTCGATTGTCACACTTCGTGGAGGCGGCGCCATCGATGTTTCTGTCCCACCGCGCTCGTATCGTCGACTCGATGGCACGGGCGAAGACGATCCACCGCTGCACCGAGTGCGGTGCGGGCTCCCCGCAGTGGGCGGGCCGGTGCCCCGGGTGCGGGTCGTGGAACACGCTCGTGGAGGAGCGCGAGCAGCCGAGGGTGATCCGAGGCCTCGGCGACGGAGGGCGCGCGGGGATCGCCGGCTCGACGCCGGTCCCGCTCCTCGAGGTCGACGCGGGCGAGTGGGCCGCGCGACCTACTGGCATCGGCGAGCTCGATCGGGTCCTCGGCGGCGGTCTCGTGCCAGGTTCCGTGACGCTGCTCGGAGGCGAGCCGGGCATCGGCAAGTCGACGCTCCTCCTCCAGGTCGCGAGCACCCTCGCCACGAGCGGCGCGAAGACCCTCGTGGTCTCGGCCGAAGAGAGCGCGCAACAGGTGCGGCTGCGGGCCGAGCGGCTGGGCACGCTGCACCCGCGTCTCCTGGTCCAGGCCGAGACGTCGCTGCCGTCGATCCTCGACGGTGTCGAGCAGTCGTCTCCCGACCTCCTCGTCGTCGACTCCATCCAGACGGTCTTCGATCCGGAGCTCGGATCCGCGCCCGGTTCGGTCGGCCAGGTGCGCGAGTGCGCCCATCAACTCGTGCAGGTCGCCAAGGCGAGAGGAATGGCGGCGATCCTCGTCGGCCATGTCACGAAGGAGGGGTCGTTGGCCGGGCCCCGCGTGCTCGAGCACGTCGTCGACACCGTCTTGTCGTTCGAGGGCGAACGCCACCACGCGCTTCGCCTGTTACGAGCGGTGAAGCATCGCTTCGGCGCGACCGGTGAGCTGGGGTTGTTCGAGATGGTGGAGCACGGGCTCGAGGGAGTTCCTGATCCGAGCGGGCTCTTCCTCGGTGATCGCCGGGCGGGCATCGCAGGCTCCGCGGTCGTTCCGACGATGGAGGGCCAGCGCCCGCTCCTCGTCGAGGTCCAGGCGTTGGTGAGTCACACGACCGTGCCCATGCCCCGGCGGTCGGCGCAGGGGCTCGAGCCGTCGCGGCTCGCGCTGTGGCTTGCGGTGCTCGAGCAGCGCGCCGGCATCCGCGTCAGCAACAGCGAGGTGTACGTGTCCGCGGTCGGTGGCGTCCGCGTCTCCGAACCGGGCGCCGACCTGGCAGTGGCGCTCGCGCTCGCATCGGCCGTCCGCAACCTCCCGCTCCCGGAGGGGCTGGTCGCGATCGGCGAGGTCGGCCTCGGCGGCGAGGTCCGCCAGGTGGCGCACACCGCGCGCCGGCTGTCGGAGGCGGCGCGGCTCGGCTTCACCGAAGCCGTCGTCGCTCACTCGGCGCCCGACGCACCACCCGGTCTGCAGCTCCATCGTGTCCGCACGGTGAGCGACGCGCTGAAGGTCGCCGGGCTCCGCTGACCTGCCCCGATAGACTGAGCGCGTGCTCATCCGCCGGAGCGCCGCCCTTCTGGACGCTCTGGCAAACGTGGCGCCCGGGCAACCGCTCCGAGAGGGCCTCGACCGCATCCTGCAGGCGAGCATGGGCGCGCTCATCGTCGTCGGCGACGGCCCCGAGGTGCTCTCGATCTGCTCGGGTGGCTTCCTCATGGACGCGGAGTTCACACCGCAGCGCCTGAGCGAGCTGGCGAAGATGGACGGAGCGATCATCCTGGCCAAGGATGCGAGCCGCATCGCCCGGGCCAACGTCCACCTCGTCCCCAACCCGAACGTCCCGACCTCGGAGACGGGCACGCGGCACCGCACCGCGGAGAGAGTCGCCCGCTCGATCGACGTGCCCGTCATCTCGGTGTCCGAGGAACTGTCCCTCATCGCGGTCTACCGGTCGGACATGAAGCACGTCCTCGAGCCGATCCCCCGACTGCTCGCCCGTGCCAACCAGGGACTGCAGACGCTCGAGCGCTACAAGGCCCGCCTCGACACCGTCAGCGGCGCGCTCTCGGCTCTCGAGGTCGAAGACCTCGTCACCCTGCGCGACGTCGTCACCGTCCTCCAACGCGCGGAGATGGTCCGCCGGATCGCGGAGGAGCTCGAGGGCTACATCGTCGAGCTCGGCGTCGACGGACGCCTCGTCCTCCTCCAGCTCGAGGAGCTCATGGGAGGCGTCGAGGACGACCGTCGTCTCGTGATCAAGGACTACATGCGCGACCAGCCGTCGTGGCGACTCGACCAGGCGATGGAAGCGCTGTCGAGCCTCACCACCGAAGACCTGCTCGACCTCAAGACCGTGGCCGCCGTGCTCCACCTGCCGACCGACGTGAGCGAGATCGACGCCTCGGTCCAGCCGCGGGGCTACCGCCTGCTGTCGAAGGTCCCCCGTCTTCCGGAGGCGGTCATCGAGCGGATCGTCAACCGCTTCGGCAACCTCCAGAAGATCCTGCGCGCGACCACCCACGACCTCGACGACGTCGAAGGCGTCGGCGACGCCCGGGCCCGCGCCATCAAGGACGGCCTCGCGCGACTGGCCGAGACCTCCATCCTCGACAGGTACAGCTGAGCTGACTGTCTCGCTCCGTTCGCTGCGCTCCCTCGGTCCGAACCCGTTCCTAGGTCCGGACTAGACCTTCGGGATGGCTCGCATCGACCTGCCGTCCGGAACGCCCGCCGAGCTCGCGCTGCCTCCGGGCGGCGACCCGCTGCGCGGGTTGGTGATCGCCCCCGACATCGGCGGGCTGCGCCCGCTGTTCGACGAGATGTGCGCGCGCCTCGCGAACGATCACGGCTGGGCCGTGTGCGCTGTCGAGCCGTATCCGGACGAGGTGGCCGCAGGCATCGCGCCCGACCTGCCGGCGCGCCTCAACGGCGGCCTCGACGTCGAGCGGATGATCAACGACCTGCAGGCGGCAGCCGACGTCGTCCAGGAGCGGACCGGGGTGTCCAGGGTCGCCGTGCTCGGCTTCTGCCAGGGCGGGATGAACACCTTCCGCGCCGCAGGCACGGGTCGCTTCGACAAGGCGGTTCCGTTCTACGGGATGGTGCGCCCGCCGCAGCAGTGGTCGTCTCCGGGCAACGACCCGCTCGACGCTCTGTCGAGGCCGGAGTGCTGCCCGGTGCTCGCCATCTTCGGCGGCGTCGACCAGTGGACCCCCTCTGACGACATCGAGGCGGCGAAGGCGTCAGGAGCCCACGTCAGCGCGCGCGTCTTCCCCGACGCCGACCACGGGTTCGTGCACGACCCCTCGCGCCCCGCCCACCGCGCCGACGACGCAGCCGACGCGTGGCACGCCGTCATCGAGTTCCTGGCCTGAACTCCTTCGTCCACTCCTCGGATCGCTCCCATAGCAGCCGGCCGAGCTCCGGCGTCACCACGGGGCTGGCGGCCTTCACGCGGCAGTTGTCGTAGAACGCGCCCGTCGTCGTGTCGACCTCCGGAGCCGTTGCACAGAACACCGACGTCTCCGCGCCCTCGTCGGTCGACTTCATGAACCGCTTCATGAGCCAGCGCGCCGGTCCGGGCACGCGCCGCCAGATGTCGGATGCGATCACACCCGGATGGAGCGACACGCTCACGAGCTCGTCTGCCGGCACCCGCCGCGCGAGCTCCTCCGCGAACAACACGTTGCACAGCTTCGAGACCGCGTACTCCTTGACGCCCGTGAGGCTCGGCTCGCTCCGCAGGTCGTCGAACGGCACGCCGCCGGCCTGGTAGTGCGCATCGCTCGAGACGTTCACCACCCTCGACGGACGACCGGCGGAACGAGCCGACTCGCGCAACCGGTCGAGCAGGAGGTTCGTCAGCAGGAAGTGCCCGAGGTGGTTCACCCCGAAGTGGATCTCGAAGCCCTGCGCGGTACGGCCCTTCTGGCCGCCGACGCCCGCGTTGTTCACCAGCACGTGCAGCGGTCGCCCGCTGTCGAAGAACCCGCGAGCGGCGGAGACCACGCTGGCGAGGTCGCCGAGGTCGACGGTGAGCACATCGACCCGTTCGTTGCCGGTGTCGCGGACGATCGCGTCGACCGCGGCCCGGCCCTTCTCGGCTGAACGAGCGCCGACGAGCACCCTCCCGCCTCGTCGAGCGAGCTCCTTCGCCGTCGCCAGACCGATGCCGGTGTTGGCGCCGGTGATCAGGTAGGTGCGCTCCTCAGCGGGCACGCCGGGAGAGCTGCTCGCGGTCGGTGATCCGGTACCGGCGCTCGCTCTGCTCGAGCCACCCGAGCCGCATGAACTGGGCCAGCGCCTTGTTCACCCGCTCCCGCGACGCGCCGACCATCCCCGCCAGCTCCTCCTGGGTGACGGGCAACACGAACTCGTCGTTGTCACCGGCGAGCTCGAGCAGTCGCTTCGCCGTTCGGCCGGTGACGTCGAGGAACACCGAATCGGCAAGAGCGGCGTCGGTCGCCGCGAGCCGGCGGGTGAGGAGACGGACGACGCCCCAGAGGAGTCGGGGACGGTCTTCGAGCAGCTGGCGGACGGGCGGATACGGCACCGAGACCAGCTCCGACGGCTCGAGGGCACGCGCACTCGCGACACGCGTCGAGTCGTCGACGAACAGGCCCATCTCGCCGAAGAGATCGCCCGGCTCCATCAGCGCCATCACCGACTCCCGTCCGTCCGGAGAGTTGATGGCGATGGCGATGCGACCGGCTCGGACGACGAACAGATCCGCGGCTGCGTCGTTCGCGTTGAAGACGACCTCGTTGCGGCGGAGCGTCCGCACCTCCGACGCCTTCGACAGCGCGTCGAGCTCGTCGCTCCCGAAGCCTTCGAACAGCTCCGAACCGGCGAGGAGCTCGAGAATCGTCTGTCCGTCCATAGGTGTGACCGATGCTACTGAGCGGTGCGGGCCACACCCGTTTGACCTGGTCAGTTGGCACAACTTCAGGGGTGGCCGTACCCTTGGTTGTCGCCCCGCCCGGCTTCTACCAGGGAGAACAATGGCGTTCGACGTCGGCGACAAGGTCGTCTATCCGCATCATGGCGCTGCGATCATCGAGCGCAAGGAGAAGAAGACGGTCTTCGGTGAGACCCAGGAGTACCTGGTCCTTCGCCTCGCCTACGGCGACCTCACGCTGATGGTCCCGTGCAACAAGTGCGACGAAGTGGGCATCCGCGAGGTCATCAACGACGAGGAAGTCGAAGAGGTCTTCGCGGTCCTTCGGAAGAAGGAAGCCCGCATGCCGACCAACTGGTCGCGCCGCTACAAGAACCACGTCGAGAAGCTGAAGTCGGGCGACATCTACCAGGTGGCCGAGGTCGTCCGGAACCTGTCGATCCGCGACAAGGACAAGGGACTCTCGGCGGGTGAGAAGCGCATGCTCTCGAAGGCCAAGCAGATCCTCGTGTCGGAGCTGACGTTCGCTATCGGCGTGAACGAGGAAGAGGCCGAGAAGAAGCTGAACGAAGCGCTTCCGTAGCTGGGAGTGGTGCCGTACCGGGAGAAAACGCCCGAATCGGCCGTTCAGTGAGCGCCCGCGCTCAATAAGGGGCGGACAGGGTCGATAGTCCTCTCTGAGGTCGCCCTGTCGTGTTCGTCGAGATCACCCGTCTGTTCATAGTGTTCCTGGCCACCGCGGCCGGTTACACAGTCGGTCGCGGCGACGCGGTCGCCGAGGCCACCGGCAACGGCGCGATCGTCGGCGCGACCCTCGGCGCGTGCGTCGGCTACGTCGCCGGAGGTGTGCTCGGCCGGCTCCTGAACTCGGCGATGGGCGTCGTCGAGGAGAAGGTCGAGGAACTGCACCCCGGTCGGATGCTCGCAGGAGGGGTGGGCGCCGCGTTCCTCGGCGGCCTTGGAGCGCTGATCGGCCTTCCGATCGCGATCCTGGCGCCTGGTCTGTGGGGCTGGCCCGTGCTCGCCCTCGTCGTGTGGACCGGCCTGTACCTCGGGTGGCGCATCGCGTCCCGCAAGTACGAAGACCTGCTGGCCATGGCCGGGCTGTCGACGCGGCCGCTCGTGCGGGCGACGCCCTACGGCAACGGCGAGGTCGAGGCCCACCTCCTCGACACCAGCGCGATCCTCGACGGACGGCTGCTGGCGGTCACCCGTGCCGGTTTCCTGAAGGGCGCGCTGCTCGTCCCGCGGTTCGTCCTCGACGAGGTGCAGACGATCGCCGATGCGCAAGACCCGGTCCGCCGGCGCAAGGGGAGGCGAGGCCTCGACCTGCTCGATGCGATGCGGAACCAGCCGGGAGCCGACATCCATGTGCTCGACGACGAGGTGGTGGAGCACGACGAGGTCGACGCGAAGCTCGTCGCCCTCGCGCGCCGGCTGAAGGTCGATCTCGTCACGATCGACGAGCCGTTGCAGCGCGTGGCCGAGCTCCAGGGTGTGAAGTGCCTCAACCTCGCCCGCCTCTCCGACGGCTTGCGCCCCGTGCATGTCGCTGGCGAGGTCATCCGCCTGCCGATCACCCGCGAGGGAAAGGAAGCGGGTCAGGGCGTCGGCTTCCTCGACGACGGCACGATGGTCGTCGTGGGCGACGCCGCCGGGCTCGTCGGCAAGGAGGTCGACGTGCGCATCACCGGCAACGTCCGCACCGCGCTGGGCACGATGCTGTTCGCGTCCGTGAGCCAGGTGGAGCGCGCGTAGGTCGCGAGGCTGAATCGGTAACGTCACCTCGTGGCCGCCTGCATCTGGACGATCGTCGTCGCGGCCGGTAGCGGTTCACGGTTCGGTCGCCTCAAGCAGTACGAGACGCTCGGCGATCGGCGAGTGCTCGACTGGGCGCTCGAAGCGGCGAGGGCGGTGAGCGAGGGGATCGTCCTCGTGGTCCCCCCGGACGCAGCGAGCCGCCGCGAGCCGGGCGTCGACGCCATCGTTCCCGGCGGCGCCACGCGGTCTCAGTCGGTCAGGGCAGGGCTCGCCGCGGTGCCCAACGAAGCCGACGTGATCGTCATCCACGACGGAGCACGTCCGCTGGCGCCGGTGTCGCTGTTCGACGCGGTGGTCGCCGAGGTCGACCGGGGCGCCGACGCCGCGATCCCCGGCGTGGTGCCTGCGAGCACGATCAAGCGCATCGACAAGAAGCGCCGAGTCGCCGAGACCCTCGATCGCGACGCCCTCGTGGAGGTCCAGACGCCGCAGGCGTTTCGCGCCGCGGCGCTTCGTGCGGCCCACCAGGACGAGCCCGAGGCGACGGACGACGCAGGGCTCATCGAGGCGACCGGCGGCGTCGTCGGCGTGGTCGACGGCGATCCGCGCAACATCAAGATCACGCATCCCCACGACCTCGACGTGGCGCGCTCGCTCTTGGCGAGTCGGCCGTGAGAGTCGGCATGGGCTTCGACGTCCACCCGTTCGGCGACGACCCGAACCGCCCGCTGTTGCTCGGTGGCGTGGCGCTCGAGGGACCAGGCCTCGCCGGTCACTCCGACGCCGACGTGATCGCGCACGCGGTCGCCGACGCGTTGCTCGGCGCCGCGGCCCTTGGCGACATCGGATCGTTCTTCCCCGACACCGACCAGCAGTGGAAGGACGCCGACTCGATCGCGCTGCTCCGCCACGTCGCCGCCTCCGTCGCCGAAGCGGGCTACCGAGTCGGCAACGTCGACTGCTCCGTGATCCTGGAGGCGCCGAAGCTCGCTCCCCACCGCCAGCTGATGCAGGAGCGGCTCACGGAAGCCGTCGGTGCTCCGGTCACCGTCAAGGCCAAGCGGGCCGAGGGACTCGGGGCTCTCGGGCGACGGGAGGGCATCGCGTGCTACGCCGTCGCCTTGGTCGAGGAGACAGGTTCGGACTGATGGCTCGTCCGCCTCGCCAGCCCCAGCCTCAGCGCCGGCTGCCTCCCTCACGTCGTTCTGTGAGTACTTCTTCGACCCCAGGTCGAGAAATCGCTCACAGATCAGCCGGGGAGAAGGGGCTGGGCGGCGATCAGGTCGAGGGACTGCGCGCGGTGCGCGAGCTCCTCGCCGCTCGGACCCGCCGCACCCGCGATCTTTGGATCACCGACATCGCCGACCGCGACAACCCGCTGGTCGTCGAAATCCTCGACCTGGCACGGGAGGCGAGGGTGCCGGTGCGGGAGGTCAGCCGCGGGCGCCTCGACGCCGAGGCGGGAAGCCGAGCCCCCCAGGGCGTGCTCGCCCACGCTGCCCCACTGAAGGAGCACGACCTCGAAGACCTGGTCGCGCGGCGGCGCGGCGTCAACCCCTTCCTCGTCGTGCTCGAGGGGGTCACCGACCCGCGCAACCTCGGAGCGATCCTCCGGTCGGCGGACGGCGCCGGCGTCACCGGTGTGGTCCTGCCTCGCCACCGCGCCGTGCACGTCACCCCTGCGGCGACCAAGGCGGCGGCGGGTGCCATCGAGCACGTGCCGATGGCACTCGTGGCAGGCGTGCCGGCAGCGCTCCAGGCCCTGAGCAAGGCCCGTGTCTGGACCGTCGGACTCGACGGTGACGGCGACACGTCGATCTTCGACCTCGACCTCGCAACCGAACCCGTCGCCCTCGTCATGGGGAGCGAGGGCACCGGCCTCAGCCGGCTCGCTCGTCAACGTTGTGACGTCGTGGCGTCCATCCCCCAGCAGGGTGCGCTGCCGTCGCTGAACGTTGCTTCGGCCGCGGCGATCGCCTGCTACGAGGTCGCTCGCCGGCGGCTCACGACAACGTCGGACTAGTCACTCCGGATGGTGCGGTGGCATGTCACCCGGTGACACGAAGCGCCGAAACGTCCGCTTCTTCCCCGTTTGACGCAGGCCATAACGGGTCTGCGGGCAGTTTCTTGTGTTCAATTTCGGCGTGACCATTGACACTCCTGCAACGAGTAGCTACAAAGGACTAGTCCTGCTGGGGGACACCCGTTGTTTCCGCAGTCGAAACCACCTCGTCGCAATCACGCAGGAGTCGTTCACACCATGGCGCTTCGCATCCTCGCCCAGCCCCTCGAGTCGCTCGAAGACGACGAGCTCGCCGCACGGTTCCAGGGGGGTGACGAGGATGCGGTCAAGGTGCTCCTCGAGCGGTACCGCCGCTTCGCTCGCGCCAAGGCCCGTGGGTACTTCCTCGTCGGCGGTGACTCCGACGACATCGAGCAGGAAGGCCTGATCGGGCTCTACAAGGCCGCCCGCGACTTCCGTCCCGACCGTCAGGCGTCGTTCCGGGCCTTCGCCGAGCTCTGCATCACCCGTCAGGTGATCACGGCGGTGAAGACCGCGACTCGCCAGAAGCACCAGCCGCTCAACCAGTACGTGTCGATCAGCGGCGTGCGTGGCAGCGACGATCCGGGCGAGCGTTCGGTCGAAGACCTCCTCGACGACCATCACATCTCGGATCCGGCCGACACGATCGTGTCGAACGAGCGGATGGCCGCCATGCGCCAGTCGATGGCCGAGATGCTCAGCCAGCTGGAGGTCGACGTGCTCCGCCTCTACGTCGAGGGCAAGAGCTACCAGGAGATCGGCGACCACCTCGGCCGGCACGTGAAGTCGATCGACAACGCCCTCCAGCGCATCAAGCGCAAGCTCGAGGGTCACCTCACGGAGCAGGATCAGCCCGAACCCGTCATCGTCCTGGCGTAGCTCCGACCGCGGCGACGCCGCACGCCGCGAACAACTTCGACCCCGACGGCGGCGCGCCTCGCGGCACCGACGTGCAGATCTCGAAAGCCCAGAAGTCGGGGCTCACGGCACTCTGAGCGTCGTACCATTCCGGTTCGGACGCTCGTCGTCCCCCGCCGGGTTAGCTCAGTTGGTAGAGCAGCTGTCTTGTAAACAGCAGGTCGTCGGTTCGAGTCCGACACTCGGCTCCAGCCCCTGAACTCGCCGCCGTCCCGGCCGATCAACACGGCGTGGGGGAAGACGGCACCACCAGGCAGCTCCGACGCCCTGTCCTGCTGCGGGTTGCGATCGTGACTGCCGTCGTCGCCGCGGCACTTGTCGCAGCGGCGAGCACGGTGGAGGGCGAGCAGACGGCGGACGCGCCAGCGTCCCGCAGATCCGCCGCACCGCGGGCGCTGGAGGTCGAGGCCGCCTCCGCGCGACCGACGCCGGGAGTCGACAGCTCGGCGGTTCCCCTCGGGCGGCCGTCCCCACCTCCCCCCGAGCGCGGCAGGTACCGGTTCGTCGCCACCCAGCCGGGCAGCGACGAGCCGATCACGTACGACCCGTGCCGCCCGATCAAGGTCGTGGTCAACGTGCGCACGATGCCGAAGGGTGCGGCCGACGTCGTCGAGGAGGCCCTCGCGACGATGACGGCCGTGACGGGGTTCCGGTTCGAGCTCGAAGGGACCACCGACGAGGAGCCCGACGGGGAGCGCCCGAGCTACCAACCCGAGCGCTACGGCGATCGGTGGGCGCCCCTGCTGATCGCGTGGTCGGACGAGCTGGAGGACGAGGGACTCCGAGGCGCCGTGTCCGGTCGTGCCGGCAGCCGCTTCGTGCACGACGCGTTCAGCGACCGGTGGGTGTACGTCACCGGGATGATCACGCTCGACGGCCCCGATCTGGCGAGCCTCGCGAAGTTCAAGCGAGGCATCGACCACGTTCGCGGGCTCCTGCTCCACGAGCTCGCCCACGTGGTGGGCCTCGATCACGTCGACGACCCCGAGCAGCTGATGCACCCGCAGGGTCAGATCGGCGTCACCACCTTCGGGCCCGGCGACCTGCACGGTCTCGCTATCGTCTCGAGCGGCCCGTGCGTCCCCGGCGTCTGATGCCGCGATCGCTGCGGCGGGATGCCACCCCTTCTCGGGACGAGATGACAGGATGGGCGCCATGAGGCCGGGCACGCACGCTGCCGCGGACGGTTCCTTCGGGCGCTCCGCCGGCGCCGCCATGGGACGCGGCGTGCTCCTGCTCGCCGTCGCCCTCGTGATCGGCATCGTCCTGCTCAACGCGACCGACGACCAGCCGCCGGGCACCGATGTCGCGGCGGGTTCGTCGAGTGGCCGGTCGGGCGACGGGAACGCCAACGACGACGACGCCACCGCGGCGACGACCACGACCGCTCCGCCGACCACGCTTCCGGCAGCACGGAACCCGGCCGAGGTGAAGGTGCTCGTCGCCAACGGATCGACGGTGAAGGGCGCGGCCGGCGGCGCGCGGAACAAGTTGATCGAGGCGAAGTTCAACGTCTTGTCGCCGATCGACGCGCCGACGAAGGGCAACGAGTCGGCGGTGTACTTCACGGCGGAGTATCAGGCCGATGCGAACGCCGTCGCCGCTGCGCTCGGCATCCCGGTTCAGCTGGTGAAGGCGATGCCGACGCCGCCTCCGGTGCCCGACCTCAAGACGTCGAACGTCCTCGTCGTCCTCGGCACCGACCACGCCGGCCGCTTCGGCGCCGCACCGGCCGCCGGAGCCGCCACGACGACCACAGCGGCGCCCGCAGCAGGCGGGGGCACGTCGTCGACCACGTCGACGACGAAGAAGCCCTAGCGGCTACGCACTAGCTCCGCGGGTCGGCGGGTTCGTCGCTGGCGTTGTCGTCCGTTGCGTCCCGGCCCAGGAGCCGGTCGCGCTCACCGGGGGGCAACGTCGACGTTCCTGCGGTCTCGTTGCCGTCGAGGCGGTCCTTCAGCTCGGTGTCGATCGCGACGTTCTCCTGTCGCCCCGCTGCGATCTCCTCGGCCCGCTCGGGCACGGTTCCGGGTGCAGGCCCGCGCGGCGGCGCGTTCCTCGACGGCCACTCGCCGCTGCCCTTCGTTCCGGTCGCGACCGGGTCGCCCTCGCCCGGGATCGGATCGGGGAACGTGGAGTCGTCGCGAGGTGCTTCCTCGAACTCCTCCGCGTGCTCTCCTGTGCTCATCGTGCTCCCTCCTCTGCCCAGACCCGGAGCTTCTGCAGGCTGCCCGACAACAACCGCGACACGTGCATCTGGCTGACCCCGACGCGCTCGGCGATCTCCGCCTGGGTCAGCTCCTCGTTGAAGCGCAGATGGATGATCTGACGCTCGCGTTCGGGGAGCCGGTTCACGAGATCGGCCAGCACGACGCGCTGCTCGACGCGCCCGAAGCCGGCCTCCGACTCGGGCAGCTGCATCCCGCCGTCGGCCTCGTCGTCGCCGATCGGCGCGTCGATCGAGCCAAGGCGATACGCAGCGCGCGCTTCGAGAGCCTCGAGCACGTCTTCGTGGGAGCAGCCCACCCGCTCCGCGACCTCCGCGACCGTTGG
Organism: Acidimicrobiales bacterium; assembly: GCA_035540495.1. Classification (GTDB taxonomy): domain Bacteria; phylum Actinomycetota; class Acidimicrobiia; order Acidimicrobiales; family CADCTF01; genus DASVEG01. The sequence continues at coordinate 50,798 of DATLGL010000050.1, forward strand.
CGACCGGCCCAGGTCGTGGGTGAGCGAGTCGGTCGCTTCGGCGGTGTTGAGGTAGAGCTCCTGGAGGCGGCGGGGCACCCGCACGCCCCACGTGCGGTCGCGGAAGTGGCGCTTCAGCTCGCCGCTGATCGTGGCCCACGCGAAGGTGGTGAACTGGACGCCCCGGTCGGGATCGAAGCGGTCGATGGCGTGCACGAGGCCGAGCAACGCCGCCTGGTGAAGATCGTCAGGGGACTCGTTGCGGCTCGAGAACCTGGCGGCGAGCGAAGCGGCGAGGCCGAAGTGGGCACCGACGAGGCGCTCCCGGATCTTGGGGTCGCGTGTCTCGCGGTATTCGCGAAAGAGGCGCGTGGCCTCGGCCTGCGACAGGCGGCCCTGCGGGTGCGCGTTCGAGGGCCGCGTGCGGGCGGTGGTCGGCGTCTGCCGTTCGTCGCCAGCGCGTCCACGTAGGGCGTCTCGCGTCGCTGCTGGCATGGAGGTCCTCCCGAAGGTGAGTGCGCGTCGGATTCGAGCGCCAGCCACGCACGTGGAGACGCCGACGAACCGGTGGTTGGCACATACCCCGTTCAGTCGAGGGGCGAAACCGGGCGCATGGGTAGTTTCGCTAAACGATGAGGAACGACAGGACGAGGCCCAACCTGACGCCGTTCACGACATCTCCGCGCTCATCGGCGATCGTGACCGACTTCGACGGAACGCTGGCCACGATCGTCCCCAACCCCGCCGACGCGCGGGCGATCGACGGTGCGGTTGACACGCTGCACGAGCTGGCCCGGCGCTATGGCCGCGTCGCGGTGGTGAGCGGGCGTCCGGTGGAGTTTCTCGGGGACCGGCTCGGCGTTGCGGGGCGGGACGACGTGGGGATGATCGTGTCCGGTCTGTATGGGCTCGAGCGACTCGAGCGGGGCCACGTGATGATCCACCCTTCTGCGCTTCAGTGGATCGACGTGGTCGCCGACGTCGTCGAGCGGGCGGAGGCGGGAGCGCCGGAAGGCGTGCGCGTCGAGCGCAAGGGCCTGTCGATGACGATCCACGTGCGAGAAGCGCCCGAGCACGCGGGTTGGGCGAGATCGTTCGCGGAAGGAGCTGCCGACGCGACAGGCCTGGCGCTCCACGACGCCCGCATGTCGTACGAGCTGCGTCCGCCGGTGGCCATCGACAAGGGCACGGTGGTGAGCGAGCTCATCGAGGGCCTCGACGCAGCCTGCTTCCTCGGTGACGACTACGGCGACCTGCCCGCCTTCGACGCGCTCGACCGGCTCGAGGCCGACCGCGGCGCCCACGTGATCAGGGTCGGCGTACGAAGCGAGGAGGCACCGGCCGAGCTGATAACCCGCGCCGACGTCCTGGTCGACGGTCCCGAGGGATCGCTCGCCTTCCTCCGCTCGCTGCTCTGACTCGGCGACGCGCCGCTCAGGCTTCGGCGACGAGGTCGGCGAACCAGTCGAACGCGTTCCTCGCCGCCGCGGCTTCGCGCAGCCGCTGCGCTCGCTCGCGCCGGTCGTCGGCGTCGAGCGTCAGGGCGCGCTCGAGCGCATCCGCGGTGGCCGACACGTCGAACGGGTTGACGGTCAGAGCCCACTCGCCGAGCTCGTCCCACGCACCGCACTCGCGGCTGAGAACAAGCGCGCAGTCGCGCTCGTTCACGCTGACCGCTTCCTTGGCGACGAGGTTCAGCCCGTCGCGCACGGGATTCACCAGCAGGACGTCGGCGATGCGCATGGCGGCCATCGCGCCGGGGAAGTCGTCCTCGGTGGAAAGCAGGATCGGCGTCCACGACTCGTCGCCCCAACGAGCGTTGATCCGCGACGCCAAGCCTTCGCACTCGGCGCGATAGGCCAGGTAGTCGGGGAGCGTCTGGCGCGACGGGTAGACGTAGGCGACGAAGCAGACCTGTCCGCGCCACTCCGGACGAGTCTCGAGCAGCTCGTCGAACGCGAGGAACCCGCGGAGGATGTTCTTCGACAGCTCGATCCGATCGTTCCTGGCGATGACCTTCCGCCCGCCGACTGCGTCGAGGAGCCGCGCCCGAGCCGCCTCCGACTGCGCCGACCGCGCTGCCGTTTGCACCTCGGCGAGGTTGGCCGTCGCCGGCGACACGAACACGCTCGGCGCTTCGCCCACGACAACCTCGCACGCACCGACGAACGCATCGGCCCACCGCTGCGCGTGGAAGCCGCATGCCGTGTGGCCGGCGAGGCCGGTCAGGAGCTCTTCGGCGACGTCGTCGGGGAGCAGCCGGATCTCGAACGGCGTCGCGAACGGCGTGTGGTGGAAGTGCACCGCGCGCAGGTCGGGTCGTTCCTTGCGCAGATGCGGGCCCAGGAGCGCGAGGTGGTAGTCGTGCACGAGCACGGTGGCGTCTCGTGGCGCGGCGTCGGCCACTGCGGCTGCGAACTGCGCGTTCACGTCGCGGTAGTGCCCCCACGCTGCGCGCCAACGCCGGTCGAACGCCGGGCGGCGAACGCGGTCGAACAGCCCGTGGTACAGGTACCACAGCGTCGAGTTCGAGACGACGTCGTAGTACGCCCGATAGGCCCGGGGATCGATCTCCAGCAAGCGGAGGTGGAACCCTTCCGCTTCGGTCATACCGGCTGCGGTCGCTTCACGATCCGCGTCGGTCATGGCCGCGGCGATCCACGTCGCTCCGAGCCCGTCGACCGCCGGGCCGAGCGCGTTCACCAACCCGCCTCCGGCCTTCGTTGGAAGGAGCGAACCGTCATCGGCCTTGTCGAACGACACGGGCCCGCGGTTCGAGACGACGACGATCTCCCTCCCCACAGCCGGGCAACATACCCACGTGCCCAGAGTTGTCGCCGCTCCCGACAAGTACCGGGGAACCGCGACGGCGACCGAGGTGGCCGCCGCCATCGCACGCGCTGCCCGGGCCGCGAAGGGTTGGAGCTGCGACAAAGCGCCGGTGGCGGACGGAGGCGAGGGAATCCTCGAAGCGCTCGGCGGAACGGTTCGCACCTCCCGCGTCAGCGGTCCCCTCGGGGAGGTCGTCGAGGCGCAGTGGCGGATGAAGGACACCCTCCGCCCGGCGACGGCGATCATCGAGATGGCGCGGGCGGCGGGACTCGATCTCGTCGGCGGAGCCGAGTGGAACGACCCGCTGCGCGCCTCGACCGCCGGCGTGGGGCAGCTGATCATGGCCGCCGTTGCCGCTGGTGCACGGCGGGTCATCGTCGGGGTCGGGGGCTCGGCGACGACCGATGGCGGGCAGGGTTGCCTCGAGGCGCTCGAGCCGCGCGCGCGGCTCTCGGGCGTCGACCTGCGCGTCGCGTGCGACGTCACGACCACCTTCGTCGACGCGGCCCGCGTGTTCGCACCGCAGAAGGGCGCCACGCCGAAGCAGGTGGAACTGCTCACGCGCCGCCTCGAGCGGCTCGCGCAGGTGTACGAGGAGACCTACGGCGTCGACGTGCGCGACCTGCCCGGTTCCGGCGCGGCGGGCGGACTCGCGGGCGGGCTCGCGGCGGTCGGCGCCGAGCTGGTGCCGGGCTTCGACCTCGTCGCGGACGCCATCGGGCTGGCCGATCGCATCGAGAAAGCAGATCTCGTGGTCACCGGGGAGGGCTACCTCGACGAGCAGTCGTTCAACGGCAAGGCCGTGGGGGGCGTCGTAAGCCTCTCGATCGAGCTGGGCGTGCCCGTCGTGGTGATCGCCGGCGACTGCCTGCCCGGCATCGAGCTCCCGGACGGTGACGTCGAGATCGTCTCGTTGGTGGAGGAGTTCGGCCAGGACGAAGCGACGCAGCGGACGGGCGCATGCGTCGAGTCGGTCGTCACCCGGTATCTGGGAACGGCCCGGTAACGTCTCGCGAGGTGAACGCAGAGCGGCTCCGCCGAGCAGGCTCCGTCGCGTGGGCGGTCGTGGGCGTCGCTGCCGTCGTCGCCATCGGCGCCTGGCTGGTGTGGCAGGTGCGCGTGATCTTCCCGCCGCTGATCCTGGCCGGCGCGATCGTCTTCCTCCTGAACCCGATCGTCACGCTGCTGCAGCACCGCGGACTGCCCCGAGCCGCCGGCGCCGGGCTGTCGTACCTGCTCGTGCTGGCGATCATCGCCATGGCCGGCATCGGCCTGTACCCCCTGCTCGCCGGGCAGATCGACGAGCTCGCCGACGAGTGGCCGGCGATCCAGACGAGGGTCGAGAACTTCATCGACGATCGCGCGGCCGACTCCGAAGGAACCTTCTTCGAGTTCTCCCGTGAAGACATCGAGGACGCGCTGTCGAACACCGGCGGCACGTTCGAGGAGCAGCTGAAGCAGGCGAGGGAGATCGGCGCGGAGATCTTCCACGTCCTGCTGATCCTCATCCTGGGGCCGATCATCGCCTTCTACCTGCTGGTCGACATCCCCCACCTGCGGCGAGTGGCGCTCGACCTCATTCCGGAGCCCGTGCACGACGAGGTGCTCATCGTCGGGCACCGCCTCAACCGCGCCATCGGCGGCTTCTTCCGCGGTCAGCTGATGGTGGCGCTGATCGTCGGCATCCTCTGCTCGATCGGCCTCGGGATCATCCAGCTCAAGTTCTGGTTCCTCATCGGGATGATCGCCGGGTTGTTCAACGTCATCCCGCTGATCGGGCCGTGGGTCGGCGGCGTCCCCGGCGTGACGATCGCCCTGACGACCGGAAGCCCGGTGAAGGCGCTGCTGGTGATCGGGATCATGGTCGGCGTCCAACAGATCGACAACCACTTCATCACCCCCTACGTGATGCAGCGGGCTGTGCAACTCCACCCAGCTGCGGTGATCCTCGCTCTCGTCGCGGGCGGCAGCCTCGGCGGGTTCGCGGGGCTGCTCCTCGCGGTTCCGACCGCAGCGGTGCTGAAGATCCTGATCAGCCACTTGTGGCACACCTACGTGCTCGGCCGCCCGGTGGTCGCCGACGACCTCGGGCCCGGGCCGGTGGAAGACGTCGACTCGCGCCCCGAGAACCAGGGCGACGACGCAGGGTCGTCTGCGGCCGCGAGCGCTACGCCAGACGGCGAGGCCGCCGGCGATGAGCGAGCGGCGGAAGCTCCTCGACGCTGATCCCGGCGACTCCCGCCCGGGCAAGCGCGACCGACAGCACCTCCCTCGCCTGCGGCCCGAGCGCGCTGAGCGGACGGTTGCGGTGCCGGCGGACCCCGAGGTCGACCTGGCCGACCGCCTCGACGCCGAAGCGTCGCGACAGGTCGATGAGCAGGCCCATCTCCACGCCGTAGCCGCGGACGAACGGCACCTGCTCGAGCGCGGCACGGGTTGCGGCGTACTCGCCGCCGAGAGGCTGCGAGATGTGGGCCAGGTGCGGGTGCAGCAGTTGGAGGACGGGGCGCGCCGCGAGCTCGGTGACTCGCCCACCTTCACCCGCCCGTTCGTAGTCGGCCTTGACGAGCACGAACTGGTCTCCGGCCGCCCGTAGGCCATCGGCCAGACGAGTCACGAACCGGGGATCGAACTCCTCGAGGTCTGCGTCGCAGAACACGACGATGTCCCCCGTGGCCTCGGCCACCCCGTTCCACATCGCGGCGCCCTTGCCGGGGCCGTCGGTGGCGTCGATCACCATCGCACCGGCAGCGGCGGCCACCGCCGCCGTGTCGTCGGTCGACCCGTCGTCGACCACGATCACCTCGTGCAGCTGCGCCCCGCGACCGTCACGCGCCAGCGCGACGAGCGGGCGGACGATCGCCTCGATCGTCGACGCCTCGTTCCGCGCCGGTATGACCACCGACACCGTGTGGAGCACAACGGCCATCCTCGCGTACCATTGCCTCTGTTCATCCAGAGCAGCTGAGGGACCCGGCCCTGTGACGCTGCGACAACCAGTCCTCTGTGGCAGGAGGACCAGGTGCCACCGCCGGGTTCGATGAAAGGAGCCGCCGCCGTGCCGTACGTGGATTCCCTCCGCTGTCGGGAGTGCTCGCGCACCTACCCGGTCGAGGCGCTGCACGTCTGCGAGTTCTGCTTCGGTCCGCTCGAGGTCGCGTACGACTACGACGCGATCAAGGCGTCGATCTCGAAGGAGAAGATCGCAGCAGGGCCGTCGACGATCTGGCGCTACGCCGATCTGTTGCCGGCCGACCCGACGAACCCGGTGAACCTGGGCGCCGGCTTCACCCCACTCGTGCGGGCCGATCGCCTCGCGGCCGAGCTCGGCCTCGGCGAGCTCTGGATCAAGAACGACACCCTGAACCCGACGGGGTCGTTCAAGGACCGCGTCGTGTCGGTCGCGCTCACGAAGGCGCGAGAGCTCGGGTTCAAGGTCGCGGCCTGCGCATCCACCGGCAACCTCGCGAACTCCGTCGCCGCCCACGCCGCTCGTGCCGGCATGGAGTCGATCGTCTTCATCCCCGCCGACCTCGAGGCGGGCAAGGTCATCACGACGGCGGTCTACGGCGGGAAGCTCGTGGCGATCGACGGCAACTACGACGACGTCAACCGGCTGTGCGCCGAGCTCACCAGCGAGCACCCGTCGTGGGCGTTCGTGAACGTGAACGTCCGCACCTACTACGCCGAGGGCTCGAAGACGCTCGCCTTCGAGGTCGCAGAGCAGCTGGGCTGGGAAGCCCCCGATCACGTCGTGGTACCGATCGCATCGGGCTCGCAGCTCACCAAGATCCACAAGGGCTTCAAGGAGCTGCATCAGGTCGGTCTCCTCGACGGCGACGAGCCGCCGGCCGTGCGGGTCTCGGGCGCGCAGGCCACCGGTTGCTCGCCCGTGGCCACGGCCTTCGCCGAGGGCACCGACGCCATCCGGCCCCAGAAGCCGTCGACCATCGCCAAGTCGCTCGCCATCGGCAATCCGGCCGACGGGTTCTACGCGCTCGACATCGTCCGCAAGACCGGCGGCGCGGTCGGCTCTGTGAGCGACGACGAGATCGTCGACTCGATCCGTCTGCTCGCCCGCACCGAGGGCATCTTCGCCGAGACCGCCGGTGGCGTCACGATCGCGACGCTCGCCCAGCTCGCTGCTCGCGGTGTGGTGCGTCCGGACGAGCGGGTCGTCGCCTACGTCACCGGCCACGGCCTGAAGACGATCGAAGCGGTCGCGCCCCACGTCGGGCCGACGGCGACGATCGCACCTACCCTTGAGGCGTTCAACGCCGCGATCCAGATCGAGGAGTAACCGACACCCGATGCCAACTATCCGCATCCCCACGCAGCTGCGCACCCTGACTGGCGGCGCCGGGGAGGTGAATGTGGAGGGATCGACGGTCGGCGAGGTGCTGAAGGGCCTCGACGCGACGTACCCGGGGTTCGGTGAGCGACTCTTCGACGACGGCGGCTCGCTCCGTCGCTTCGTGAACGTGTTCGTCGCCGACGAGGACATCCGGTTCCTCGACGGCCTCGACACCACGATCGAGCCGAAGACGGTCGTCTCGATCATCCCGGCAGTGGCGGGAGGCTAGGCCCGCCATCCAGCCGGGCGGGAGGCTAGGGGCTAGCCCGCCCGGGCCATGGCTGTTTTGGTCCTCCACCATTTCGGGGGGAACGTCGATAAGACGGACATGGCTGAGGTGCTCGTCGTCGACGATGATCCCGACATCCGGATGCTCGTCGCCTTCGCCCTGGAGGACTCCGGCTACACGGTCCGCCAGGCCGACTGCGGTGACGCCGGGCTGAGCGCCCTCGAGGCCAAGGCGCCCGACCTCATGGTGTGCGACGTGATGATGCCGGGCCTCGACGGCTTCGGCGTCCTGCGCGCCATGCGCCAGCGGAAGCTCGCACCCAAGACCCGCGTCGTGATGCTCACCTGCAAGACCGAGGAGAAGGACCACATGCGTGGCTTCGAGCTCGGCGCCGACGAGTACCTGACGAAGCCCTTCGACCCCGAGGAGCTCGTCGCCCGCGTGAAGTTCCTCCTGAACGCGTCGGAGGAGCAGCTCGCGGAGCGCCGCGAGGCCGAGCTGCAGAAGGCCGAGCTCCTCGATCGACTCGAGGCGGCCTTCAACAAGCACGCCAAGCAGACCGGTCCGCTGCGGGCCGGCGCGCAGCCGGGCGTCGTCTCCTCGTACTGAGTACGGTCCCGTCCCATGGGGATGGGGGACGAACTGAAGGAGCTGGGCGGGTACACCGGGCTGCGCACGCTGGCGCGCCTCGAGGGGCTGACCGACGACGAGTTCCGGTGGGAACCCACGCCGGGAGCGTGGACGGTCCGCCGCCTTCGCAGCGGGAAGGTCGTCGTCGACAACAATCAGTACCAGCGGCCGCCCGCGCCCATGACGTCGATCGCGTGGCGCATCGCCCACCTCATCGACATCTACGGCAGCCCCCGCAACGCGCGGTGGCTCCGCGTCGACGATCCGCCGTCGCCGCCTCCGTCGCGGCTCCCCTGGCCGATCGCCTGGACCGCAGACGAGTCACTCGCGATGTTGAAGGGTGCGCTCGACCACTTCTGCGAGCTGCTCGACGTGGTTCCCGAAGAGGCGTGGTGGGAGAAGCTCGGTCCGATCGCCGGGCAGTACGCCGACGCGACGCTCGCCGGCTTCGCCCTGCACCAGATCGACGAGGCGATCCACCACGGCGCAGAGGCGAGCGTGCTGCGCGACCTGTACTTCTGGCAGCACGCGGGTCCGCAGCCGGAGCCGTCGACCGTCGGCGACGCCGCGACCGCAGGTCGGTGGGACCTCGTCGAGGCGCTCACGCTCGACGGCGCTGACGTCAACGGACCGCCGCCGACGGCGTTGCATCTCGCCGCCGCCTACGGCGATCTCGACATGGTGACGCTGCTCGCCGAGCACGGAGCCGATCTCGACGCGAAGGACACCACCTACGACGCCACGCCGCTGGAGTGGGCCGAGTTCTTCGGGCGCGTCGACGTGGTGGAGTACCTGCGGTCGCGGCGAGGCTGAGGTTCTAGAACAGCCACAGCTTGTCGCCGTTCGGGAAGAATGGGGGCCCGTGAGTCCCTCTCTCGACGAGCTGCGACGCGCGCTCGCCGAAGACGGGTTCGTCGTGCTCCACGGCGCCGTCGACGAAGAACGTGTGACGGCGTGCCTCCGTCGCCTCAACCTCGCGATCCGCGAGCACGGGCTGACGGCGGAGGAGGTCCTCGCGTGCCAGCAGACGACCTTCTTCCCTCACCTCCGGTGGGAGCCGGAGATCTGGGGCGTGCTTCCGGACGTCGCCGCCGAGCTGCTCGGCTGGCAGCAGGGCGACGACTGGGCGACACCGCAGCTGCTGTTGCGGTTCCCCGATCGCGACGAGGAGTGGCCGCTCGAGCCGCACGTCGACGAACCTCCGGACGGCGACTGGGTCGGCTACCGCGGGATCGTCGGTGTCGCCGTCACCGCTGCGAACGCCGAGGACGGAGCAGCACGCGTGTGGCGCGGCTCGCACAGGGGGCCGGTCGACGTCGAACCGGAGCCGGTGCCGCTCGCAGCTGGCGATGCCCTCGTGATGCACCCGCGGTTGGCCCATGCAGGAGCGCTGAACCACGGGCCGAACGTGCGGGTCGCGGTGTACTTCCGCCTCCTGCAACACCAGCAACATCAATGACTTCAACTTCCCGGTATCTACAGCAGCAACCGGGGTAACCCCCCTTCCACGGCCGCGCCCCGAGCGCGGGCTGGGAAGGGAAACGGCTGTTGACGAAGACGCTGATCACCGGAGGTGCCGGCTTCATCGGCGCGCACCTCGCATCGCACCTGCTCGCAGCCGGCGAAGACGTGCGGGTTCTCGACTCGCTCGTCGAGCAGGTCCACGGAGACGTCGAACGTCCCGAGTACCTCGGGTCCGACGTCGAGCTCATTGTCGGCGACGTCCGGGATCGCGACGCCGTCGCGAAGGCGCTGGTCGGCGTGGACAAGGTGGTCCACCTGGCGGCGCGTGTCGGCGTGGGGCAGAGCATGTACGAGATCGCGGAGTACACGAGCGCGAACACCGGTGGCACGGCCGTCTTGCTCGAGGCGATCCTCGATCATCCGATCGAGCGGCTCGTCGTCGCGTCGTCGATGAGCGTCTACGGCGAGGGCCTCTATCTCGGACCCGACGGAACGCCGGTCGCATCCGCGGATCGCACCCGCCGCCAGCTCGAATCCGGTCGGTGGGAGACGTGCGGCGTGAACGGCGAGCAGCTGACGCCGGTGCCGACACCGGAGACGAAGCCGCCGTCGCTCACCTCCGTCTACGCGCTCAACAAGTACGACCAAGAGCGCCTGTGTCTGATGTTCGGCCAGGCGTACAAGACGCCGACCGTGGCCCTTCGGTTCTTCAACGTCTACGGCCCGTACCAGGCCCTGTCGAACCCGTACACCGGTGTGCTCGCGATCTTCGCGTCGAGGCTGCTCAACGACCGGGCGCCGCTCATCTTCGAAGACGGTGAGCAGCGGCGAGACTTCGTCAGCGTCCACGACATCGCACGGGCGTGCGCGCTCGCCGCCGACCCCGCGAACGAGGCTGCCGACGGAGCGGTGATCAACATCGGCAGCGGTCAGAGCGTGACCGTCAACGAGATCGCGACGCGTCTCGCCCGCATCCTCGGCAAGGACGTCGAGCCCGAGGTGACGGGCAAGTACCGCGTCGGCGACATCCGCCACTGCTTCGCCGACATCAGCCGCGCGAAGGAGCTGCTCGGGTTCGAGCCGGCCGTTTCGATGGACGACGGGATGACCGAGCTCGCCGAGTGGCTCGAGGGCCAGGTGGCGGTCGACCACGTCGACGCCGCGGCCTCCGAGCTCGCGGCGAGGGGGCTCACGGTATGAGCGCCATGGAGCGCGTCCTCGTCACCGGCGGCGCCGGGTTCGTCGGCGTCAACGTGGCCGACCGGTTGCTCCGAGACGGCAAGCACGTGTCGATCCTCGACGACCTCTCACGGCCCGGCGTCCGCACGAACCTGCGGTGGCTCCGCGAGCAGTACGACGCGACGGGCCGGCTGCAGTTCCAGCGCGGCGATGTCCGCGACGTCGAGACGGTGCGGCGCGCAGTACGAGGCGTCGACACCGTCTTCCACTTCGCGGCGCAGGTGGCGGTCACGACCAGCGTCGACGACCCGCGCCACGACTTCGCCGTCAACCTCGCCGGCACGCTCAACCTCCTCGAGGAGGTCAGGCGCATGAGCACGCCCGCGCGGGTGCTGTTCACCTCGACGAACAAGGTGTACGGCGGCCTCGAAGACGTCGAGATCGTGCGAGACGGCGACCGCTACGCACCCGCCGACGAGGGTTGGCGCACCCACGGCATCGGCGAGAGCCGGCCGCTCGACTTCTGCAGCCCCTATGGCTGTTCGAAGGGCGGGGCCGACCAGTACGTGCTCGACTACGCCAAGAGCTACGGGCTCGACACGGTCGTCTTCCGGATGAGCTGCATCTACGGGCCGCACCAGCAGGGCAACGAAGACCAGGGGTGGGTCGCCCACTTCGCGAAGCAGGCGATGAACGGGTTGCCGATCACGCTCTACGGCGACGGCCGTCAGGTGCGCGACGTCTTGTTCGTCGAGGACCTCGTCGACGCGATGTTGATCGCGATGTCGAGGATCGACCTCACCCGCGGCAGGGCCTTCAACATCGGCGGAGGCCCGTCGAACACGCTCAGCCTGCTCGAGCTGATCGACATGATCAGCGATCTGTGCGGCGAACGTCCGCACCTCGAGTTCGGTCCGTGGCGCGTCGGCGATCAGCGCTGGTACGTGTCGGATCCACGAGCGTTCGCCGCGGCGACGGGATGGGCACCGCGGGTCGACGTCGGCACTGGTGTCGTCCGGCTGTTCGAGTGGCTGCAGCGGCACGGTCACTCGCTCGACCTCGAAGCGGTCGCGGAGGTGGCGAGCTGACCACGAGGGCTGCGGTCGTCACTCGCGCGCGCCAGGCGACGATCACCACGATCGATCTCGGTGGCCTCGCGCCCGGCCACGTGCGCGTCGACGTCGAGGGCTGCGGCGTCTGCGGTTCGAACCTCCCGGTGTGGGAGGGACGTGATTGGTTCGAGTACCCGTTGCCTCCCGGCGCCCCCGGGCACGAGGGATGGGGAACGATCGCCGCGGTCGGCGACGACGTCACCGACGTGCGGGTCGGCGACCGCGTCGCGTTCCTCGGCGAGCGCGCCTTCGCCGACGCCACCGATGTGCCGTCTGCCGACGTGGTCGTGCTCCCCCGCGAGCTCGACGGCCAGCCCTTCCCCGGCGAGGCCATCGGCTGCGCGGTCAACGCCGCGCGCCGCGCGCGGTTCGAGCCAGGGCAGACGGTCGCGGTCATCGGCATCGGCTTCATCGGCGCGATCGTCACAGCGCTGGCGGCCGACGCTGGCGCTCACGTGATCGCGATCTCCCGTCGTGCGTTCTCCCTCGACATCGCCCGGACGATGGGCGCGAAGGATGTCGTGTCGCTCGACGAGCAATGGCGCGTCGTCGACGCCGTCACCGACGCCACCGGCGGCGCGCTCTGCGACGTCGTCGTCGAAGCGGTCGGCACCCAGGACCCGCTCGACCTCGCGGGCAAGCTCGCTCGCGAGAGCGGCCGGCTGGTGATCGCCGGCTTCCACCAGGACGGTGCGCGGACGCTCGACATCGGCATGTGGAACTGGAAGGGGCTCGACGTCGTCAACGCCCACTTCCGCGACCGGAGGGTGGCGCTCGACGGGATCCGCGCCGCGGCAGGCCTCGTCGCCGCCGGCCGCCTCGACCCGGCTCCGCTGTACACCCACAGGTTCCCCCTCGACCGTCTGGGCGACGCGATGGACGCCATGGTCGAGCGTCCCGACGGCTTCCTCAAGGCGATCACGACCCGATGACCGCGGCCCATCGCCCTCGGCTCGGCTTCCTCGGCGTCGGTTGGATCGGACGCAACAGGATGGACGCGATCGCCCGAAGCGGTGCGGCACAGGTCGTCGCCGTCGCCGACGTGTCGGACGACCTCGCCCGTGGAGCTGCAGCGGCGATCGATGGCGCCGAAGTCGTCACGCCCGCTGAGGTCCTCGACGGCGCGGCCCGCCTCGATCTCGACGGCATCGTGATCGCGACGCCAAGCGCTCTTCACGGCGAGCAGTCGGTCGAGGCGCTCGCCAACGGCCTCGCCGTGTTCTGCCAGAAGCCGCTCGCCCGCAACGCCGAGGAGTGCGAGACGGTGGTCGCTGCCGCCGCAGCGGCCGATCGGCTCCTCGGCATCGACCTCTCGTACCGGCACGTGCGTGCCGTCGAACGGCTGCGCGAGCTCGTGGTCGGCGGCGAGATCGGCGACGTGTACGCCATCGACCTCGTCTTCCACAACGCCTACGGCCCCGACAAGGCGTGGTTCACCGATCCGAAGCTGTCGGGCGGCGGCTGCGTCATCGATCTCGGCATCCACCTCGTCGACCTCGCGTTGTGGACGCTCCCTGATGCCAAGGTCGAGGGTGCGACGTCGAGGTTGTTCGCGAAGGGCGCCCCGCTGCCGGCCGACGGCTCCGTGGTCGAAGACCACGCGGTCGCTCGCCTCGACCTCTCGACCGGTGCGACGGCGACGCTCGCCTGTTCGTGGTTCCTCCACGCGGGCGTCGAGGCCGACATCCGCGCGACCTTTCACGGCACCGGCGGCTCGCTCGCGTTCGCCAACGTCGGCGGGTCGTTCTACGACTTCCGCCTCACGATGAACCGCGGCACGTCGAGCGAGGTGCTGGTCGAGCCGCCCGACGACTGGGGCGGTCGCGCTGCGGTCGCGTGGGCCGAGCGCCTCGCCAGTGGAGCCCGCTTCGACCCGACGATCGGCGCCGACGCCGTCGCCGTGGCGCGAGTGCTCGACGCGATCTACGGGCGTCCGTCGTGACCACCCGCGTCCTCATGACGGCCGACACCGTCGGCGGCGTCTGGACCTACGCCCTCGATCTCGTCGACGCGCTGGCGCCCTTCGGGATCGAGGTCCACCTGGCCACGATGGGTCGTCGGATGACGCGCGACCAGCGCATGGCAGCACGCTCGTCCGCCGTCGTCGACGTGATCGAGAGTGACTACGCCCTCGAGTGGATGGCCGACCCGTGGCACGACGTCGACCGCGCCGGCGAGTGGCTCCTCGACCTCGAAGATCACCTACGTCCCGACGTCGTGCACCTCAACGGTTACGCCCACGGGGTGCTGCCGTGGCGAGCGCCGACGATCTGCGTTGCCCACTCCGACGTGCTGTCGTGGTGGCACGCGGTGCACGGCGTGGCCGCGCCCGCGGCCGACTGGCACGAGTACCGCCGTCGGGTCGGAGCGGGCGTCGAAGCAGCCGGCGAGCTCGTCGCCCCCACGGGAGCGGTCGCCGACGACATGCGCCGGTGGTACGGCAGGCGCCCGCGCGTGATCCACAACGGCCGCGCCGACACGTGGTTGCGCCACGACGTGCGGGCCGAGCCGGTCATCCTCGGCGCCGGCCGGGTGTGGGACGAGGCCAAGAACCTCGCTGCGCTCGATCGCGTCGCGCCACGCCTGCCGTGGCCCGTCGTCATCGCGGGCGAGGGTGACGGCGACGGAGGGGTCGCCGGGCGCTTCCTCGGCCGCGTGCCGTTCGAGGAGCTCGCGGAGTGGCTCGCTGTCGCGTCGCTCTTCGTCGCCCCGGCTCGGTACGAGCCGTTCGGACTCGGTCCGCTCGAAGCCGCCATGGCCGGGTGCGCGCTCGTGCTCGGCGACATCCCGAGCCTCCGCGAGGTGTGGGACGACGCCGCCGTGTTCGTCGATCCGGACGACGACGACGCGCTCGTGGCAGCCATCCGCTCGCTCGTCGACGACCAGGCCCGCCGCGACGTCTTCACGTCGAAGGCGCTCGACCGCGCGTCGCTCTTCCGCTCGTCGCGCATGGCGGCCGCGTACGCCGACGTCTACGGACGCCTGACCGCAAAGGCAGTCGCCTCGTGAAGATCGCCATCTTCTGCCACTCGCTCGTCTCCGACTGGAACCACGGCAACGCGCACTTCCTCCGGGGGGTCGTCGCCGACCTCCTCGGCCGGGGTCATGAGGTCGAGGTCTTCGAACCGGTCGACGCGTGGAGCCGGGCGAACCTCGTCGCCCAGCACGGCACCGCCGCGATCGACGACATCTACGACGCGTTCCCGTGGATGCGGTCGACCGTGTACGACCCGCGGCAGGTCGAGGTGGGCGACCTCGCCGACGGCGCCGACCTCGTGCTCGTCCACGAGTGGAACGAACCGGAGGTGATCGCCGCCCTCGGCAGGCACAAGGCTGCCGGCGGGTACCGGCTGCTCTTCCACGACACCCACCACCGGGCCGTCACCGCCCCGGACGAGATGGCGCGCTTCGACCTTCGCCACTACGACGGCGTGCTCGCGTTCGGCCAGGTGCTGCGCGACCTCTACATCGAGCGCTGCTGGGCCGACAGAGCGTGGACGTGGCACGAAGCGGCCGACGTCCGCACGTTCCACCCGATCGACGGCGTCGCCCGGCGCGGCGACCTCGTCTGGATCGGCAACTGGGGAGACGGCGAGCGCACCAAGGAACTGCACACGTTCCTCCTCGGGCCGGTCCACCGCCTCGGCCTCGCCGCAAACGTCTACGGCGTCCGCTATCCCGACGACGCGAAGAACGCGTTGAAGGAAGCCGGGATCCGGTACGGCGGGTGGCGGCCGAACCACCGCGCGCCAGGTGCCTTCGCAGCGCACGGGGTCACCGTGCACGTACCGAGGCGTCCGTACGTCGAAGCGCTGCCGGGGATCCCGACCATCCGTCCGTTCGAAGCGCTGGCGTGCGGGATCCCGCTCGTGTGCTCGCCGTGGGACGACGCGGAGCACCTCTTCTCGCCCGGCAAGGACTTCCTCGTCGCGCGGAACAGCGACGAGATGGAACGTCACCTCGACGACATCCTCCACGACCCCGACCTGGCGCAGTCGCTGCGGGAGCACGGCCTGCGCACGATCACCGAGCGACACACATGCGGCCACCGCGTCGACGAGCTGCTCGGGATCCACGACGAACTGACGACGGGAGCAACCCATGGCTGACGGACTCGACATCGCCTTCTTCGGATCGAGCATCGTCTCGTCCTGGTGGAACGGCGCGTGCACCTACTACCGCGGCATCATCCGCGGTCTGCACGCCCACGGCCATCGCGTGACGTTCTACGAACCGATCGCGTACGAGCGGCAGGAGCACCGCGACATCGCAGATCCGGACTACTGCGACGTCGTCATCTATCCCGCTGACGACGAGCGCCAGGTCCGGAAGACCGTCGACCTCGCGGCGCGCGCCGACGTCGTGGTGAAGACGAGCGGCGTCGGCGTGTTCGACGACGTGCTCGAAGACGCCGTCGCGCACGTGGGCGACCACCACACGACACGCATCTTCTGGGACGTCGACGCACCCGCGACGCTGTCGCGCGTCGAAGGCGATCGCTCCGACCCGTTCCGGCGGGTGCTGCCGGAGTACGACATGGTGCTCACCTACGGCGGAGGCGATCCCGTCGTCGATCGGTACACGCGGCTCGGAGCCCGCGAGGTCGTCGTGGTGTACAACGCGCTGGATCCGACGACGCACCACGCCGTGCCGCGCGATCCGCGGTTCGACGCCGACTGCGCGCTGCTCGCCAACCGGCTCCCCGATCGAGAAGCCCGCATCGACGAGTTCTTCTTCCGTGCGGCATCGCTCCTGCCGGAACGGACGTTCCTCCTCGGCGGCAACGGCTGGCAAGACAAGGCCATGCCGCCGAACGTCCGCTGGATCGGCCACGTCGGGACGGACGACCACAACGCGTTCAACTGCACGCCTCGCACCGTGCTCAACGTGACCCGCGACAGCATGGTCGCCAACGGCTGGTCGCCGGCGACCCGCGTGTTCGAAGCGGCAGGCGCCGGCGCATGCCTCATCACCGACGCGTGGGACGGCATCGACGAGTTCCTCGCGCCCTACGCCGAGGTGCTCGTCGCGCACGACGGTGCCGATGTCGCGAGGTGCGTCGACACGATCGACGCGTCGCACGCGCAGGCGATCGGTGCCCGCGCCGCGGCTCGCGTCCTGAGCGAGCACACCTACGACCACCGGGCCGCGCAGCTCGACCGGCTCCTGCGGTCTCGGGTTCGAGCGGGAGCGGCGGCGTGAAGGTCGTCGTCCTCGGCCTGTCGATCACGTCGTCGTGGGGCAACGGCCACGCCACGAACTTCCGTGCCCTGCAGCGAGCGCTCGTGGCGCGCGGCCACGACGTGCTCTTCCTCGAGCGCGACAAGCCGTGGTACGCCTCGAACCGTGACCTGCCGAACCCTCCGTGGGGCCGGACGGAGCTCTACGACTCCGTCGACGATCTGCAGGATCGCTTCGCCGGTGAGATCTCCTCAGCCGACCTCGTGATCGTGGGCTCCTACGTCCCGGACGGGGTCGAGGTCGCGCGGTGGGTGACGTCGGCGACCGGCGGCAGCGTCGCCTTCTACGACATCGACACGCCGGTGACGGTCGCAGCCGCCGAGCGGGGCGAGTGCGAGTACCTCACGCCCGACGTGATCCCGCTGTTCGACACCTACCTGTCGTTCACGGGCGGCCCGACGCTCGATCGACTCGAGCAGCAGTACGGCGCCCGCCGCGCGTTGGCGTTCCACTGCCTGGTCGACGCCGACGCCTACCGCCCCCGCGACGTCGCCATCACGTGGGACCTCGGCTACCTCGGCACCTACAGCGACGACCGTCAGCCGACGGTCGAGCGTCTGTTGATCGAGCCCGCACGGCGCCGTCCGGATCTTCGGTTCGTCGTCGCAGGGCCCCAGTACCCCGACTCGATCGACTGGCCCGACAACGTCGAACGGATCGACCACCTCCCGCCGTCGGAGCATCCGGCCTTCTACGCGGCGCAGCGCTTCACCCTCAACGTCACGCGCGCCGACATGATCGCGGCCGGCTGGTCGCCGAGCGTTCGCTTGTTCGAGGCCGCTGCGTGCGGCGTGCCGGTGATCTCGGATCGGTGGGAAGGCATCGAGACGTTCTTCGATCCGCGCTCCGAGATGGTGCTGGCCGACACGGCCGACGATGTCGTCGCCGCGCTCGACGGGATCGACGACGAGCGGCGGCGCGCCATGGGTGCTGCTGCTCGCGCGCGTGTCCTCGACCGTGACACCGCCGAACATCGCGCGGCCACCCTCGAGGAGCTGGTGGGGGAGCGCGTCGCGTGACGCTGCAGTCGATGGGCGCGGAGGTGGTCGACGAGGAGATCGCCGAGTTCGCGCCGTGGTTCCACAACCTCCACCTCCCTGACGGGAGGCAGACCGCGCCCGACCACCCGCTCGGCGACTTCCCCAGCTTCAAGTGGGAGCAGATCGCGCCGTCGCTCGGGAACGACCTCACCGGTCAGCGTGCGCTCGACATCGGGTGCAACGCCGGCTTCTACACCTTCGAGCTCGCACGGCGGGGCGCCGCCGTCGTGGCGATCGACCACGACGAGCACTACCTCCGACAGGCCAGGTGGGCCGCGAGTCAGCTCGAGGTCGATGACCGGGTCGAGTTCAGGAAGATGGGCGTGTACGAGCTCGCGCACGCCGCAGACGAGTCGTTCGACCTCGTGCTGTTCATGGGCGTGCTGTACCACCTGCGGCATCCGCTGCTGGCGCTCGACATCGTGAGCGAGCGGCTACGGGTCGGCGGTCGGCTGGTCTTCCAGACACTCACGTTGCCCGGCGACGAACGGGTCGTGCCGCCTCCCGACCTTCGACTCAGCGAGCGGCCACGCCTCCTCGAGCCGGGGTCGCCGGTGATGGCCTTCATCGAGCACCGCATGGCGGACGATCCCACCAACTGGTGGCTCGCCAACGCGGCGGCTTGCGAAGCGATGCTTCGAAGCGCCGGGTTCCGCGTCGTCCGAGAGGTGGCGCACGAGACGTGGCTCTGCGAGAAGGTCGCGGCCGACCTGCACCGTGCCGAGCTCGACGCGGCGACGGGACGGTCAACCGCAGCAGGCTCAGCGCCTCAGGTGCCGGCGACCTCGTAGAGGCGCCACTCGCCGGGGACGCCCTTGAGCTCGTGGGTCCCACGGTCGATGAACTCGATCCCCGAGCCGGTCACGAGATCGCGCACCGTCTGACTCACCCACACCGTGCTGGGCGCGGCAGCCGACTCCACCCGCTTCGCGAGGTGCACCGCGATACCGGCGATGTCAGCGGAGCGCACCTCGACCTCGCCGGTGTGGAGGCCCGCGCGGATCTCCACACCGAGGAGCTCAGCGCGTTCGACGACCGCCGCAGCGCACCGCACCGCGCGAGCGGGGCCGTCGAAGGTCGCGAGCACGCCGTCGCCGGTCGACTTCACGAGCGTCCCCCGGTGCTGTCGGAGCAACCGCGTCGCTTCCGATTCGAGTCGTTCGAGCTCGGCGCGCCACTTGGCATCGCCGATCCGCGCGGCCCGGCCGGTCGAGTCGACGACATCGGTGAACAGCACGGTGGCGAGCACCCTGTCGGGCTCCACCGACCGCACCTCCCCGGTGAGGAACTCCTCGACGATGTTGCACTCGGCGTGCCACTCCTCGACCGTCGTCGGAAGGTGCGAGTCGCCCGCCAGCTCCACGAGACGAGCCCCCTCGATCGCCGCGGCCAGGTCGCGCCCGGCTTCGATGGGCACGACCGGGTCGCCGGTGCGGTGCAGCACGAGCGTGGGCACACGGATCACGTCGACGGCCGCCCTCACGTCCGTGCGCGCGTTGAGACGAAGGATCTCGGCCGCTCCTCGGGGCGTCGCCGAGCTGCGCTCGTAGCGCGCGGCCCACTCTCGGTCGACCGATGGATCGAAGAACTGCATCACCGTGCCCGAGCCCCAGTAACGCTCGACGAGGTCGAGCTGCGCCTCGAGGTCGGGCCGGTCGACGGCGACGTGCCACGTCGCGCCGAGCACGAGTGCCGACACCCGCTCGGGGTACGTAGCCGCGAACAGCATCGCCAACGGACCGCCCTCGGAGTACGCCATGATCGCCGCCCGCTCCGACCCCGCTGCGTCCATCACCGCTCGGATGTCGTCCATTCGTTCCTCGAGCGTCGGCACCGACGTCGTGCGGTCGGACAGACCGGTGTTCCGCTTGTCGAACTCGATCACCCGCGCGAACGACCCCCACCGCGCCGCGACCTCGCTGCGCCCGGGATCCTCCCAGGCCAGATCGAGGTGGCTGACGAAGCCGGGCACGAAGACGAGGTCGAACGCGCCGGCGCCGAAGACCTGGTACGCGATGTTGAGCTCCCCCGACTTCGCGTACCGAGTACGCGGCGCCCCCGGCATGGCGAGCAGCGTACCGAGCGGTTCGCTAGCACTCACTTGCAGAGACTGCTAACGCGAGGCATGCTTTAGCAGTCGCAAGGTTCGAGTGCTAACAGACCCTACGGAGGGATTGCTGCATGCCCAAGCTCATCGCCTTTGAGGATTCCGCCCGGCGCGGCCTCGAGGATGGCATGAACAAGCTGGCCGACGCGGTGCGCGTCACCCTCGGCCCCAAGGGCCGCAACGTGGTCCTGGAGAAGAAGTGGGGCGCCCCGACCATCACCAAGGACGGTGTGTCGGTCGCCAAGGAGATCGAGCTCGAGGATCCGTACGAGAAGATCGGCGCCGAGCTCGTCAAGGAAGTCGCGAAGAAGACCGACGACGTCGCCGGTGACGGCACCACCACGGCCACGGTCCTCGCGTGGGCCATGGTGCGTGAGGGCCTCCGCAACGTGGCAGCAGGCGCCAATCCGATGAGCCTCAAGCGGGGCATCGAGGCCGCCGTCGAGGCCGCGGTCGAGAGCATCCGCCAGCAGTCGAAGGACGTCGACTCGAAGGACCAGATCTCGTCGGTCGCCAGCATCTCGGCGAACAACGACGAGGAGATCGGTGGCCTCATCGCCGAGGCGATGGACAAGGTCGGCAAGGACGGGGTCATCACCGTCGAGGAGTCGAACACCTTCGGGATGGACATCGAGCTCGTCGAGGGCATGCGCTTCGACAAGGGCTACATCTCCCCGTACTTCGTGACCGATCCGGAGCGCATGGAGGCCGTCCTCGAAGACGCCTACATCCTGCTCGTCGGCTCGAAGATCTCCGCTGTTCGTGACCTGCTGCCCGTCCTCGAGAAGGTCATGCAGTCGGGCCGCCCGCTGGCGATCATCGCCGAAGACGTCGAGGGCGAGGCTCTGGCCACGCTCGTCGTGAACAAGATCCGCGGCACGTTCAAGTCGGCCGCCGTCAAGGCCCCCGGCTTCGGCGAGCGCCGCAAGGCGATGCTGCAGGACATGGCGATCCTCACCGGCGGCCAGGTCGTCACCGAGGAAGTCGGTCTCAAGCTCGAGAACGTCACCCTCGACCTGCTCGGCTCGGCCCGCAAGGTGGTCATCACCAAGGACGAGACGACGATCGTCGAGGGCGCCGGCTCCGCCGAGGAGCTCAAGGGCCGCATCAACCAGATCAAGACCGAGATCGACAACACCGACTCCGACTACGACCGCGAGAAGCTCCAGGAGCGCCTCGCCAAGCTGTCGGGCGGCGTCGCGGTCCTCAAGGTCGGCGCGGCCACCGAGGTCGAGCTCAAGGAGAAGAAGCACCGCATCGAGGACGCCGTCTCCACCGCCAAGGCTGCGGTCGAGGAAGGTGTCGTCCCCGGCGGCGGCGTGGCCCTGCTCCGTTCGCAGGCCGCGATCCTCGACCGGGCCCAGAAGCTCGAGGGCGACGAGGCCACCGGTGCCCGCATCGTGGCCAAGGCCGTCGAGGAGCCCCTCAAGCAGATCGCGGTCAACGCGGGCCTCGAGGGTGGCGTCATCGTCCAGCGGGTCAAGGACCTCGAGGGTGGTGTCGGCTACAACGCCGCCACCGGCGAGTACGAAGACCTGTCGAGCAAGGTGCCGGATGCGGCCAAGGTGACCCGCTCTGCCCTGCAGAACGCGGCGTCGATCGCGGCCCTCTTCCTCACCACCGAGGCCGTCATCGTCGACAAGCCCGAGGAGAAGGCCCCCGCCATGCCCGGCGGTGGGATGGAGGACTTCTAAGTCCCCCTCGTAGTCTCCTCACGTGAGGTTCGGAACGGCTCGCCCCTGTGCACGGGGGCGGGCCGTTCTGCTTCTCGGCGCCGCGGTCGTCGCTGCGGGTGCGTGCGCCACCGGCGACGGGAAGCAGTTGGCGGCGGCGCCGTCGACCACCGCCTCCGTGACGACGACGTCGGTTGCGCCTGCGATCGGATCGCCGCCGGCCGACCTGCCGGTGCCGATCGTGGCGCCATCGCACGGTTCGAACGTGTGGGCGGTGTACCTCGCCACCGGTCCGTCGGCCGACGATCCCGCGGTGGAGGCGGCCGTCGCCGCGGCGGAGTCCCACGGCTACTCGGCGACGGTGGGGCAGGTGAGTTGCGATGTCGGGGCGGCCGAGGCGCTCGCGACCGCTCCGAACGACTTCGTCGTCGCGTTGTACTTCGAGAGCGAGTCCGACGCGCGCCGCTTCGCGGACGGCTACGAGCCGTCGCCGGTTGCGGTGGTGTCGGTGCAGATCATGTGCGCCGACTGAGCGTCAGCCACGCCGCACCTGCGATCGCCATCGCCGCCCATGCGGCGAAGATCGCGGCGACTTCCTCCGCCGTCGACTCGCCCCGATCGCGTCCGATGGGCGCGCCGTCGTCCAAGTCGAGCGTCGGCACCGTTCGGGAACGACTTGCGCGAGGGACGGCGATCGTTGATTCCGTCAGCTCCTCGACGACCGCGGCCGCCTGCTCCGGCGGCGCCTGCATCACGACATCGTCGGGCGGCGGAGGCTCGGGCGCGACTTCGGCCGTGTCGAGCCGCAACGTGAACAAGGTGGACTTCAGCCCGAGCGCGGCGTCGAACGCGATCCCCTGCACGGGCTTGGGTCCGGCGGTGCCGTCGATGGTCACCTCGAGCACACGGCCGCTCGGGCCGGTGCGGGTCGCGGTGACGCTGGTGATCGTCCCCCGGTAGCCGAGCCGAGCGGCGACCGCGTCGAGACCGACGGTGACGCTCCAGGGATGCGGGTCCTGGGTGGTGTACGGCGCCGGCCGCAGGTACGGGGCGGAGTTGTCCTCGGCGACACCGAAACCCTCCTCGCGACTGGCCGCGTGGCCGCCGCCGTTGGCGCTGTAGACCGCGCTGGCGAGCTGGCGGCCGTAGACGAGCACCTGCCCGCGCGAGTCGTCGACCGCCTTGTTCATGGCGGCGTACTCGGCCTGCGCGCCGAGGTACACCTGGCAGCGCTGGGTGTCGCAGATCTCCCCGCCGCCGACGAGCATCGCCCGCAGCGCGTACGTCCGCGCGGCGATCGCCTGGGCGCGGAGGCCGGCAGGAGGCCAGCGCGGGTCGCGCACCTCGCCCATCCCCTTGAGGTACGTCTCGACGTCGACCTCGTTGATCACCCGCAGCGGCCCCCCGCCGGCGTTGGCTTCGAGCACGCCCCGGTACTTCCGCTGGCGGTAGGGGAGGTCGACGGTGCCGTTGTTCGCCGGGATGGCGATCACGGGCCGGCTCGTCGTGACCGCCTGCTGCTGCTGCGGCGGCGGGGACGGCGGTGGGTCGTTCGGGCCCGTGGGCGTCGTCGTGGTGGTCGACGTCGGACCAGGGCTCGGGGTCGGTGGTTCGATCGCCGGCGCCGTCGTGGTCGTCGACGACGGTGGTGCGGTGGTCGAGGTCGACTGCGGCGGCGCGGTGGTCGTCGTCGTGCCGGGGACGTCGATCTGCTGGCGGTGGCTCGCCAGCCGGGGGCGTCCGATGGCGACCTGGCCGCGGCCGTCCGCCCGTTCGACGCGGTAGCGCCCGTTCTCCCACACGATGCGGACGAGCCCGCCGGGAGGAACCGCAACCGGGAAGCCCGGCGACTGCTCGCCGCTGCGGGCGTCCCGCAGCTCGCCGCCGGTGGGGAACGCGAAGACGACGTTCGTCGGCGCGGGGCCGACGTCGCCGACCGCGACCCGCACCGGGCCTTGTCCTCGGCCGAGCGATGTCCCGGGATAGAACTGCCCGAGGATCTGCTCGGTGCGCGCACCGGCGACGCCCATCCAATAGGCGCCGTCCTGAGCCATCCCCACGCCGTGCCCGAACCCGCGCCCGTCGATCACGAGCACCGGCACCGAGGCTGCCGACGTCGCCCGCCCCGGCAACGGGAGGATGGCGACCGCGATCACCATCAAGGTGACGACCCGTCGCACAACCCGCCCATTCTCCCCCGCACCGGTCTCCCGAGGCGACTTGGAGGAAATTCTCCGGAATGGTTCCGGAGAATTTCCTCCAGATCGACGGGTGGGAGGTGGTCCCCGTCGCGTGTGAACGCGTTCTTGTCTCACCAGCGCGCTTCAGTTGGACATGGCGATCCTGGGGAACCCGACCGTTGCTGAGCACCTGACGCTGCAGTCGCAGGCGATCTCCCGCCGACAGCTGCTCGCGGCCGGAGTGAAGGTGCATCAGGTCGAGTACGCCATCGGTCTCGAGATCGAGCCGGCCGAACCGGGCGTGTACGTGCAGCGGGGGAGCACCGACACGTGGGAGCGACGGCTGTGGGTCCGTCGGCTTCGGCTGGGGCCGATCGCGTCGATCAGCCGGGAGGCTGCCGCAGCGGTCCAGACGTTCCACTCGTTCCCTCGCGGCGCTGTGTCGTTCGTGGTTCCGCATGCGACCAACCCGAAGGTCGAGGGCGTGCATCAGTCCGGCGGTGCATGGCTCGACGCCGAAGAGAGGTACGCGAACCTGCCCGTGACGGCGCCGGTGCAGACCCTGTGTGATCTGGCTGCGACGACGAGGCGCGGCCGCCTGCGCGAGGTCATCGACGATGCGTTCGCCCGCCGGCTCGTGACCCCGCTCGATCTGGTCGATCACTACGACCGAACACGGGCCCGAGGTAAGCCGGGCTACGCGATGTTGGGCGAGATCCTCGACGACTGGCGCGACCGGGGCAAGATCCCGACTCGCAGCGTGCTCGAGCGCAAGACCCTCGACCTCTTCGACCGGTTCGGCGGCCCCAAGCCCGTGGTCGGATGGGCATATCCGAGTCGGACCGAGCTGCCGCACATCGCCGACTTCGCCGACCGCGAGGCGTTGTTGGTCCTCGAGACGGACGGACGGCGGTGGCACGACCGCATCCAGCAGAAGAAGCGGGACGTCGAGCGCGATGCGAACGCCGCCCGGCACGGCATCCAGGTGCTCCGGGTGCTGTGGGAGCACGTCACCGGCGATCCCCGCGGCACGTGGGAGCTGTACATGGAGACCCGGCGGGTTCGCCTCCAGCAGTTCGGGCGAGCCGCCTGAGCCGTCCGGCACCCGATCTGGAGGAAATTCTCCGGAATGGCTCCGGAGAATTTCCTCCAGATCGAGGCGGGGCGGAACGCGGAAACCGGTGCGAGACTGGGTGGCGTGACCGAGGGCGTGACGGAGATCGAGGAGCTGCGGCCGGCGACGGGATGGAACGTGGTCCACCTGTTCTGCAAGGTGACGGCGAGGGCGGACGCGGAGGCCATCCGGGCGGCGGTCAAGAGCGCGGCGGACGAGCAGCATCAGGTGATCCCGTTCGCGGTGGTCGGCCACAAGGCCGACGTGGCGTTCCTGGTGCTCGGGCCCGACCTCGTCCATCTGCGCCGGTTCCAGGCGGCGATCCAGCGGGCGGGCCTCGAGGTCGCCGACTCCTACGTCAGCATCACCGAGGTCAGCGAGTACGCGCAGGGCATGCCCGAGCACATGCTCAACGCCCGCCTCTACCCGCAGCTGCCGCC
Source organism: Acidimicrobiales bacterium (assembly GCA_035540495.1). GTDB lineage: Bacteria > Actinomycetota > Acidimicrobiia > Acidimicrobiales > CADCTF01 > DASVEG01. Next base: position 76,372 of record DATLGL010000050.1, read on the forward strand.
GGAGGGGAAGCGGGCCATCTGCTTCTATCCGATGTCGAAGCGGCGGAACCCGGAGCAGAACTGGTTCACGCTGCCCTACGACGACCGCAAGGAGCTCATGTACGAGCACGGTGCGTCAGGGCGGAAGTTCACCGGACGGATCCTCCAGCTCATCACCGGTTCCACAGGGGTGGACGACTACGAGTGGGGCGTGACGCTGTTCGGCGTCCATCCCGACGACCTCAAGGAGACCGTCTACACGATGCGCTACGACCGGGCGTCGGCGATCTACGCCGAGTTCGGCCGGTTCTACACAGGCATCGTCGGCGACATCGACGAGGTCCTCGAACTCGTCGGGCTGTAGGTCCAGCTACCCGGCGAGGGGCGCGACCGAGGTCACGGCACGGGCCGGGGGGTTCGACCCGAGCGAGCCGTGGAAGCGGGCGTCGCCGAAGGTGAAGATGCCGCCGTCCTCGCCCACCATCAGGTAGCCCCGGTTGAAGCCGACCATCCCGGTGACCGGCCGGTTGAGGCGGGTCGACCCCATCGATCCGTAGAAGTCGGCGGCGAAGGCGAAGATGCCGCCGTCGGACGCCACGAGCCAGTAACCGGTGCCGTCGGGATCGGGCACGAGCGACTGCACCGGCGCGTTCAACCGCACCGCGCCCATCGACCCGTGGAAGGCGGCGTCGCCGAACGTGAAGATGCCGCCGTCGGAGGCGACCATGTAGTAGCCGGCCCCGGACGGCGTCGGGATCGAGTCGAGCACCGGGCCGTTCAGGCGCCGGGCCGACATGTCCCCCAAGTGGCGAGCGTCGCCGCGGGCGATCACCCGACCAGCGGAGGTGAACAGCCAGTAGCCCCCGCCGTTCGGCGTGCGTGAGAGCGACGTCACCCACTCGCCGGGGTTCAGCGCTCCTGCGGCCCCCCACCACACGGCGTCGCCGAAGGAGTAGACGCGTCCGGCCCGGTCGACGATCCAGTACCCGTTGCCCGACGGCGTCGGCTCGAGGTCGACGGCCTCGACCGATCCGACCGCTGCGTTGCCCATCCAGCGGGCGTCGCCGAAGGCGTACACCTGGCCGGCACCGTCGACCATCCAGTACCC
>DATLGL010000051.1:0-94257 GCA_035540495.1 Acidimicrobiales bacterium
AGCAACCCACGGCAAGGGGGTGAAGCCCCTGGCCAGCTGAACCCCCGGGCAGAACTACCGGCCACCACCGGGCACAACCCGCGGCCACCGCCGGGCAGTTCTGTTGGCCATCACCGGGCAGAACTCACTGACCGTTGACACTCGGCGCTGCATTGGGCCGAACGCCATCACGAGGCACAGCGGTCCGAAGTACAGAAGCCCTAAGCCTGCAGCGTTGCGCGGATCGATCCTCGACCACGCATCTGAGACGTCGGTCGCTGCCACGCCCGCGGCCGTGGACGTGACGACGGCAACGGCGAGATAGGCCGCCAGTCGCGCAATGCCCGGGACAGGCTTGGCGGGCGGGGCCAGGATTGCCATGCGGACAAGGTGCCCCCCTAACGCCCGCTGAGATATCCGGGGTTGCCCCCAAACCCCGGGTGGGTGCGGGCCTCGTTCACCCCTCGGATCGTCGCCACGTGGCCGCGCTTGTAGAGGGCTCGCAAGGCACCCGGCGCACGACCGAAGCGGCTGGTCGTGGGGGCGCCACTTCGGCTCCTGGGCGCTGTAGGGGAGCGGCTGATAACGCCGGGTGTCCAGCGGGCGCGTCGCTGGAGATCAGGAAATCTCGAGCGGCCGGCTCACGCTCGAGCTCACTTCCATGCACACCAACGAGCGGCACATCGGAGCGATCAGGGACGCGTTGTCGTTCGTCGTCGCCCTTCGCGTTGCCAGTAAGCACGAACCGACGAGATCAACGGGCCCGGCTCGAAGGTGAAGGTATCGACCCCATCGAACACGACCCACACCTCGTGGTCCCTCGCGACGATCGTCCACTCCATGGCCGCCTCCTCGCCGACGATGTGCACCGCTCGCGATCGCAGCTCCACCTCGTCGTACGATGCGATCGCGCGATCCCAGAAGCTGCCGATCTCCGCTCGTCCAGACCGAACTCCCTCTCCGATTGGGTCCTCCTGCGTCGCGTCCTCTGCGAACGTGGCCAACCACGCTTCACGGTCTCGCGCCGCCCAAGCGGAGATGTAGCGATCGAGTAGCTCGCGCACAGCCGACTCATTCACGAGGCAGGTGTACTACGCGCCGCTGAGCGCTGGCGACGGGATGATCGGCGCGTCGCCGATCCTGCGGCGCGGCAGCTCGAGCTTTCGGGATACCGGCACATCGGGTCGCTTGCGGAGTGCAGCCTGCTAGGGGTCATAAGCGGCGAGAACATCCCTCGCGGCCACGCCGACGAGGTGAGACGGCGCGACCCCGGCATGTGCGTCTCGGTAGTGCCCCACGATGTGGAATCCGATCGAGTAACCCGCCCACCGCGGGACATCCCCCGTACCGAAGAACCAGAACTCGTGGTCGTACGCAGCGCTCCAGAGGTTGGGCTGGGCGCGCCGCCACACCTCCGCTCGTTGAGCCTCGTCCAGCGCATCTCGCGTCGACGGGACTGGCGGCTTCTCCAGCACTTCCGTCACGAACTGCTCCGCGAGACCTTCCGTGACGATCGCCTCGCCGAGAGTCGTGCCGTAACCGGGCCCAACCCGCACGCGCGCCGCGTGGTGCGCCTCGTGGATGATCGTCGCGGGCAGCAGTCTCTCAAGGACGTGTGAAAGAGCGAGCCGCGGTCGGTCGTGCAGCCAGACGCTCACGTTCCCGGACTCGGGATCGGTGAAGCCGGACACGCCGTATCCCGTCGGGCGTTCTCGATCGACCGTGACTTCGATCTGTACGGGGTTATCCAGTGCCGGCAACTTCGAGAACGCAGCTCGGGCAGCGGGACGAGCGACGCGCTCGACATCGACATCGATCTTGTTGCCTAGCCTCGCCGCGGAAACATCGACCACGACTACGAACGCGGCCTCGCCTCCTTCTCGCGTGGCGTCGCCCGATGAGAACTCGGCACCGTCGTCGTCTCGCGCAACGCTGCAAGCCGCCACGGCGACGCACAGCAGGACCAGGAGCGACACTCTGGACCGCACTCTGCAAAATCTTGCACACGCAGCTCCGCGCGACGCGTGCTCACACGACTGGCATCACCCGCTCCGATTGCCGGCTCGTCAGCGACCGAAGCGCTCGTGACGGGATGATCGGAGCGTCGCCGATTCTCCGGCGCCAGCTGGGGCAGCGGTCTCAGAAGAACCCTGACGTTGAGTTATCCATCTTCTGTATGTCACTCATCGCTCGAATCGAGACGCGGTCCTCGGGCCGGTCGACGTTCCCGAGCCACCCCTTGCGCGCTGCAGCCGCACCCAAGACCCCAATCGTTCCGATCACAGCGAACACAATCCAGGCCCTAGTCGTCCTTGTGCTCGGCTCGGGCGGCTCCCTGCCGCTGAGAGCCGGTCGGGGGAGAGGAACGCCAGCGTCGACGAGTGTGGACCTCAGCTCCGGCGCGCCAATGGTCCAACCGGAGCGAGAGAGTTCGCCGTCCGACCAACGCTGCCCCGGTGGCGCGAACGTGACGGCTTGGGGCTCCGCAAATGGGTAGATGTGCTGGACAAAGGTGGTCCCCGCGACGTCCAGGACATAGGTAGCGATGTATCGAGGACCGAGCGACGACGCCGGTGACTCGTCTTCCAGGGGAAGCGACGATGTCGGAATTGCCTGCGCGTAGACGCTCGTCATGATCGCGATGTCGGTCGCCTTCGGCGGACGGCCATCTTTGTCCACCGAACCGGTCAGAACGAGCGGCGCTTCAAGACCCGGTCCTTCGACGCTCAACGAGACAACGCTCTTCGCGGTCGCGGGACAACTGGCGACGAGAAGCACGACCACCGTCACCACGAAACCGAGCGCACGCCTCACACGGTCCTCCCTGGGCTGACGGTACACCCCTCTCTGTGGCAGGGGGACTACAGGCGTGCCGCGTCTGGCTGAACAATCACAGGCTCGTAGTGCCCGCCGCTATTGCCGGCTCGCCGGCGTTGGCGCCGCTCGCGACCGAGCGATCGCGCGTCTCCGGTCGGGCGAAGCATCTGCGTTAGAGCGGCGGATGCCGGCACGGAGCGCACGACTCTGCGCTCTACACGGAACTCAAAGCGCCGGCGGGAGCGACAACGGCCACCGGAGTTCCAGGGAGCCGCCGATTGGGGTGTCCGACCACGCTCGCTGACACCACTCCAGGAAGGCCGCGCACTCGCGCCCCTCAGTCTCGCCGAGCTCTGACCCCACAAGTGGCACCGCCCCCTGCTCCCAGCAGCCCGTGACGAAGGCGACGAGCCTTTCGATCTCGTCAAGCCTCGGCGCTGCACGACGGACAGTCGCTCGACCTCCGGAACCCTTGCCGGAGACCCGGTTCATGCCCCGGAACATCGCGCCGCGCTCGATGCACCCCCAGAAACCGTGGCGCGTCTTAATGGCGGACTCCACAGCAAGGTGGCAGAGGTCGTGAGGAAGCCGGTCCGCGTGGTCGTACATGTCGAACTCGACGATGACTCCGTCGCTACGTTCGACGCGGCAAGGGTTCGGAGCACCCCTCGCAGTCCTTGTCACCACGACCCGCACGAGCCGACGATACGCCTCGGGTGTCGGTCGGCCCGGGGCAATTTCCTGCAACCGACTGGCCGATGCGGCACACCGAAACCTGGCATGCGAAGCCGCACAGATGCCGGTATCCAGCGGCCCCGGAAGCGACGTGAGTCTCGCAGCGCGCTCCGACTTGGTGATCGTGGGCGGTCTCGGGTGTAGAGGGCTGACAAGGCACTGCGCGAACGCAGCGTTGTCGCTGGTCAGGAGGTGATAGTCGCAACTATTGGGAGCAGCAGGGGAGCGCGCGTTCTGTTGCGTCTCCCACGGAGCAGATCGACGATTCGGTAGCGAAGCCGTTTGGTGAGCGTGGCCCCGCGGCCGCACGACCTGAAGACTCAGGTCTCGCGCATCCAAACAGAGCAGAAATAGGTCAGAACGTCACCGTCGAACTCGAGGGTGGGGTACTCGAAGGATTCCGGTGCAACGAAGCGTCCCTGCCCGGCTGCTCGTATCGGCAGTGAGCGCCCCATGTAGTCCTCGAGCAGGTAGCCACCGTCTGCGTGTCGGACGGTCGTAACCGCCGGGCCGTTGCGATAACGGCCGACGATCCGATCGGCCTCAGCGCTGTCAGTGCGGGATGCCGGATTGGGCGCCCACGTCTCGCCCGTCATCTCGAGCCCGAACCGCTCGCGTAGCAGCGCAGGTAACACGGCGCGGTAAACGTCGCGGCCGTTGGAGCCGTTGGTGAAGATGGCGATGGCCGTGTCGTGGTGTGGGAGCACGCGAAGGAAGGTCTTCGCGCCCGGGCCAAAGCCATCCCATCCGAAGACCGATCCGCCCCATCCGTAGATCGCCCAGCCACGCGCCCACGACTCAGCATGCGGACCTGGGAAGTTCGCCCGCGGCTCGCGAAGCTCCGGCCACCGCTCGATGTGCGCGCGTCCGTAGCGAGCGATATCTGCGGCGGTCGCGTAGACGGTCCCTGCACCTCCCGGCCCACCGCAGCGCAACTTCCACCATCCTGCGGCGATCGCCCCGCCGGGTCCCGAGAAGTGCTGGGTGACGGGCAGGGACGGCTCGCCCTTGTAGAGGGAGCCGGAGTCTTGCAGGCCGAGCGGTGAGAGCACCCGATCGTGAAGCAGGTCGTCGAAGACCGAGCCGGCGGCTGCTTCGAGGATCGCACCCAGGATCATGAAGCCGGTGTTCGAGTAGGAGAATCGCGATCCGGGGGCGTACATCGGTTCGACGGAACCGAGCGTCGGCACGAGCGCTGTGACCGCGCCATCTCGATCGCCAGTGTCGGGGAAGTGGAAGGCAGTAAGGCCGCTCGTGCACGCGAGCAAGTGGTCGATCGTGACGTTCGGCGCCCACTTCGCATGAGCGGCGCCCAGAACCTCGGCCACCGACGTATCGAACGTCAACGGTGATCCCGTGCACATATCGGCGACAAGGGCGGCCGTCATCGACTTCACGATCGACATCGGTGGGAACTGATGGTCCGCCGTCATTTCCTCACTCCGGTCGATCGCGGCGCGTCCGGCGGCGTGCGTCTCGACGCCGCTGCCATCAGCGATAGCGACGACTGCACCGGGACAGCCCGACTCCTCGCACGCGATGCGCAAACTCTCGCCGACCTTCACACCTCACCCCCACGCCTCGATCCGTTGTCAAGTGCCGAATTTCGATCGCCGCAAAGTGTGCCTTGCTGGAGAAGCAAGAAGCTCGCAATCCCCTGGACGCCCGCCGGCGAACCGGACGATCTCGCGGCAGATCGACGGTGCCGAACCCAATCGCTGAGCGAAGTCTCTGACATCGGAGGCGAATGAATCGTCCTCGCCGCAGTCGATCCTCACCGGAAGGTCCGGCATCTCCGTCACCTGGTTGGGGGCGATGTGTAGATCCTTGTCACGACGTCTTCGATGTCGGGGTCCTCGATGGACAGGTCCAGGACGCTGGCTTGGGCGACCACGGAGTTGATGACCGCCGCTGCGGTTGTGGTCCTGCGGTCGAACCGAAGCCACTGGCGAGGACCGTCGGTGTCGACGACACGTGCGCCCGGAACTGCCAGGGGTGGGCCCGGTCTCTCTAGGTCGACGACCACGGTGCGGTAGCCACCGAAGGCTTCCTTAATGGCGGCGACCGTGCCGTCCCGGATCACGCGCCCGTGGTCGATCACGACGAGACGGGTGCAGAGGCGTTCGACGTCGGCCAGGTCGTGGGTCGTCAGCATGATTGTCACGCCGCGGTCGCGGTTGATCGTCGTGAGGAACTCCCGGACCCTCGCCTTCGAGACGACATCGAGTCCGATCGTCGGTTCGTCGAGGTAGAGGATGACCGGGTCATGGAGGAGCGCGGCGCAGATGTCGCCTCTCATCCGCTGGCCCAGCGACAGTTGGCGGACAGGGGTGTCGAGGAACGGTTGCATGTCGAGGAGGTCGACGAAGCGCTCGAGATTCTCGGCGTGGCGCTGCGCTGGCACGCGGTAGACGTGGCGGAGCAGTTCGAAGGAGTCGCGGAGCGGGAGGTCCCACCACAGCTGTGTTCGCTGGCCGAAGACGACGCCGATGCGGCGGGCCAGCTCGAGTCGGTGTCGTTGCGGGTCGACGCCCGCGACGGACACACGTCCCGCGGAGGGCATGAGTATTCCCGTCAACATCTTGATCGTTGTTGACTTACCGGCGCCGTTGGGTCCGATGTAACCGACCAGCTCACCGGAGCCGACGGCGAGCGAGATGTTGTCGACGGCGCGGACCGTCGTGCGTTTGCGTCGGAGGCGTCCGGTCTTGCGGTAGACGATGAACTCCTTGCTGACGGCGTCGAGCTCGAGCACCGGATCAGCGCCGGGGGCGGGATCGGGACGGTGGTTCATGAACCCGTGCTCCTGTAGTGGCGGATCGCGGCGCTCCAGGTCGTACGGGCGACCAGCATCAAGACCACGGCGACCGCGGGTCCGGCGAACCGGATCCATGCGGGGGTGCCGAACGGGTCGGGCTTGTCGAGGATGAAGAGCGCGGGGAAGTAGGACACGAAGGCGGCTGGTACGACGAAGGTGAGGAAGTGGCGAAGCCACTTCGCCATGACCGGCAGGGGATACTGCGCCGCGAAGGAACTGCCGTAGGTGAAGCTGTTCATGATCTCGGTGGCGTCGATCATCCACATCGCGACCGCTGATGTCGTCACCCAAACGGCGGCGAAGATCGCCGTGCCGCTGATCAACATGACCACGAGCATTCCGACCTTCGCCACGCTCCAGTCGATGTCGAGCACCACGAGCGCTGTCGCGAAGACAACGACGGATTGGATCAGCTTTCCGAAACGGCGAAAGGCAAAGTCATCAGCACAGAGATGGAACAGCGTCGGCACCGGTCGAATCAACAAGAGATCGAATTCGCCGGACTTGACGCGCTGCGGCGCCCGCTCGCACTGGCTGATGAACGCGTCGCCGACGTGGAACGCGATGGACGAGGCGCCGTAGAGGAATGCGACCTCGGCGACGGACCAGCCGGCGAGCTGGTCGACCTGGTTGAAGATCACGGCGATCTGGACGAAGTCCAGGAACGTGATCAGGCCTTGGGTAAGCGTGTAGCCGATGAAGGGTCCCCGGTACTGCCAGTCGGCGCGGATCCGGGCGCCTGCGAGCTTGCGGTAGATGTGTGCGAGCTCGCGAGGGGACGCGACGGCATTCCCGCCCAGCGAGTCAGCCACCTTGGATCACCACGCGCCGGGTCGCCAGGCTGAGGGCCCATCGGCTGACGGCGAGGAGCACGACAGCCCACGCCCCCTGGGCAGCGAACACCGCGACGAGGTCAGCGCCGGTGTGTTTGCCCATGAGGACCTCGATCGGTAGCTGCACGAACGTGACGAACGGCAGGGCTCGGGCTGTCGTTTCGAGCCAGTCGGGGAAGAAGACGACGGGCATGAGGAAACCTGAGAGGAACATGGTGACGACGGTCGACATCTGGCTCGGCGCCCGATAGTCGAGGAACCAAAAGGTCGTCAGGGTCACGAGGAACCTGATGGCGAAGCTGACGACGAGGCCGATCGTCAGCGACGCGATGAAGAGAAGCCAGGTCGAGGCGGACGAGGGCAGCCGGAGGTGGAAGAAGAGACCACCGACGGCAAGGGGCACGGTCGCTCGGATCAGGACCTGGAACGCGGCGCGGCCTATGTCGCCGGCGAGTTCGAACAGCATCAGGTCAGCTGGTCGGTAGAGGTCGACGACGACCTCGCCGGTCTTGATGCGGTCTGCGAGGGGGAGGTGTCCGCCGAAGGCGCCGACTGCCGCCAGGAATCCCTGCGCCACCCACGTGAAGGTCACGGCATCGACCGCGTCGAAGCCCCCAATGTCGCGCCGCTCCTCGAACACGGCGAGCATGATCGAGGCGAGGATGAAGCCGAACACCGTGTTGGTGAACACCCCCGCGAACGTCGCCGCGCGGTACGTCGAGTGACGATGGAACGACCTACGCGCAACCTCCCACCAGAGCCTCATCGGACCGGGGAGCCTCGCGGATCGCGATCACGCGACACCAGACAATTTGTGAGCAGCCGGACAGTCCTCGAGTGAACGATTACAGACGTCGACGCGGCGCCCTGCGCCGCACGGGGAACTCGGCGTGCCCCAGCAGTGGAAGGGGCTAACACGGCCCTCTACCGCGGCCGAACAGAGGCTGCCTCGCGAGGTTGTGTCCTGAGGTCGCCGAGATGTCCGACTACGTCATCGCCAAGACAGCGAGCCGACGAGTTCTCGGCGTGATGAACGAGTTCGCGGCCATGGCCGACCACTACCGCTGGACCGAAGACGAGATCGACCTGGTTGCGCTGTCGCTGTGGCTCGCGCAGACACCATGCGGACCCCTCTACGGGAGCTACGTCTCTCCCGATCGAGCGCTTCAGGCGATTCTGATCTAGCGCTCTCGGCGCGGCCAGCCGTCTCTGGCCGGACGCCCAGTCGTCAGGGTGCGTGGTGGTTCGGCGGCGGTTCGTTGGCGAGTTCGGCCAGCCGACCAAGTCCGCGATCGGCGATGTCGGCTAGGCGCGCAGCGGCGGCCTGTACAGAAGGGTCGTCGCGTTGGGACGGTTCGATGCGCACCGGGTTGAGGGCGCAGCCGTTGGCCCAGGTGGCGATGTCCGGCTCGGCGCCGTAGGTGCGCGATGCGACGGTTCCACGCGCCTGCATGCGCGCCCAACTGGCGAGGCTGTCGGGAAGCACGTTGGGCGGGCACAGCCGGTTCCGCTCTCGGTCGTCGTCACGGGTGGCCTCGACGTAGCCGGCGAGCGCCGCATTGAAGCACGGGAAGCCCGCTCGGATCGTCTGGAGCCGGATCTTGTCCGTGCCCCAGATCGGGACCGGCGGCGGGTACTGCAGTCCGGACGCGGCGCAGTGAACGATGAGTGAGCCGGGTGGCAGTGGAACGGATCCGCGGTCGAGGACGATGCGGCCGCGCCTCACGTACTTGATGTGTCCGAGACGAACGACGTTCTCGATGGTGCGGAGGAGATCGAGCTCCCACGTGGCGAGGGTGGGGGTCTTGGCCATCGTGGGGGTGACCGCGGGGTCGACACGGAGCATCACGCCAGCGGCTTCGAGGTGCAGGAAGAGGTCGTCGAGCGACGCGGCGGCGGCGGCGGATGCCATCGTGTCTGCCGCGAGGCGGAGCGCCACCACCGGATCGGGCTGGACCACGGCACGGTTGAGCATCCATGGATCACGGGGCCGAACCCACGTGATGCTGTCCGGCGGCACGCCGTTCATCAGCAGCCATACGATCCCATCGGTGGCTGTCTTGCCAGAACCGACGATCACGTAGCCGGTTGGTGCCGCTCTCGACCGGGCGAGTTCGTTGATCGCCACGACGCGGATGTCATCACCAACGCCGAACGGCGGCGGCGTCGTCGCGGGGATCGTCGGTGACAGGTACGTGGCGTCAACGACTCGGCGTCGCACGTCCACCTGCACGGTTTCTCCCGAGACAAGGGATGTGACGCGATGGGATCGCCCTTCCGCGCGGTACTCGCTGCCCCTGAGGAAGGTGACTCGGTCCGAGCCGAGGAAGCGGCGGTAGAGGATGTCGTTGTAGTACGCCAGGATCTCCGGCTGACGCGCCCGCTCCTGGAGTCCAACCTCCGGCCCTCTCAGCTGCAAGGCCCCGGTACCTAAGAGGGTCGACGCCACGCCATAGAACACGGATGCCTGATGCAACTGGACGAACGGATAGGCGTCCAGCCAATGCCCGCCAGGAGCGTGGCGACGGTCGACCAACGTGACCTGGACATCCGCGTGATCAATCAGCGCATCCGCGAAGGCCATGCCCATCGCACCCGCACCGACCACGAGGTAGTCCGTTTCCAGCACTCGCGTCACCAACAGAACTGACCTCCGACAGCGGCGAAGTCGCCGACCAATCGTGCTACAAGACCACCGGTACATCCCGCCGACGGCCCTGACCAGACGGCGCCACGGCCGGAGTGATCCACAGCGTCAAGTGTCGTATCGCAGCCGCAACGGGAGCAACCGGGCGCCCACTCCTCCAGCGGTAGAGCGCTGCGTCGAGAACGCTCAAGGCGCCGCCCCGCTGTCGCCCCCATACTGGACCCCCCGACCCCGATGACTCACCACGGATGACGACTCCGGAGGACCCGCGGGTCGATGCTGCGGTGTGGAGGGCTGCAGCCGTTCCCGATGTGGAAAGGACTGAGCGCGCCTCACGGTCCTGATGAATAGGGTCGCCATCGTGACCGAGGGCGACTGGAGGGACAACGGGTTCCGTCAACGTCGGCCCTCCGCGGAGACCATCGCCTGGGTGGCGTCGTCGATGGGCCGGGGCAGTCGGGTCGTTGGCTTTCGCAGATTGACCGGTGGCTTCTGCTCAGCGGTCCATCGGGTGACCGTCGAGCGGCATGGCGTTCGAACATTCGTCGTACTGCGGCAGTACCCGGCCGAGTCTGGAGAGGAGGTGAGCGTGGAGAACGAGATCGCCAACCTCGGTGTCGTGGCCGGGAGTGGGCTCCCAGTTCCGCGCGTCTTGGCTGCCGATGTCTCCGGTACCTCGACGGGCGGCGCACCTTCACTGCTGATGACGCGATTGCGCGGTCACGTTCACCTCAATCCTCCGGACCCTTGGGCGTGGCTGACAGCGATCGCAGAGATCGCTGCTCGGTTGCACTCCGTCGACCTCCCCGCGCCGACGTTCAGGCCATGGACCGACTCTTGGATCGCTCCACTCGACGAGCTTCAGGCGCCGGTCGACGCGCAAGATCCCGCGTTGTGGCGGGCGGCGTTTCGCGTCATGGCGGAACCGCCACCCGAGGACGAGCCCGTGTTTCTCCACTGCGATTTCCTGCCCGTCAACATGCTGTGGTCGCGCGGACGAATCACGGGGTTGACCGACTGGCTCGGCATCTATCGGGGTTCCCGTGCATACGACGTCGGCCACTGCCGGCGATACCTGGCCGCGCTCTACTCGCCCGAGTGGTCGGAGCAGCTGTGGTCCCTCTACGAGTCAATCGCCGGCGCCACACTCGATCCGTGGTGGGACCTGTATGCCCTGCTGCACTACGACGACGGCAACTCGAAGTCCATTAGCGATCAGGTTGCGGGGCGCCGTCCTGTCGATGTGGCCGGCATGACCGCCCGGGTCGAGACCGCCATCCAAGCAGCGCTACGCCGCCTCGGGTAGGCACCGAAGCGACGAAGCCAACCAGATCGACGGCTCCGGGTGTTCTTGTACGCGCCATGTCGCCGCTCCCCGCGAGAATGACGCTGCATGTGCGGCTGTCGGTGACCGAACGCGAGTCCTTCAGCTCCTGTACAGCCAGGAGGCGCGCACGGGTCTTCATTGCGGTCGGCATCGCGCTTAGGACGCGGCGCGGCAGGGCGCGCGATCGGCAGCAGGAGGTTGGTGCGTTGCCTGACACTCGAGTGGTGGTAGCAAGGAACTCGAGGGTCCCTACTCCGAGCGTCGGCGTGCGCGACGGATCGCAGGCTCCGTTCGTTCTCGGGTGCGTTTGTTCACACCGGGCGCGCTCCGCACGTGTTGGCGTGAAACACAGGTGGTTTCAGGTCTGGTCGTTCTGCCACCGGAACAGGACGAGGGTCGCGTCGTCGCAGAGCGTGTCCTGTTGCTGCTCCCGCACCGTACGTACGAGTCGACGGACGACCTCTTCGGGTTCGAGCTGGTCTGACGCGTGCTGGCCGACGAGGTCGATGAGGTGTTCGATGCCGAACTCGGCTTCGCCGGGCTTCCGCGGTTCGATGACGCCATCGGTGTAGAAGAGGATCGAGTCGCCGGGCTCGAGCGCCACGGTGGCGACAGGTGCGTCGACTTTCGCTCCGGTGAGTGTGCCGGCGAGACCCCACGGCAGGGTCTGGGCACAGGCGAGCTGTTCGACGACTTGGCCTTGGCGGATCAGGAGCGGCAGTGGGTGCCCGGCGTTCGTCCAGGTGAGCTCGCCGCTATGGAGATGCACGCGTGCGAGTTGGCCAGTTGCGAACGCGTCCGGGAATTGTGCGGACATCGCGGTGTCGAGGTTCGCGTGCATCTGCCGCAACGGGCGTGCCTCTCGGCGGTCGTGGCGGTACGAGCCGACGCACAGGGCGGCCATCAGCGCGGACGACAGGCCATGGCCGAGGGGGTCGAAGATCGCGATGTCGAAGACGTTGCCGTTTAGCGCGTAGTCGAAGCAGTCGCCGCCGACGTCGTACGCCGGTTCGATCAGCCCGGCGACGACGAGTCGGGAGGTCTTGAGCACGAGCGGCGGCAGGAGGTCCCATTGCATGCTCGAGGCGAGGGACAGCGACCGCCGGCGGCGATGCAGGTTGTAGACGTCGGTCGACCGCGCGTGTGTCGCGATGAGGTATCCGGCGAACAGGCCGAGCTCCTCGCACGCGCGGAGAGTTGCGTGGGTCGCCGCCGGGACGGTCATCGCCAGAACTCCGGTTCGGTCAGATCCCTCCACGATCGGGACCCACACACGTACGCCGTCGTCGCGCTCGACGATCATGGGCCGCTGTGTGGCGAAGGCACGGCCAGCTAGTGACGTCGAGACTGCCTCGCGCTGTGGGAGCTCGGCGTGAGCCTGCCGGTCGGCCAAGGGTTCGAGGGTTGTCTGCCCGAAATCGACGAGATAGATGACCACGTCGGTCGCAGCGACCGATGCGCACGCTGTTGTCATCGTCTCTGGGATAGATGCGGGATCCGACGTCTGCGCCCAGCGCAGAGCGTCACCCAACGCTGATGGCGACATCGCACCTCTCCCTCGCCGGCTCGTCATCGGGCGTTGGCCGGGGATCGGGCAGAGCGTCACCTGCACCATACGGCACCACCACGGCTCGCGAATCTCCGGTACCTTCAACGGTGGACACGGCAACGCCCGACGTGTCGGTCACCCTCGGTTGATCGGGAGCGGTACCGCCCCAGCCGGTAGCGCGTTTGCTTCCCAAGCGCCCCGACCAGGAGACGCCGATGTCGACCGCCACCCACCGCCAGCGCGCCCGCCGACTCTGGACTTCTGGAGCCGTCCGGTGATGCGCTTTGAGTGGAACGCGCTCCGAGTCGGAGACGAGGTCCGCGTCCACCTCCACGGTGGCTCGCTGCGGCCCGGGACTGTGGCTTTCGTCGACACCATGCGCGGGTCCTACGCCGTCGGTATCCGCGTCGTAGGCGAAGACAGCAGGGCCACGATCACGTGGCCGTCGCGTCTGACCGTTCACGCCGCGGATGGCCCTGTCAACTCGCCGGGCGAGCCATGCCTACGGTGCACAGCGCTCGATCGCGATGCACGGTGACGAGCCGCGATGTACAGCCAGGCGGCGACCGGGACCTCGCCTCGCCGCGTGCCGGCTCGACGCTGGAGATCATCGCCCCCGACGAGTGCATCCGGCTCCTCGCAACGATGTCCGTGGGTCGTATCGCTGTAGCAAGTGGCGCCGACGCGCCGATCGTCGTGCCGGTGAACTACGCGGTCGACGGCGATGTCATCGTGTTCCGCGCTGATCGAGGCACCCGCCTCGATGGCCTCCAGGATCAGAAAGTCGCCTTCGAGGTCGACCTCATCGATCCCTACCAGAAGGTGGGCTGGAGCATCCTCGTGCGCGGCACCGCACACCAGGCCACAGCCGAAGAAGCCACACACGTCGAGGTCGACACCTGGATCGGAGGGATCGACATGCACTGGATTCGGATCACGTCACCGGTGATCACCGGCAGACGCATCCAACTCCCACCACTTCCTCAACGGCTTCGCGGCTACCTGTAGCTTCTGCGCTCGAGCTCATCCGAGGAGACCTCGCCCGCGAGGGTGCACCGTTCCTTTGGTGCAACGCCGCGTCTGTGCAGCGCCACGAGCACAGTGAGATACTGCTGCGGCTGGCGGCGGGGGACCGCCAGCGGGAAGGCGGGGATGCAGACAACCCTTAGATCTCGTTGCGAGCTTCGCGACGCGACGGAGGCTGACGTCGAGTTCGTGGCGTGGGTGATGCTGGCGGCATCGCGGTCGCATCTACCGCGCGGCATCTGGGAGTACCTGTACGACTTCTCCGAGGAACAAGCGCTCGAGTTCCTGCGGGGGGTGACGGTCACCGACACCGTCCACCTCTTCCACCACTCACTGTTCTTGATCGCCGAGGTCGACGGCGAGCCGGCGGCTGCGATGTGCGGTTACGACCCCGAGAGCCAAGGGTTCGGCGCGTTCGTCGGTGACTCAGCTCGTA
The DNA here is from genome assembly GCA_035540495.1 of Acidimicrobiales bacterium. Lineage (GTDB taxonomy): Bacteria > Actinomycetota > Acidimicrobiia > Acidimicrobiales > CADCTF01 > DASVEG01. The sequence goes on from DATLGL010000051.1 coordinate 14,168, forward strand.
TCGCGTCCGCGTGTGGAGCCGACCTCGAGTCGCCCGACTTCGCGAGTCGTAGCGAGGTGCTCATGTCGGGGTTCCCTGCCGCCGACGTGGAGCGGCCGTGGGTGGTCGAGAACGTCGCGACCGCACCGGCATTCCGGCGCCAGGGACTCGTCGACCTGCTCCTTCGGGAGCAGCTCGCCCGCGGTCGGTCGCGCGGGTTCGACGTCGCGCAGATCTCCGTGTTTCTCGAGAACGAGCCGGCGCGCCGCGCCTACGTCAAGGCCGGGTTCGAGGTGGTCGGCGAGGCACGCGACCCGCGATTCCAGGACGCCCTCGGATGTCCGGGTGCCGAGGTGCTCCTGCAGCGCCTGGCGTAGCAGCCGGGCCGCGAGGACCGGTCGCGTCGCACGCGCGCCCGCAGTAGCCCGACCGCTCCACGGTCGCGGCCGGGCACGTGACTGCCGACCTAGCGCTGATAGAGCGCAGTGGCGCGCACTCGGCGCTCCGGATGGCTGAGGACGTCGACGTTGTCGCACCACTGCTCGATGGAGCCGATCGGCGGTAGATCTCTGATGCTGGGTTCGGTGATTCCATCGACGAGCGCAACGAAGATCTGGCCGTTCGGCATGATGAACAGACTGGGCGGCGCCGGCTTCTGCGAGCCTTCCGGTCGTCAGCGACTCGTCCCAGCCACGGACCGCGTCGTGGGGCTTCGCGTAGCCCGAAGGTCAAGACCCCGCCCAGAACTTCTAGAAGAGATTCGCGCGCGGGAAAACTCCCCGGCCAGTCTCCATGGTCGTTCTGGAACACTTCGTGCATGAGCGAAGCGTCGATGCTCCCCGATACCGCGATCGCAACAGTCAACGTCGGTGCGATCGTGTGGGTCGAGCACGGCGAGAAGGTGTTGCTCGTCCGAGCGCCGGGGTCCGCCTACCCGCTGCCACCGGGCGGTCACATGGAAGGTGGGGAGGGTCCTGAGGAAGCCGCGCTGCGGGAGTTGTTCGAGGAGACAGGCCTCGTCCCTGATGGTCCACTGCGCCTCGTCGGCGCGTTTCGAGCGCGACGCGGCGAACAGCAACTCTTGAACCTCACCTATGCGTGCACGGTCTCGTCCACTGACGTCCTGCTGAGCCATGAGCACGACCACTTCGAGTGGGTCGATCCGGTTGAATACCGGGATCTCGCCGCGGCAGTCGTGCCAACGATCGAGCGCGACGACTATCGAGCCATCGGCGAGAACCTCCTTCGCCAGCTCGACGCGCTTTTGGCGAGCAGAGCCCAACCGGGAAGGTCGACCTTGTAGCGGGCGCTCGTCTGGTCGTCATCCGCCGCTTCCACCGTGACCCGAACGACGGCTCTGTAGACCCCGTAGCGCGCACCAGATGGCGCGGCTACCTCGCCGCAGCAGATCCAGGAAGAATCCGCAGGTGCGGATTAGTCATGTCGCCTGCGGTGTGACTGACATCGACGAGACAGAGCGCCACCTGCGCTCGAGGCTGGGAGTTGGGTTGTGGCGATTTCCTGGGGGACGTAGGAGCGCACCTTCCGCTCGCGAACCATCAATACATCGAGCTCTACGGTCCTTCACACCCACTGTGGCGCCATGGCTGGCTGGCGTGGAGTGTTGCGGTCGAGGCACTCGACGAGTGGATCGCGCGTTTGGCCATCGACGACTGTCAGAGCTTCGGCGATGACCCGACCAAGACCTTCACGCCTGGCGCGGACGGCACGCCCTGACGCGCGTCAGCCGCGAAAGCGGCGGCGTCATCCCCTACCTGATCGAGTACGACCGCTCGGTTGATCTCAACGCGATCTTCGCAGCGAAGCATCGCGCTGCTCGACACACAGCCGTCGTTGGGCAGATTCGACATGTTCTGACCGATGGCCGGCACATCACGAACATCGTCGTGGATCTCGACGGGAAGGACGTGACCCTCCCACTTCCTTGACGAAGGCCGACCAGAACGACGAAGCCGAGGCCGAAGTTGTTGCGCGCCCGACAGCGCGAGGTGAGACGCCACGTGAAGGCATGGCTACCGTCCTCGCATGACTGAACAGGACGTCAGCTGCTCCACGCGTGTGGCTGCTCGCGCCGAGGACCTCTACGCCCTCGTGAGCGACGTCACCCGCATGGGCGAGTGGAGCCCGGAGAACCTTGGCGGCCGATGGCTTGGTGGCGCGACGGCGGCGACTGTCGGCGCGCGTTTCCGCGGGTCGAATCGACGAGGCTGGCGTCGCTGGTCGACTACGTGCACCGTGGTAGCCGCCGAACCCGCTCAGAGGTTCGCGTTCGAGGTCGATTTCGCGCGGATCCCGGCGTCGCGCTGGACCTATGAGTTCCACCAAGAGAGCGACTGCACGGTCGTGACGGAGACCTGGACGGATCGGCGGCCGAGGTGGTTCGCCGTACTGGCAGGGATGACGATGGGCATCGAAGACATCCGTGGTCACAACGAGGAGAACATCAGGAAGACGCTCGCGAGGCTCGCAACGGCCGCCGAGGCGTCGTCCTGATCAACTGCAGTCCTTCCGGACCGCGGCAGCGGCCGGTCGGAGCGGACGGTGCGACTCCTTCGTACGACCATCGACGAGCCGCTTCTACCGGTCCGGAGCAGCTCCGTGCAGCGCTGCATCCTGGGGACGAAGAAGGACCGCCGAGCGCGGCGGCCCTTCTTCGTCAGTGCCGATGTAGCGGTGTCAGCCGACGTCGTGCGCCCCGCCCGGCCGCCGTGCCGGGCGGCTGCGTGGCGCGTGACTCGCGTCACGACCATGCCCCTGGAAGATCGTGCTCACGTTCTCGGGATCGAAGAAGTCCGGGATCGGCATGGTGCCGGCCTGGATGCTTGCGAACTGGTCCATCGACACCTGACTCCTGCTCACGGCCGCAAGTAGCTGCTGCATCTCGGCGGGCGGCGCCTCCAGCGACGCGAACTGGCTCGTCATCTCATACATGGGCAGCGCCTGCTCGTCTCGTTCCTTCTGGTAGAGCGCCATCGCCTCTCCGTACGACTCGCCGCCCGAGAGGGCGGCGTCGAGCGCGTTCACGAGCCGCTCGGCATCAAGAAACGCGTCGGTGATGCCCATCGCCGTGATCGGGTGCTTGTGATACCCGGCGTCACCGACGAGCGCCCAGCCCGGCCCGAACGGCTTCCGGAAGAACCCGGCGAGGTCGCCCGCGCCCCGGAACTGCGTCTCCCGGTTGCCGGCGCGGATGCGTGCGGCGAAGTCCGGTGCTTGCTCGAAAGCCTTCAGGTAGTTGCCTTCGATGTCACTGCGATTGGCCTTGAACTCATCCTCGGGCCAACCGGCCACGACGAGCGTGAGCCCGTCGTTGGTGGGGAAGGCCCCCCAGCCGCGCCGATCACGAACGAACACCTCGAACTCGGTCGACGGCACGCCGCTCCAGTACGCGTAGTAGACAGCGGCGAGGTTCGGCTTCTCGTTGTACTGCTCGGGCCTCGTAGCCTTGGCCACCGCGGATCGGCGGCCGTCGGCACCGACCACGACGCTCGCTCGTTCGACCGTCCCGTTCGTGCGGATGCCGACGACGGCGCCGTCCTCGATCACGATCTCGTCGACGTCGCAGCCTTGGCGGACCTCGACACCGGCGGCCGCGGCGGCATCGACGAGGATCTTGTCGAGCACCGTCCGCCGTGGCGCGTACGCAATGCCCACGCCGTCGGCTGGCCGCGGCGTTCCGGCGATCGTGAAGACGCCGAAGTCGAACCGGTACGTGGTTACGGCCGGGCAGTTCAGCTCGGCGATCGAGTCGGCCAGCCCCCATCGTGCGAGGGCGGCCATGCCGGGCGCGTGGATGAAGTGGGTCGAGAGGGTGTCACTCGGGAACGTGGCCTTGTCGACCAGGAGGACCCGGTAGCCCTTGCGGGCGAGCAGCATGGCGGTAGGCGAGCCGGCGCAGCGAGCGCCGATCACGATGACGTCGTAGTTCTTGGTCATACAGCCAAGTGTCTCGACCGACCCGCGGCGAAGCATCGGGTAGTTCGCCTATTTCGCGTCCCCTAATTCGCGTTCAGGCGACGGGCGGCGTACGCGGCCGCCTCGGCGCGGCCACGGAGGCCGAGCTTGGCGAGGATGCGACTGACGTGGTGCTCCACCGTCTTGCGGCTGATGTAGAGGCGGTCGGCGATCTCAGGGTTGCTCAGGCCTTGCCCAAGGAGTTCGAGCACCTCAACCTCTCTGCGGGTCAGCCCTCCTTCCCTGTCGGGCGGCTGGAGCGAGGCCACAACAGCGGCAGCGGCCTGGACGTCACGACGTGCGCCGAGACGGTTGAAGGCATCGAGGGCGGCGGTCGCTTCTGCTCGAGCGACGGCGGGACGCTCACCGGCGACGGCGCGTGCCAGGGCCAGCCGGGTACGAGCGAGGTCGACCTGCAGGCCGGCTCGCGAGAAGGCAGCCAGCGCCTCGGAGAGGCAGGCCCGAGGGTCGCCCGTCGAGGTCGCGAGGCAGACCTTTCCGCGCGCCAGTGCGGCGCTCGCGCAGAGGTAGTCGGTCGGTGTCGCTCGCGCCATCGCCTCGAGACGTTCGGTGGTGGCCGTGGCACCGGTTACGTCGGCGTCGGCGAGCTGCACGTCGACGAGCAGGGCGAGCAGTCGCCCGTAGCCGCCGTTGGCGGGCAGGCCGAGCGCGCGCTCCAAGCGGTCCCGTGCCAGCGCGACCTCCCCGCGGGCGAGGTGGAGCGAGGCCAGCGTGTGCGCGACGTCCGGGTTCTCCTCGAACCCGGACAGCATCTCGCGGGCCTCGTCGAGGCGACCTTGATGCAGCCGCAGCTCGGCGAGCCGCCATGCGGTGTGCACGGTGAGCGCGCTGGCATAGTCGCGAAGGCCTCGCGCCGCCGCGAGCAGCACGCGCTCGGCTTCGACCCAACGTCCGGCGGCTGTGAGTACGCCCCCGTAGTGCGAACGGCAGAGCGCGGCCATCGAGCGCATGTGGAACCGCTCGGCCAGGTCGTTCACGGCGCGCATCCATTGATCGGCGCGGGCGATGTCGTAGGTCCGTTCGCAAGCGCCGAGGAGGAAACACAGGATCTCGTCGGAGACGGTCATGTCGGTGACCTCCCCGGCACACACCGCCGCGAGGGCCTCATCGAGCATCGGCATCCCCTCGTCGACCTTGTCCTGGGCGACGAGGTGCATCCCGATGTAGGCGAGGGCCTGGAACTCGAGGTTGGGATCGCGGTGTGCTCGGCCGATCCGGAGCGCCTCGCGGAAGTGGGCTTCGCGCTCGTCGTGCGTGCCTTCGCCGTGCTGGCCTCTGATGAGTTCGAGTCGCCCGCGCTCGAGCTCGCCGCCGATCTCGTCAAGCAGCGTCGCGGCCCGCTGCATCCAACCGTGGAACAAGGCCCAGTCGCCCTGCCCGCCGCCGTGATGGAAGGCGATCATCCGCGCACAGCCGTACGCGCCGATTGCGTCGCCCTCCTTCCGGTATGCCGTGTAGGCGCGCTCGTACATGTCGCGGCTGGGCCGGCTGTAGTCGGACTCCATGTGCAGCGCCTCGGCCAACCCGCTCAGGGTGACGCCGCACTCCTTCTCCGCGACAGCGGCTTCGAAGGCGACACGAGCAGCGGCGGCATCGCCGACTCGCAAGGACGCACGGCCCTGCTCTATCAGCGCCTCGACCGCACGTGCCACAGATCAGACGCTATTCCGCAGCTCCCGCTGCCGCGAGGCTCCACCGTCCCCCGCGGTGCTGCACCCACTTGCGCACCGACTCGGCCCCATAGCCAAGCTGCTCCGCGACCCGCTGGATCGTCCCCTGCGACGTGCCCAGCTCCTTGCGCAACTGACGCACCAACCTCACCGCCTGCGCCTTCTCCTCCGGCGTGTAGCGCCTAGTGTTCGGCTTCCCGGGTGTGACTTCCTTCGGCATGACTCCATCCTCGTTTCCAAGGTCAGGAGCCTCCAACGATCCCAGGGCGATTCAGAATTCTGGGCGGCGGCGCTGGGCTATCGCCGGGTCGGTTCGGCTGGGCAGTACGTGGTGCTCGTGCCTGGCGAGGCGGGCTCACCCAAGCTGCTGCTCCAGAAGGTGGCGGAGTCGAAGACGGTGAAGAATCGGATGCACCTCGACATCGAGACCGCTGACATCGATGCGGAGGCGGCGCGTCTCGAAGAGCTGGGTGCTCGTCGCGTCGCGAGCGACGCGATGAGTGAGCACGGGAGCCGGTGGTGCCTGATGGCCGACCCCGAGGGCAACGAGTTCTGCGTCTGCGACGGCGGGTCAGGCGCGAGCGTCTGAACGCCGTCGAAGGACACGGCGCCGCGCTGCTGTTGCTGTTGCAGCCGCCCCGGCGTCGACCGTGCCGACTCGCGGGAACATCGCGGTGAACCGGCGCCGAGGATCGTCTAGATATGCGTCAGTGTCGGTACAGGCGCCGGTGACCGTCGACGACCTTCGAACGGTTCTCGCTGCGGTGCACGCCGCGGACGACATCGACGAGCTTCCACGCGACCTCGGTTCTCCAGAGCGAACGAGCGTGTTCATCATCGGCGACATCGTCGTGAAGATCGATTTGAGTGCGGTCCAACGGGCCACGCGCGAACGAGCCGCGCTCGACCACCTCGTGGCGACAGACCTGCCGGTTCCCCGGTGCGTCGGTTCCGGCGTCCTCGCGGACGGGCGTGAGTGGATCGCGATCACGCGTATGGATGGCGTACCCCCACCGGATGCTGCTCGCCCCGTGCATGAGCTCTCTCGCTCACTGGCCTCGGAGCTCGGCGCGATCACCGCCCGGTTGCATGCCGTTCCAGGCCCGGGATACATCGGGCCGGCAAACCGGCGGTTCAGCTCGTATGTCGAGAAGGCGGCGCGCCAGAGCCGACGGATGACCGATCTCGGATATGGCACGCACTGCGTTCCGCGCGAAGAGGTCGATGACCTGATGGCCCTGCTCGACCGCACCCGCCAATGCCTGGCGACAGCGCCAGGGCCGCCTCGGCTGGTTCATGGCGACGTGCAGCCTCGCAACGTGCTCGTCGACGGCTCCGGCGCTATCACGGCACTCCTCGACTTCGAGGTGGCGGGTGGCGGCGATCCGACCGAGGACTTCGCTCTCGTGGGACTCGACTGGCATGCACCCGGGTTCGCGGCGTTCTGCGAGGGCTACGCCGAGCGCGGCGGCAGACTCGACACTGACGCACCGTTCCGCGTAGCCCACCACGTCGGACGTTGGGCCATGGCCGTGTTCGTGTACCTCGGCGCGTTCGCGCCGGCGTACGTGGAGCCGGCGCGCCGGGCGGTGTCGCGGCTACGCGCCGGGGAGGTCCCCTATCTCGGTCCTGCGCTCACCTGACGGAAACCGGCGACGCAGGTGCGAAGAGCTTCATCACGCGCGCCCACAGCCCCCGGCAACGGAACCTCCCGGGCGGTTGGGACTGTCGCCCGATGCGCTCGGGACAGCGGGAGCCACACCTTGAGCATCGACGCCTCCACACTGGAGGCGACGGAGGAGGGGAGCATCGTGACAACGATCGAACACACCGACGGCACGGCCGTCGTGGGTGCTTCAAGAGGGTGGCTGGTGGCACCCGTAGTCGGCATCGTGGCTGCCGCTGGGGTCATGTTCACCGGTGCAGGGTTCTCGGTGACTGACGACCTGCCCGTCGCGACGATGTTGGAGAAGCTCGAGGACGCTCGGTCGACGTTGCTGCTCGGCGGCGCTGTCCAGGCCTTCGCGGCGATGGGAGTCGTCGTGTTCGGCGCGTGGCTGTTCATGCGGCTGAGAGCGGTGGGACCCACCGGCGCAATGACGTCTTCGGTGGCGGCCGGCGGTTGTGGCCTGACCGCCGCGATGATGGCCGTGGCGGCGGCGCACACCCAACTGGCGACCTACGACGCAAACGCAGCCGTCGATGCTGCGGTCCCGCTCACGTTGCACACGCTCGAGGAGAACCTGTTCGCCGGCGCATGGTGCTCCCTCGCGCTCGTCGCTGGTGCAGTGGCCGTGGCCGCCCTGCGCCACCGCATAGTGCCGAGCTGGTTCGGCGGCGTGAGCGCGTTCATCGCAGTACTGCTCGTCGTGCTGCAGGTGGTCCTCCCATGGGCCGGATGGTTCCCGGCCACGATCTGGTTGATCGTCGCCGGCTTCGGTCTCCGGCCCCGGCAGCGCACCACCACATGATCGAGCGACACTGATCCGCATGTCGGTGGCAGGGCTTCGGGTAGCTCCAGGCGGCGTCGGCCTCGCGGTCGGCGCCGTCGCACTGCTCCGCATGGCGCTGTCGATCGACTTCGGCAGTCAGGCCGACGCCGACACGTTCTTCTGGTACGTCGAACTGGCGGCAGCGTTCACCGCCGCGGCCGCCGGCAGCTGGTTGGTATGGCGGTCACCAACCAGCGCCGCAGGGTGGATGCTGCAGCTGGCGTCGGTCGCTTTGGCGCTGAGCGCGCTGACGGCGACCGCCGCCACGCTCGAAGGGTCGTGGCGGCCTTTCGGATCTGCAACCCTCGACGTGCAGCTTTGGACGAACCTCCTTGGCCGTGCCGTCCTCATCGCGACGGCGATCGTGGCCATCCCCGACCGGCTCGTGTCCGGGCGGGTCGGCGGCGGCGTCGGCACGGCGCTCGCCGCCGCGGCCGTCGTCGGGGTCACGGCTGCCCTCCTGGTGAGAAGCAACGCGGACGCCCTTGTGGACACGCCGTTGGGGTTCGGCAATCGCGCGTGGGTCGAGGCCGCCTCCGGGATCGGGTCGTGGATCTTCCTCGCACTCCTCGCCATCCACGCAGCGTCGCTCGTCCTCCTGGCACGCCAGCGCGGCGGTGAGCCGACCCTGTTCCAGGTCGTCGGGTGGACGGTTGCAGCCTGTGCGACACCGGCCGCATTCCCAGCGGTCGCGGACCGGCTACCGGCGCCGGTGGTCGACGTGATGGCTGCCGTCGCCCTCCCAATCCTCCCGGTGGTCTCGGTCGTGGCGTTGCTACGGGCGTTGTCCTGGACCGTCGGGCGTCTCGTGAGCAGGTCGATCGTGTGGGGCCTGCTGTCACTGGCGGTCGTGCTGGTGCAGGCCCTGGCGGTAGCGGTCGCCGCCTCCCTCGGTACCCGGATCGGCTTCACAGTGGCGGTCGCAGCGACGGTGCTCTTCGCGACCGGGTTCCAGGCGGCGAGAGGACGTCTACAGGCGAGCGTCGACCGGTTGCTCTACGGCGCGGGACGCGACCCATGGCGGGCACTCGACGACATCGGGCTGCGCATGGAGGTCGCCGCCGACCACGACACCGTTCTGCCAGAGCTGGCGAGCGCGATCGCGGAGGCGTTCGGCACGGCCGTCGTCATCGAACTGGCGACCGCCGCGTGCGAAGTGGAAGCAGCCCGAGCCGGGGCCATCGATCCTGCCGGGCACACACACGAATGGCCACTGGTTCACCAAGGAGAGCGCGTGGGCACCCTCAGCGTCGTCGCGCCAGCCAACGCGGGCCTCCGATCCGGTGATGTTGCCGCGCTCGCCAACCTCGCCCGCCAAGCCGCGGTGGCGGCGTTCGCTGTTCGCACCGCGACGGAGCTCCGCCGGTCGAAAGCGGACCTCGTGGCCGCGGTGGAAGAAGAACGAAAGCGCCTGCAACACGACCTGCACGACGGCCTCGGCCCGCGGCTCGCCGGCGTCGCGCTCGGCATCCGGGCCGCTCGCAACCAATACGCGGCAGGCGGCGACCCCGACGACCTGCTGGCGCTGCTCACCGACGAGGTGGAGGGCGGCGTCGAGGACGTGCGCCGCATCGTGCACGACCTCCGACCCGCTGCCCTCGATCAACTCGGGCTCGTCGGCGCCATCCGCGCCTACGCCGAGCGGTGCTCGACGGCCGAGCTGTCGGTCACGGTCGACGTCGCGGACCAGATCCCGATGCTGTCAGCGGCGACCGAAGTTGCCGCGTATCGCATCACGACCGAAGCCATCACCAACGTAACCCGGCACGCCCGAGCGCGGCATTGCCGGGTCCGCATCGGCTCCCGCACGAACGGGATCGTCGTCGAAGTCGAAGATGACGGTGTCGGGCTCGGTGATGGTGCCCGAGGGGGCCTCGGGCTCGCGTCGATGCGTGACCGCAGCGCCAGCGTCGGTGGCCGGCTCCTGATCGACGTCGCTCCCACTGGTGGGGTGCGTCTCGTCGCCGACCTACCCGGGGAGGTCCGTCCTGCCTGAGCAACAAGCGCGCGATCGGATACGAATCGTCGTCGTCGATGACCATCCCGTGTTCCGCATGGGAATGACCGCGCTCCTCAACTCACTCGAGGCGTTGGAGGTCGTCGCGGAGGCAGGCTCGGTGGCCGAGGCGATCGACTGCGTGGCCACCTGCCGACCGGATGTCGTGGTGATGGACCTGCAACTGCCCGACGGTTCGGGCGTGACGGCGACGAGAAACATCCTCACCGTCGACCCGACCATCGGCGTGCTCGTCGTCACGATGTTCGCCGACGACGACGCAGTGTTCGCCGCGATGCGCGCAGGTGCTCGCGGCTACCTCGTGAAGGGCGCTGGTCAGGAGGAGATCGAGCGTGCCGTTCGCGCGGTCGCCGCGGGTGAAGCCATCCTTGGCCCGACGGTCGCTCAACGCGCCATGGCGATGTTCACCGTTCGGGGCACCGCCAGTGCCTTCCCATCGCTCACGCAGCGGGAGCAGGAAGTCCTCGATCTCCTCGCGCGAGGTCTCGACAACCACGCCATCGGCAACCGGCTCGGCATCAACGAGAAGACGATCCGGAACCACGTGAGCAACGTCTTCACGAAGCTTCAGGTCACCGACCGGTCCCAGGCCATCGTCAAGGCGCGTGAGGCTGGCCTCGGCCGCGAGCCAGAGTGATCGGCGGTGCTCACACGTCGTAGAACGTGGTGTCGTACCGGCCGTACAACTCGGTCCACGTGTCGATGTCCGGGGCGCCGCCCGTTCTCTCGATGATCTGGGCGAGCTCTCGGAAGTAGTTGGCGAACCGCCCGGGGTTGAAGGTCCCGACGATGCATCCGAGGTCGTCGCCTGCGTTGCGGAACGTGTGCGGCGTGCCGCGAGGCAGGAACAGGAACGAACCCTTCGACATCTCCACGACCTGATCGCCCATGATGAACTCGTAGGTGCCATCCACGACGTAGAAGGTCTCGTCGTGGGCATGGTGCACGTGCTGTGGTGGTCCCTGCACACCGGGCTCGGACAGATACTCGTAGAAGGCGACCGCACCGTTGGTCGGGACGTCATCGACCTTGAGGCGCATCGTGCTGGCGCCGAGGAACCGCAGGCGTTCACCGCCATTCGGCTCGACGACGAGGAAGTCGGATGCTGGACGTCGCAGGATCCGCCCTTGAGGATCGGTGGTGATCATGGGTGGAGGATGCGCTCCTCTCGGCTGCGCCGCATCCCCGACGTCGGCCAAGTTCGACCCGGTCAGACGGTCGGCCCTCGCGCAACCAGTGCTGCGAGTTCGACGCGGTTGACGCCGAGCTTGGAGTAGATCCGCTTGAGGTGGGACTCGACGGTGTGTCGCGAGAGATGGAGGGTCGCAGCGATCTCAGGATTGGTGAGACCGTCCGCGACCGCCTCTGCGATCCGGAACTCGGCCGGTGTGAGCGTTCCCAGGCGATCTGCTGCGATCGGCCTTGCGGCTGGCTCGCGGTTGCGGTCGCTGGTGGTCCCGCACAGGAACTCTTCGATCTCATCGAGGACCCGTCTGGCGTCTCCGACGTAGGGAACGTGGTCGTCGCCGTCGAGCACGACCAGCTTGGCGTTCGGGATAGCGCTGGCGAGGTACTCGCCGTTGCACATGGGAACGAAGTGATCGCGAGACCGGTGAAGCACGAGCGTCGGCGCCTTGATGCTCGGGAGCTCGGCTCGGGCGTCGTTCTGCATGTTGAACTCGAAGTGGTCGAGCGCTGCGCCGGGGCTGGCGGCCATCCGTTCGAACCGAGCCATCCACTCCTGCGCCTGCGCCCGCTGGCGGTGTCGCCACATCGAGGGCGCGAGGCGCTCGAGAGAAGCGCCCTCTCCCCACCGTGTCTGCACGACTGCCCGCATCCACCCGATGGCATCTTCGGCTTCATAGCCGCACGGGAAATCGTCGCTGCCGATGACCTTGCCCGCATGGCTCGCGAACAGCACGAGCCGGTCGACGAGCTCAGGGTGTCGCGCCGCGAACACAGCGGCCATCGTGCCGCCCTCGGAGAAGCCGAACAGCGAAGCCCGTTCGGAGCCGGCGGCCGCCATGACCGCGCGGATGTCGTCAATGCGGTCTTCGAGAGAGACCGCTGGAACCTCGCGATCCGACATTCCCGTGCCTCGCTTGTCGAACCGGATCAGACGGCAGAACGACGCCATCTCCTCGTAGAAGCGCCGAGCGAGGACGTTCTCCATCTCGAGCTCGACATGCGAGAGCCATCCGGGCACGTACACAAGATCTCTTCCAGCGCCGAGTACTTGGAAGGCGATGTGAACGTCTCCCGACCTCGTGTACGCCGTACCCATGTCTGGCAGTCTGACGTGTCGAGGCCGCACGGTGCCGTAGCTTCGTGTTCATGGAGAGCCGCCCTCGCCGGTGGTGGCGATGGTTCACCGTGGCCGTACTCGTGGCAGCGGCGCTGTTCTACCTGCAGTTCGGCCTTCAGGCGCTGGTCCACGACCTCGCGCAGGGGATCCTGTCGTTGGTCGGCGCAGCAGCACTGGGTTGGGGAGTCGCTCGGCGCGCCCGAGGAGAACGATCCGCGGGCGTGGTGCTCGTCGGGACGCTTCCGATACTCGCGCTGCATGCGGCGATGACACTCGATGATCCGGGCGAGATGCCCTTTCTCATCGGAAGCGCACCGGTACCTATCGCTGCCGCGGTCGCGACGATCATTGAGCGGCGCGAGCGCTCGCAGAGCGCCCAGCCATCATTCCGCAGATGAGCGAGATCTGGACGCGCGGAACCTGGACGGTGATACCGGGACGAGAGGACGAGTTCGTCGAGGCGTGGACGAGAATGAGTGACTGGACCGTGGCGGCGTTCCCGAGTGCGCGCGGAAGGTTGTTGCGCGACGTAGAACGGCCGCACGTGTTCATCAGTTTCGGACCTTGGCCCGATCGGGAGACAGCCCTGCGCTGGCGAGGGTCTTCCGAGTTCCAGGAGCACCTCGCGGCGATTCGCGCGACACTCCACAGCTTCGAGCCACTGATGATGGAGCCCGTCGTCGAGCGGCCGTGAACGCCGCCGTCGTTCAACGGATCAGCCGAACCCTGACGCCATGAGGATCGGCGGCGTTCGTGATCGAGCCGGGAGTGTCGTCGGTTCGGCTTGGGCAGTCGAAGTTCGCAGGGGCCGGCTCGAAGACCTGCGCTACGGACGCCAGCCGCCCGCTCGCTCCTCCCCGATGTACGTCGATGACGCCCACACCTGGGGTCGCCCCGACGGCGTTGTTCACCGCCGGCGCGTTCGCCGTCAGCGGGCACGGACCGCGAAGCGACACGAAGGCGAACGTCCCGCTGGGTGAGAAGTCGATCAAGTCAGGGGCCGGGTCACTGCTCGCGGCCCCTGCCAACGAGAACTGCGTGACGACGTGCTCACCCGGCGAGTCGATCACGTCGACCGTGTTGGCGAAGCGATCGAGTGCCCACAGGTACTGCCCGCGGGTGCTGAGCGTCGGTACGAACGCCATCCCATGGGCGTCGGTGTTCGCGTCGTCCCGGGAGAGAACGAGCGACGGTGCGGGCTGATTCGGCGCCGCGAATCCCGTCTTCGGGAAGGCGGCGAGCGAGAACGAGTAGATGTCGAACTCGGTCGGGTTCGCCGGCGTCCCGCCACCGGAGTTGATGTACATGCGATCGCCCGACTGCGCGCCACCGCAGCCGTTCGCGTGGATGGTCGCGCGGTCGTACTCGGCGACGATGGCCATCGGTGACGTGTTCGCGTCGACGACCAGAAGCCCGCCGCCGCGCAATGTGACGAACACCAACCGGCCGCTCGCGTCGACGATCGGGCAGATCGGCGCGTTGTCGGGCCGGAGGTCAGGCGCCTCACACGGCTGCCCGTTCGGTGTGGTGCAGGTCGCGAGGTTCAACGTCGCCGCGGTGTCGTGAGCGATGTCGGCGGCGCTCTCGTAGGACACCCCGTCGCCGTCAGCGTCGGTGTCGATGCGTTCGAGCAACTTGCCGTTCTGGTTGGCCACCAGCACCGAGAGGTCACCGGGGACGGGGAAGGCGGCATGGGCCTGGCGCGCTCCGCCGGCACCCGCGCTTGCCCTGATGCACTTCACAGGCGTGCGGCTCGCAGCATCCATGAACAGGACGTGGCCGCTCGCGACGTAGGAGATGATCGCGTGCGTCCCTGTCTCGTTGAACAGGAGCATGTGAGCCCGCACGGGCGCAGCGCCCGTCTCGGCCACGCACATTGCAGCGGCCGCGCCGCCCAGGTCGATCACCTCGGCCGTGGCGGCGCCTGTGCGATGTGCGAGCGTCGAGCCGTCGTAGATGTGCGCCTTGCCGGCTGCCGGGGCCTGATCGAGCAGCCACACTTCGTAGGGGCGCATGTCACGGTGTGCGCCGCCCGCCACAACGGGCCGGTTCAGGCGCGTGCCACCCATCGACCCGAGGAACTGCGCGTCGCCGAAGGTGAACGTGCCCCCGTCCGCTGCGATCAGCCAGTAGCCGTGCCCCGTGGGCGTCGCGGCCATGTCGACGATCGGTGCGTTGAGCCTGAGGTTCCCGGTCGAGCCGTGGAACCGCGCGTCGCCGAACGAGAACACACCGCCGTCGGCGGCGACCAGCCAATACCCGCCGCCGGTGGGTGTCGCTGTCGCGCCGACGACCGGGGAGTTCAGGCGGAGACTCCCGGTCGAGCCGTGGAAGCGTGCGTCGCCGAACGAGAACACGCCGCCGTCGGCGGCGACGAGCCAGTACCCCCCGCCGGTGGGCGTCTGGGCGATGGCGACGATGGGTGAGTTCAACCGTGTGCCGCCCATCGACCCGTGGAAGCGGGCATCGCCGAACGAGAAGACGCCGCCGTCCGACGCGGCGAGCCAGTATCCGTTGCCGCTTGTGCTCGAGGTCACGGCGACGACGGGCGAGTTCAAACGCCGGCCGCCCATCGATCCATGGAAGCGGGCGTCACCGAACGAGAAGATGCCGCCGTCGCCGCCCGCCAACCAGTAGCCACGGCCGGTCGGTGTGACGGCCATGCCGATGATGGGGGAGTTGAGGCGCATCGAGCCGGTCGAGCCGGCGAAGGGCGCATCGCCGAACGTGAACACGCCGCCGTCGGAGCCCACCATCCAGTAGGCGTGACCTGCAGGTCGCTCACTCGACGGTGCCAGGTGCGACGCCGCGGCGGTGCCAGCAGCGCGTGCACCGGCGGCGGCCGGAGCCACCGCCAACGTCACGGCCGAGGCGACCAGCGACGCCGCTGCCAGGAACGCTCCGAACACTCGTGCTCGATCCGCGAGATTCCGCCGTGTCATGGCCGGGACCATAGCTTCGGCAGCCGCCGGTCTGCTGAGGCGGCGCCGCCGCAGTTGAATGGCCCTGAACACAACGCAGGGGGCGACTCGTGGACGACGGACAAAGCGGCACCGGCTCGGCCGACGCCGTCAGGAAGTTCTGGGAAGACGCGTGGACGGAGGGGCGCGTCGATGTCTTGGACGACATCCTCCACGCGGGATTCAGGGAGAACGGCGAACCTGTCGACGTCGCAGAGTTCCAGCGGGGGCTCGCGTCGTGGCGAGAGATCTTTCCGGACTTCTCGGTGACGATCGACGAGCTGTTGACGGTCGCGCCCGATCGCGTCGTGACGCGTGTGACCTACCGCGGCACTCATCGGGGGACTCTCTGGGGACTCCAGGCGACGGACCGACCGACCGAGGCCATCGGCATCGACCTGTTCCGAGTCGAGGACGGACGGATCATCGAGCTGTGGCACGCGGTTGATCACCTGCAGCTCGTTCTTCAGATCGGTGGCACGGTGGCACCCAGGAGCAGCGTGTAGACGTCCGCCATGTCGGCACCGTTCATCTCGTGGCCCCTGTTGGGCCAGATGTGCAACGTCGACCGTGGAAGGACTCGCGCGAGTTGCTCGGCGAGGGGCAGTGGCACGTCGTCGTCTTCGGCACCGTGCCACACGTCGACGTGGGCCTCTACGGAGCGCAGGTCGACATCCCACGGAGTCGCCACCAGCCATGCGTCGTATGCGAGCTCCTGCGGACCCTGCCTGGCGGCCTCTGTTATGTCGGCACGCCGCTCCGGATGGAGATCGTCGTCTTCGACCGCGTTCGCGACCACCGACGTCAGGTGTGGTGTGAGCGCAGCAGGGCCTCGCCGTGCTGTCGTCCAGAACTTCCGGTTCTCCGGCGACATGCCTGTCGGCCATCCGGGCCCCGCGAACGGCGCGACACCCGCGACGACGCCAACTCGCTCGACGGCGGCAGCGTGACGAGCAGCCATCGCGAGGGCGTATGGGGCGCCGCTCGAGTTGCCGAGGACCCGGTACCGGCGGATGCCGAGGCGACCGAGCATCTCGTGCACGTCGGTGGCGGTGCTCGCGACCGACCGGTCGGTACACGCGTCGGATCTGCCATAGCCCGGACGGTCCGGAATCACGAGACGCACGCCCGACGAAGCTGCCTCGGCTCGTGCCCATCCCCACCCGAAGCGGGACCCGAGTCCCCCAGGCCACGCCAGCACCGGCGCACCGTCGGGATCGCCCCATTCGGCGAAGGCGATCCACCGGCCACGCACGCGACGCCGCCCCTCGCGAATCAGCTCGTCCACGGCACCCAATGATGCCGCTCACCCTTCTTCGGGACAGCCCCGGCAGAAGGCAGCCTCGCCGTGCGACAATCCGCGCGAATCGAAGGAGGGGCTATGAAGAAGAAGGCAGCAGAGCTCGTCGCGGAGGCGAAGGCGCGGATCGAGAACCTCGACGCCGACGCTGTCGAGCGGGAGTTGCAGGCGGGGGACGCCGTTCTCGTCGACATCAGGGACACGCCGGAGCTTCAAGAGCACGGCCGGATCCCAGGGTCGGTTCACATCCCGCGTGGGATGCTGGAGTTCCGCGCTGACACGACCAGTCCATACCACCTGGAGCCCCTCGATCCGTCGAAGCGGGTCATCCTCCACTGCGCGAGCGGCGGACGTTCGGCGCTCGCGGCGCAGACCTTGCAGGAGATGGGTTACGAGCGGATCGCGCACCTCGACGGCGGGATCAACGCGTGGAAGGAGGCCGGCAAGCCGACGGAGTGATCACTTCGAGGCGCCAGCGTGATGCATCCCCGCCCCGCAGCCAGTCGAACAGGCCGGGGCGGGGGAGTGCTCAGTCGAGCGACCCGGCGCTGAAAGGCGTGGAGTGCCGCCGCCAAAGGCGCCACTGGCCGCCGACCACGCGCCACACCTCGCTGATCACGAACGTGCCGCTTCGATCCTGTCCCATCACCGTCGCTCGCATCCGTACGCGCTGCAGGGCCGTCGCGAGGCTGCTGTCGACGCGGGCGCCGCAGCGCGCGATCCTTGAGAGGTGGGTCAGGCGGCGCACGTGGATGATCTCCGAGAGGCATACGAGGCGTTCGCGCAGGGGAACTTCGACCCGTTCGTCAATCTGCTGAGTCCGAACGTTCAGTGGCACTTGCCGGGCCGAAGCAGGTACGCGGGGACGACGACGTCGCGCGACGCCCTGTTCGCGCGGATGCTTCGGCAGTACGAGGAATCCGACGGAACAACGTCGCTCGAATGGGTGAACGGCATCGAGAGCGGGCCACTCGTTGCTGTTGCGGAGCGGCTTCGTGCGACGCGAGGCGAACGCCGGATGGAGCTCGACGTTGTCGTCGTGTACAGGTTCGAAGGACAGCAGGTCGTCGAGGCGTGGGACATCTTCGGAGACCAGGACCTCTACGACGACTTCTGGGGTGCGTGACCGTCGCTCGCTCTGGAGGCGTTCGCTCGCGCTGGTTCCGTTCAGGCCCCGACCGGTACGCCCTACAGACGTGACGGGCCGAGCACCTCGAACTCACCGGTCGCGAAGTCGTAGCGAGTCGTCATCGGGGGCGCATCCTCAGTACCTGGAGCAGGGTTCCGCTCGAGCATCTCCATCAAAACCTTCCGAGCCGGGAAGATCGCATGGACATGCAGCACGTTCGGACCGGTGTTGAGGGTTGCGTGATCCTTTCCGGCGGGGATGAAGACGACATCGCCCTTCTCGACCGAAGTCACTGTGCCGTCCAACGTGTAGTCGGCGAAGCCGTCGAGGATGATGACGACTTCGTCTACGTCGTGGCGGTGCAGCGGAATCCGATCTCCGGCGGCACACCGTTCTTCGAGGAAGGACAACTCGGCGACCCGGTCTCCGGTGCCAGGGTCGACCGCGACTCGCCAGGTCGTGTTCGGTCGATGGTCGTCGACATCACCGATCATCGGCTCGAGCGGGCCATGCCGGACGATCCCCATGAGCCGAGTCTGGCACCCGCGCGGTCGTGCCGCAGCGAGCGTCTCAGCTCAACCCGTGCGATCACCATCAGCGACGTGCAGCGCGCCGTCAGCTTGCGCGATGAACGGCGCGGCCACAACGCGGTGCGACCGCCATCCACACGAACACGTCGCCCGCCACATGGCTGGTCGACCGCGTTGCGACTCCCTTCGGATCTGGATGACGTGGCTTCCTGCAGTGCCCATCTCGCCTCCATCGGCGCCGCACGAACCGCCTACCGCACACAACCGTACCCATGTCGGCGAGGGCTCCGGCTCGTCCGTGGCTTGCGTTGGATGACCAGGACGCAGCGACGCAACGGGGCTTCGGCGTCAGTGGATCACGGGATGTTGCCCGCCATCGACATGCAGCGTCTCGCCGGTCACTCCCTTGGCCAGGTCGGAGCAGAAGAAGACGATGACGTTGGCGACGTCGGCATCGGTCGGGATCCGACGCAGCGCGAGAGACTCACGAATCGGCTCGACGACATCCTCGAGCTCCACGCCCTGAGCGGCGGCGAGTTGCCGTAGCCGGTTTCCAGCACCGGTCCCCACTTGTATCCGGGAGCAACGGTGTTGACGCGAATCCCGAGAGGCCCAAGCTCGCGAGACAGATGGAACGCGGCGCTGCGCAGGGCTCCCTTCGAGACTGCGTATGCGAACATCTCGAATTGAGCGTCGCGGGCCACTGCGGCGATCGAGCTCACGACCACCACTGAACCTCCGCCACCAGCACTCATCAGCGGCACGGCCGCCTTCGTCAACGCGAGCGTGCCTCGCACATTGACCGCTGCGGCGCGATCCCAATCGTCGAGTGAGCCCGTCATCAGGCCACCGAAGATCCTGTCCATGGCGGCGACATGCACGATGCCGTCGAGCCTCGCGAAGCGACGGTCGACCTCTTCGATGAAGTGCCCGCACCGTTCCTCATCGGTGATGTCACACACCATCGAGATGCTCCGGTCACCCGATGGATCTATCTCGGTCCGGATCGTTTCAACCTGAACCAGCCGGTCGCCCAGCGCCAACAGCCCGCCTTCGCGGACGACGGCCTTCGCGACTTCATACCCGAGGCCGCGACCCACCCCTGATACGAGAATGACGCGTCCGTCAAGCAGCCCATCCGAACTCCCTGGTCGTGGGACGACGCTGTAGCGGGGCGAGTGTGGCACTGGCGAGTCGGACGCGTCGGGTTTGCCAGTGGTGTGGGTCTTACGCCGGAGCGTCATGAGTGCTGCTCCACATATCGGCGAACCGCCTCATCGTCGGGCTGTCCCCACCCGATGCAGAACGGATGGCCCGCGGGGTCAGCGAACACGGCGAAGCCCTCGCCGACTCCCACGACGCCACTGACGTAGAGCTCCACCGCGCCGAGCTGCAACGCGCGACTGCACGCCTCCTTGGGGTCCTCGACGTGCAGGTCGAGATGGACCTGTTGGGGATTGCCTTCGGGCCACACAGGCGGCACGTGGTTCGGTGCCCGTTGGACCCCCATGATCCAGCGGCTGTCGGCATCGACGACGTTGTGCCAATCACCATCTGGTAGCACCCGGCCACCGAACATGCCCGCCCAGAAGGCGCTCTCGGATTCGAGGTCCGCAGCGTCGAACACCACCACTTGTCGGATCAGCTTCACCAGCAGATCATCGCGTGCGAGTATCGGCCGGCTGCGGGCATAAGGTCGGGTCTCATGGGCTTCGAGGTGTCGGCCGATGCCTACGACCGCTTCATGGGTCGGTACTCGGCGCCGCTCGCGCCGGTGTTCGCGACGTTCTGCGGCGTCGAGTCCGGACAGAGGGTCGTCGATGTGGGATGTGGCCCAGGCTCGCTCACGTGTGAGCTGGTCAAGCGACTGGGAGCTTCGTCGGTCGTCGCCGTCGATCCGTCAGAGCGTTTCGTCGAAGCCGTCCGTGAGCGCTATCCCGGCGTCGAGGTGTATCGCGCGTCAGCGGAGCGCCTTCCACTGCCCGACCGCGCGTTCGACGCGGCGCTCGCTGAGCTCGTTGTGCACTTCATGGCCGATGCGGTCGCAGGGCTTCGGGAGATGAGCCGCGTCGTTACGCCCGGCGGCGTTGTCGCTGCGTGTGTCTGGGACTTCGAGGAGGGCGGCAGCCCGCTGAGTCTGTTCTGGGAAGCGGCGAGGAGTCTCGACCGAGAGGCCCCAGGTGAGAGCTCTCTGCCGGGAACCCGCCGCGGCCACCTCGTCCAGCTGCTCGAGGAGGTCGGGCTCGAGTCGATCCACCACGCGAAGATCAGCGTCGAGGTGGAACACCCGAGCTTCGAGGAATGGTGGCAACCGTTCGAACTAGGGGTCGGCCCGGTCGGGTCGTACGTGGCGGGATTGAGCTCGACCGACCGACGACGGTTGGCGCAACGCTGCCGTGAGCTCCTTCCGGAGCCCCCCTTCGTGGTGACCGCCTCGGCGTGGGCCGCGCACGGCCGGGTCGCCGCTACCTGAGGTTTGCCGTCTTGCCCGACGTATGCGCCCCCCCGCACGTATGCGCGAGGTGCGAACGTCAACTCGACCCGGTTCCGGCTCGACGTCATCCGCCTGCGATGCCGGCGACATAGGCGCCGATCAGCGTCCCGCCGAAGCCTCCTGCGGTTATGACCGCGATCAGCAACATCAGCCGCCGCTTCGATTCGGGTAGTTCCGCGTCGGTGAAGGAGTTGTAGGGCTTGACCAGGATGGCGCTTCCGGTCGCGGCTCCCATCGACAGCAGCATGATGAACACACCGAGCGCTGAACGCACCGACTCGAGACCACCGGTGACAGCGAACCCCAGGAAGGCGACGAGACCGATGGCGGCACCGAGCCACGCGCCCCGTCGGGCGCTCCGGCGGCTCTGCTCGAAGGGCAGCATGTGGATCCTCGGCTGCAGGCGCACGCCGAACTCGTACCCCAGGGGGAGGCGGCCGACAACCAGAGCGTGGTCGACGAAGGCCTGCGCGTCGCCTCCTAACCGCCCGGGCGTGCCCGTCTTCCACGCTCCCCAGTCGCAGCAACCGTGAGCAGAATGTGCCGTGGCCGCCAACGAAGTCATCTCCCACTACGGATCGCGCGATCTGACGCGCGAGCTGCTCACGGCCTTGGAGGCCGCATTCGGGAAGTCGTTCCATGCCGCGGCGCTACGAGGCGTTGACCAGTTCCACCTGGGCGGTTACGTCGCGACGGAGGCGTTGTTGGACCGCTTGGACTTGGCGCCGGACGCCGAGGTCCTGGATGTCGGGTGCGGGATCGGCGGCGTGGCCCGCGCCATCGCGGATCGATTCGCCTGCTCCGTCACGGCGATCGACCTCACGCCGTCGTTCGTCGATGCAGCGAAGGCGTTGAGCGATCGCGTAGGTGCCGGAGCCGCGATCACCTTCGAGACCGGAGATGCCCTTGCGATGCCGTACGACGACGGCCGGTTCGATGCGGTCGTCCTCGTCCACGTCGGCATGAACATCCGCGACAAGGTGTCGCTCGTCGCCGAACTGAACCGGGTCGCGAAGCGTGGAGCAACGATCGTCATCTACGACATCGTCAGGCTGACCGCGGACCCGGTCACCTATCCGCTGCCGTGGGCGTCGAGCGAGTCGATCGACTTCGTGGAGCCTCAGGATTCGTACGTGGCGGCACTGGCCGAGGCCGGTCTGGTGCTCGCCCGGTCGGTCGACCGTTCGCAGTTGGTATTCGACGCGATCGGCCGCGCAGCGGCCGCCCCGGCTCCTGTCAACCTTGCCAACCTGATGGGCAGCGACTGGCCGACGATGTTCGCGAACCTCGTTGCCGCCCTTCGAGCAGGCACAGTCGCACCGGTGGAGATGACCGTCGTCACGTGAGCGAGTTCCGGTGGCGGAGGAGCCGGCGGCTGATCCGCGGGAAGCGCTTCGACGTCGCAAGTGCGGTACCGTGCTTCCAAGACGTTCGGAGGTGCACCGCCGAACGACACCAGCCGGTATCGCTTGGTCCCTGCAGGTTGAACGAGTGCAGGACTAGGAGAACAATCAGATGGCTGCAGGAACCGTGAAGTGGTTCAACGGCACGAAGGGGTTCGGCTTCATCAGCCCCGACGACGGCTCGGAGGATGTGTTCGTTCACTTCTCCGCGATCCAGGGCGGCGGCTACCGCGAGCTGGTCGAAGGCCAGAAGGTCGACTTCGAGACGACGCGTGGGCCGAAGGGCCTCCAAGCGTCGGCCGTCACCGCCCGCTAGTACCGACTGCACAATGCGATCGAGGAGGGCGCCGCAAGGCGCCCTCTCGCATCCAACGGCAGCACCTGTCGCATAATGAAGTTCGAAGACCTCCTGCGCCAGCTTCGGGATCAACGCACACGCATCGGCGAGCTGCGAGAGGTGGCCGCCAAGAGCGACGACGACATCGGCACGTTGATGGCCGAGCAGGCGTTGTACGACTCACGTCTCGTCGACCTCGCTCGAATGCTCGATGTTCCCGTACCTCACGCGATGCCTCGCGAGGGCGGCCTCTACGCCGATCACCGCGTGTTGATCGAGGACCGGCTGGCCGAGGCCGGGGCAGACGTCCGCACCGGTTGAGCTACGCGAGAGTCGGCCCGTGAGCGACCGTCGCGACGAGGCTCGCAAGCCGTTCGCGGAGCGGGGCCGGTTCGTGGTGCAGCTCCACGATGCAACGAGACTTCACTACGACCTGCGCATCCAGCGAGGCGCCGTCATGAAGTCGTGGGCCGTGCCCAAGGGCCCTTCGGTGGATCCTTCCGATCGCCGCCTCGCGGTGGAGGTGGAAGACCACGCGTTGTTCAGTGACTTCGAAGGCGTCTACGTGCCGAGCCGCGGCTCGGGTGCAGTGATCGTGTGGGACGAGGGCACGGTCGACGTGCTCACGGACGATCCGGATCACATGTCGTTCTTCCTCGACGGCCACAAACTCATCGGTCGGTTCGGGCTGACGCGCATCGATCGGCGCAACTGGTTGCTCGTGAAGGCCGCCGACGAGTACCAGCGGCGCGGCCTCGACATCGTCACGGCCGCGCCCGCGAGCGTCCGCACAGGGCGGACCTGGCAAGAAGTCGCCGACGAAGGCCACTGACGTGTGGGTCCGAACAACGGGCGCATTGTCATTCGTCGTGGGCTCCGCGTGATGCCGCCGGTGGTCGACACGGCTTTACTGTCGCCATGGGGGCTCATGAACTGGCTGCGACTCTTGCCGCCATCACGGAACACCAGGAGCGCCTCCGGGCGTTCCTGGGCGCGTACGAGCCACGAGCCCTGACGCAACGGCCACCGAGTGGGGAGTGGTCGGCCATCGAGAACGTGCGGCACCTGATACTCGCTGCGCAACTTCACCTCGGGCCGTTCGTGGCTGGCGGCCTCGGCTTCAGCTCGCTCGGTTTGCCGCAAGGGATCCACCCGGACACCAACGCTTCGACCGACGTGCCAGCCGTGTTCGCGGAGTGGGACCGCGTGCACGCCTCGATACACGACCGCCTCGACGTCTCGAACCCCCGTGTGGCAGTGGAGGTGCCTCGCCGTGGTGTGCGGGTGCTCGCAGATCAGCTGCCGAGGTTCTTCCGTCACCAACAGGCTCACGGACGGCTCGCGCTCCGCGCCCTGAGCCAGGTGACGGGCCAGCCGGCCCGATTGCCGAGGGCGTCATCGCGCTGATGAGGATCACTTCGTGAAGCGGGAGACGGAACACGACCGTTCGAAGCGCATGCACCAGCGAGTGCTGTTCGACGACGTCGCGGAACTCTACGACGCAACTCGCGCCGGGTATCCGAGCGAGGTCGTCGACGAGGTGTTCCGGGTCGCCGAGCTCGGCGACGGGTCGAGGATCCTCGAGATCGGCTGCGGCACGGGACAGTTGACGGTCGACCTCGCTCGGCGAGGCGTCGAACTGACCGCGATCGACATCGGCGCTTCGATGGTCGCAGCGACGCGCAAGAAGGTGAGCGCGACCAACGTCGTTGTCGAGCAGTGCGCGTTCGAAGATCTGGAGGCACGATCGGGGACGTTCGCCTGTGTGGTGTCGGCGACCGCGTTCCACTGGATCGACCCGGACCTCGCCTGGTCGAAGTCGGCAGAGCTCCTCCAGGCCGAGGGGTGGATCGCGATCCTCGCAACGGCGGAGCGCTACGACGATCCCTTCGGCGCGTCGTTTCGCGAGCAGTGGATCCGATACAGCAGTGACGGCGGCGCCTGGTCAACGGCCCCCGAACCGTCGCTGGTGGAGACGATCGCGTCGACGGGACTGTTCCACGATGCGATCACGTCGACCCATCGGAGCCGGCGCTCGATCACGCCCGATGAGCTCGTAAGACTCGAAGCCACCCGCGCGACGACGCTGAGCTACGACCCCAACACCCGCGCGAGGTTCTTCGACGACATGCGCGCGCTGCTCGAAGGAGTCCGGATGGTGCCGCTCACGCAGGAGACCACGGTCACGATGGCTCGCGTCCGATGAACGCGCCTGGTCGCGGGACATCACACGAAGCAAGGCTCGCCCTCGGATGGAGGGTCCACTCGTCGTCGGCCGTCGTGGTGGCTGTCTCAGGACCAGCCGAGTCGCCGATCGTGGCCCACCGGGAGACGGTCGCGCTGGTCGACGACGCGTCGCTGCGCGAGCCGTACCACGCAGCGACGGCAGTTCCCTTCGATGACGCCCCAGCGCTGATCGCGGCGGTCGCCGAGACCGCCGCCGCCGCGGCCGTCGCGATGATCGGCCACCTCGCGGCCTCCGTCGGAGCTGTCGCAGCGGTCGGCGTCGTCGGCGGCAACCGACAGATCGCGGCCGACCTGCGTCGCATCCTCGGCAAGCACGCGCTGCTGCACGCAGCCGAGCGCGACCTCTACGAGCGAGCGATCGTCGAGGGAGCACGTCGTGCCGGAATCCCCGTCACGACGATCCCTGCGACCGGCTCCCTCGTCGAGGACGCTTCGCGGGTGCTCGCTGTCACGCTCGGCCCGTCACTCGTCGCGCTGGGGAAGTCGGTCGGGCCGCCGTGGCAGAAGGACCATAGGGAGGCGACGGCTGCAGCGCTCGTCGCGCTCCATGCGGGCGGCGTGCTCTAGCGGTTGCGGCGATCGGTTGCCGCGCAGGTCGCCTAGGAGGCGGACTTGCGAGGATCGCGCACCATCGGCGCGGCGTAGGTCCACACCGCTCCCGTCGCGGCCACGTCAGCGCCGAGCGAGCGCGGTGACCCCAAGAGCTTCTCGACCTTCTTCCGCGCGCTGTCTTCGTCGAATGCTTCGACGTCGAACTTCGCTTCGAGCTCGACACGGTATGTCTTCTTCGTCTTTGCCATTCCTCGTCCAGGTGGTGCGATTGGCCGCCGCGGTGTGACATCAGCTTGGCGCGCCCGCACCCGAAATGGTGAATCCGAACGCCATTGTCGATGTCGCCGTGAGGCGCGGATCGTGTCGGAACCAGTAGCGTCGTCGGCGGGTCGCGTCCGGCTCGTGATCACAGATCGCCTGGGGGATACCGATGTCACGTCTGAGGGGTCGCATCGTCGCGGCCGTCGTCGTGCTGCTGGCAGGGGTGGGGATGTTGCCGTCGTCGACGCCCGCCAGCGCCAGCAAGCAAGTCGTCTTCAGCCCCTATCAGCGAGGCCCTGCGCCGGACCGCTTGGACCTGGGCGCGCCGTTGGGTCCATTCACGTATGAGTCGATCAGCCGGTCGGCCCTCGACACGCCGATCGGGATGTCCGGAGGCACGATCTACTACCCGAGTGAAGAGGCCGGTACGTTCGGAACGATCGCCATAGCGCCCGGTTGGACGAACACCCAGTCGGCGGTCGCCTGGTACGGGCCGCTGCTCGCGTCACACGGATTCGTCGTGATGACGATCGACACGAATTCGCGCGTGACCGACCTGCCGCGTGATCGCGCCACCCAGCTGCTGCTGGCGTTGGACTACCTCGTCAGCGACGCCAATCCGGTGCGTTCGAAGGTCGACCCCGACCGGCTGGCTGTCGCGGGCTACTCGATGGGTGGGGGAGGCGCGATCGAGGCCACGTCTCGCCGCCCGTCGATCAAGGCGTCGGTGCCGCTCACGCCATGGCATACGACCAAGACCTTCGAAGGCATCCGCACCCCGACGCTCGTGGTCGGCGCGCAGAACGACAGCACCGCATCCGTGGCCAGCCATGCGATTCCGCTGTACGAGGGTTTACCCGCAGAGCTGCCGAAGGCGTATGCCGAGCTTCGCGAGAAGGGACACTCGCTGCCGACGAGCCACAACCCGGTCGTAGCGAAGCTGACGGTGTCGTGGATGAAGCGTTTCGTCGACACCGACTACCGATTCGATGCCGTGCTGTGCCCGCCGCCGAACGACACGACGACCTTCTCGGACTACCGCTCGACGTGTCCGTACACGCCGGACGCCGACGGCGACACCGTCTCCGACGCATTCGACTCCTGCCCTGACACGGGGCCGCTGCCAGAGCCAGTCGCCGTCGTGCCCGGGCAGGGGCCTGAGCGGTTCTCGGCCGCGGCTGACGGTCGGTTCGTCGCTGCGACCGGCGTCGACTCCGGGGTGACGATGCTCGACACCGGCGGCTGCAGCGCGGCGCAGATCAAGGCGCAGCTCGGCCTGCGAGAGCCGCCCAACCGGTTCGGCGTCACCCGCGAGGTCCTCGACCAGTGGATCACCACGCTCCACGCCGCTTGACTCGCCTGACTCGCCCGCCCCGTGAACTTGCGGCGCCGGCCGAGGACCAGCATCGGCGGGTCGCGCAGCTGCAGCCAGGAGGTGAGCGTGGCAACGCGGCGTGGCGACGGTGCTAGGCAACCCCACATGGCGCAGCCCTACATAGACGCCTCGAACGGGAGGCGCTTCGCCGCGTTCGCCGCTGCCGTCATCGTGCTCATCGTCGATCCGACCACGCGCCGGTTCCTCATGCTGAGCTCGCCGCGGAAGCGCGGCAGGCCGGGATGGGAGGCCGTGAACGGCGCGGTGGAGGCCGGCGAAGCACTGATCGAAGCAGTCGAGCGTGAAGTTGCCGAGGAGGCTGGAGCGGAGGTCGCGATCGAGCATCTCGGCGCAGTTGACGCCTGGACGTACCGGTACGACGATCGCGTCCCGCACATGATCTCGATCGCGTTCGCCGCGACGTACGTGTCCGGCGAGATCGTGCCCGGCGACGACATGGCGGGCTGCGAGGCGCGCTGGATGACGGTCGACGAGCTCCGCGATTTGGAAGCGACGGGAGTCGCATTGGTCCCGGAGGACATCTCCACGTACGAGCGTGCGCTCGTCGCGCTCGATGCGATGCGTTCCTAGATCGGCCCGCCGCGGCTACTTCGTCCCCCAGCCGACGAGCAACTCGCACGGCCCGACGAATCCGCCGTCTCCTTCGAACCGCGACAGGGCGCGCTCGATGTCGTCCCACACCGCGGGTCGTTCGTCTTCAGGCACGCCGGACAGCATCTGGTGGAGCGCGCCGAACGATTGCCGTTCGAACTGCACGCACTCGGCGGCTGAGGACAGTCGCAGCGGCGAGGGCGCGGTCTCGACGCCGACGTCGGAGAACCCTGCCCGCTGCAGCGTCTCCTCGAGCACGCCGGGTGCGCCCAGGCTGAAGGGACCCGGCTGGCCGGGGAGGGGCGGGGGCAGCTGCGCCCGTTCGCGGATGATCGACACCGGCAGCGAGAAGAACTCGTTGCGGTCGGGAGTGGAGTAGACGATCGCGGCGATGCGACCGCCGGGTCGCAGCGCAGCCTGTTGATCGGGAAGTAGATCAGTGCGACTTGGACCTTCGGCTCGCGACAGCCCTAGGGAGCGGAGGACGTCGTGGTCGAAGGTGTCGTCGTGCTGGTGGTCGATGTCGTCGTCGACGAGCTGGTCGACGCACCGGCGTCCTGAGTGCGCGTGGTGGTCGACGTCGTCGAGGTGCTCTGCACGGAACCAGCGGGCGACGTGGTGGATGTCGACGTCGACGACTTCAACGTCGTCGACGTGGCGGTCGTGGAGTCCGCCGAGGTCGTCGTGTCGAGCCCCTCGACGAGGCCTGCGTCGACGAGCAGCGTGAGGATCTCGCGCTCGACCGTCTTGACCTGCGTGTACACGTCCTGGGTCAGGTCGAGGCCCTCGAGCCGGCGGAGCGCCGCCTCGATCTGAGCTTGCAGCTTCTCGCTCGGCATCTCCCGCAGCGTCACGACGAGCTGCACGGCGAGCGCAGCCGTCTGGCAGCTCAGGCAGCTGTCGTTCGCGGCCACGGCGATGTTGATGGGTGCGACGACGTCTTGGTGACCGATGACCGCTACGACCTGGAACGCGACGGCAACCGTGGTGCAGTTGCGACACGACGCCAGGGCGTACGCCTCGTTGGTGTTCGTCACCCGCCCGTCCTCGGTCACCCACACCAGCGCGACGGCGACGTCGTAGACGACCGTCCCGTCCTTGTCGTTGACCGCCAGCGCCTGGTTGTCCCCGATGCCGGGCGCATCCGGAAGCTCGAACGGGAACGCGTAGCCACGGTGGGGCCCGTCCGTGATGACGCTCATGAGCTCGCCTTCTGCGTTCTCCACGAGGAGGAGCGCAGGCAGCGAGTCGTCGCGAGGCACCAGGGCGTACCCCGTCGCGGGAACGACGCCGTCGATCGGTTGATCGCTCCACCGTCCGCGGGCAGCGAGCGTCTCGGGCGTTGCCGAAGAGCGGTCTGGCGTGGCGGCACGCGTGAACGACGTCCGCTGCATCAGCTGGGGCAGCGTTCCCCGCTCGTCGGCGGCCACCGGCTGGTACTGCCCGCTCGGCCACCACAGCCACATCAAGAGGACGAGGATCCCGCCGAGAAGCGCGACCACACCCGCACGACCTGCCGGCCGACCGGACGTGGCGCGCCACATCTTCGTGACGGTCCGGCGTACGAGTCGAACGAGCATGTAGCTGACGGCTGCCACCGGCAACACGAGCGCGACCGTCTGGAGCAGCCCGGCGAGCACGCCGACCACGTCGCCACGACTGAACGACTGGCTCATCGAACTCGCCTGCTGGGCCAGCCCGTTCGCTGCGGTCGCGAGGAGTCGGGGAAACACGAGCACCGCGCCGAGGAAGAGCCAGGCCAGTAACGGAAGAACGATCAGGACCCACGCACGCACGATCCATCGAGCCCGACGGCGCAGCGGCTGCGGCTTGCCCCAGTTGGTGGGGAGCAGGCCCAGCAGGGTCGGCTTGACGTGTTGGAACAGGTCGGGCACGCCGACGAGATCGGAGAGGATGTGGTAGCCGTCGGCTCGGATGACCGGCGCGAGCTGGCGGAGCATCAGGAGGAGCTGCGCCGCCACGACGAGCAACAGGGTGTCGACGCGGCTGACGAACCACACGCCCGCCAGCACGACCGCCGCGAGGGCGTTGAAGTAGAGCCCGCCGAGGTCGACCTTGAGCCGGCCCCAACGCGACAGCCGGCGGCAATCGTCGACGTCTGTGTAGAACGCAGGCCACACGATGTAGAGCCCGGCGCCCATGGCGCCCGGCCGTGCTCCGGATGCGAAGCACGCTGCCGCGTGCCCGAACTCGTGCCATCCGGCCGACAGGACCATCAGTAGGAACGCACCGAGGAGCAACGACGGGGAGTCGAACGCCTGGCGTGTGCCCGATGCGAGGCCGTGGCGGAACAGCACCCACCACGTGACGGCGACGAACGCGATCAGGGTCGGGACGACGATCGCCGACTTGAAGAGCACGGCGAACGGGGAGGTGATGCGGCGAGTCGCCTCGGGATCGGAGACGACGACCTTCCAACGCAGCGCGAGGAGGGGGATCGGCTTCGGGTGCTGCGGTGCGGATCCGTCGCCGGTGGCGAGCACCCCCAGCGGCTCGAGCTTCTCCAACAGTGAGATGACGTTGTCGACGGAGACGTTCCTGCCGGTGCGGTCGCTGAGGGCGTCTGCGATGTCGTCGACCGTGCGCGAGCCGTCGACCAGCTCGACGAGCTGGTAGAGCAGCGGCGTCAGCTGGACGATCTGGCCGTCGGCTCGCCGGACGATGCTCCGGGACTCGGCGTACCCCGAGTCCTGGAGCTCGCCCAGCAGCTCGACTCCCGGCGCGCGCATCGGCGCGCCGGCGTCGACGAACGTCATCTGCGGTTACTGCGTGATCTGCGAGTTCTGGTCGGCCGTGGCCTCGGCGGTCACGCCGTCGAGGTCCTGGTTGATGATCGCGGTCTGCTGCGCGACGGCCGTGGCGGACGAGTCGATCGATGCGATGTTCGCCGCGACGCCGGCGTTGATCGGTGCTGCGATGTTCGCGTTCGCGGCGACGGCACCAGCGATCGGTGCAGCAGCATCCAGATCGGCGTCGACGTCGACGTTGACGTTGAGCAGGTCACCCGTTCCGCCGAGGAGGCCAGTGGCGGTGTCGGTGACGCCGCCCGTCGTGGGCGTCGTGGTCGTGGTGGCGGTGTCGCCGGTGGCCGGGGCAGTCGTCGTGCCGTCGTCGATGGTGTCGTTGCCCTGGTCGATCACCGAGTCCTGCGGTGCGGTGGCGATAGCGTCGCCCGACTGCGTCTGGTTGATCATGACCGCCTGGTCGGCGAGCGCCCCGGACTCGGAGCCGAACGACAGGATGTTCGCCGACGCCGCTGCATTGATCGGCGCGGCGACGTTCAGGTTCGCGGCGACCGCGAGATCGATCGGCGCAGCGAGATCCAACGCCAGGTCGACGTCCGCGTTCAGATCGAGCAGCGACATTACCTCCTTGGACGGAAGGGCGACGGCGGACTCTGCATCGAGTTCCTCGGGGGACAGACCCTCTTCAGTCATGTTCTCTCCTCGTCAGTGCGAAGTACGCGCTACGTACCGCACAGGACGAATCCCGAAACTCGCCCACAAGCGTCGGCGACGTCGAAGGAGTACACGACGTCCCGTAGCCGGAAGATGCCGCCCGGTCGCGGCATCGATCGTGAACTGCCGCGTCCCGCACCCGAGGTCGACCACGACGGACGATCCGCCGATGCCGAACCCACGAATGACGTCGACCTCCTCGTCGGCCCGCGAGTCCATCTTGCGGTCGTAGCGCGCCACGTGCTCGGCGTCGAGGTTCTCGCGTCCGACGTTCGCCAGCTCGTCGAGCAACCACCCCGGACGTTGCGTTCCCCCGCTCACGGCGGTGATGCTGCCACGACCGTTCAGTCGCAGACGCAGAACGGATGCCCGGAGGGGTCAGCGAGCACCTGTCCGCCGCCCAGGTAGGGGAGCGCAACAGCGCCGGCACGGAGCGCCCGTTCGCGGGCGAGCGCGGCCTCGTATGGGTCGTCCGATGCCAGGTCGATGTGCACCTGTTGGGGGTGCGCCGGGTCGGGCCACCGAGGCGGCTGGTGGAGCGTGTGCTGGAACGCGAGCTTCGGTGCGCCCGGCCGCGGCGCGTCGAGCACCACCAGCTCCGGCGTGTCGACTTCGACCGCGTCCGACTCGAACAGCACGGAGTAGAACGCGGCGAGAGCTCGCGGGCTGAAGCAGTCGAACACGATGCGATCCACACGAGGGGCCTCGCCCGCTGCGCCCGCGTAGAGGCAGAGCGGATGCCCGACCGGATCGGCGAGCACGCAGTGGCCATCGGCTTCCCGGAGCAGCGTGCCCCCAAGCTCGATGATGCCCTGCCGTGCTGCGGCGAGGTCGGGCACCACGATGTCGAGGTGAAGTTGCTGCGGGTGATCAGGATCCGGCCATCGCGGAGGTCGGTACGTGCCCGACTCCTGTTCGAAGGCGAAGTCCGGCTGACCGGGAGTCGTCGACCGAACGAGAGGGTCGACGTCGTCGCCCTCGTTCGCCGGGTAGCCGAGCGACCGGTAGTGGTCACCGCGCGAGAGGAGATCCATGTCGAGGAGGCCCGCGTAGAGGCGAGCGATGCTCCCGGCAGAGCGTCCGTATTCCTCGATCGTGGGTCCTGGCGCATCGAATACGACGTTCCCGATGCGTATCCCCATGACTCGATCTTGCCGATGTGGTCAGGAGTCGGCCAGCACCAAGCCGGCCGCCAGCACGACGTTGACGACCGCGGCCCGGAGCGCGTCGGCGTCGGCCTCCGGAAGGAGGTCGGCCGCGATCGACGCATCGAACACCGCTTCGAGGACGCCGGGCTCACCGCGCGAGATCGTCGCCCGAACCTTGGAAAGCACCGCACGCACCGGGTGGTTCTCGGAGAGGAACGACGCGGTCATCGTCGTGACGCCGGCGGCGACGGCGGCGACGCCGCACCCGCCGAGCAATGTGGTGCCGAGGCCCAGGCCGTGCCACGAGTCGTGAACGGAGAAGGCGAACTCGGCCGCGTTCGGACGCGCGGCGTGGCGTATGTAGCGGCCGATGCCTACGCCGTCGCCGGCTTCCGTGACGGCCACCCAGGCGAAGTGATGGATGTAGTCGATGTCGACGAGGTAGCTGATGATCCGGCTGTTCGGCTTGAAGGCCTGGAAGAAGCGCAGGCGTAGCGTCTCGGCGGAGGCGTCTCTCATCGCCGCGTACAGCGCGTCGCGATCGGTCGGCAGGATGGGGCGTAGGAAGACGCGGCGACCATCCCGAACGTGGATCGGCACGGGCGTCACGCGCTCCGCGAGACGAGCGCTCACGATCGCCTCGACGTGATCGTGCACGCCCGGGGCGGAAAGCATCCGGTCGAACGACACCAAGTCGCCGACGAGCGCACTCAGGTCGGTGAGCGCCCGTACGGAACCGACTCGTTCCCGCCGGAGGAGCAGGCCGAGCTCACCGACGATGTCGCCGCGGCCGACGATCGCGAGCTGGCGTTCCCCGTGGGCCGTGTTGCGGACGACCTCGGCTGTACCGCCGGTCACGAGTGCGAAGAAGGTCGACTCCTCGTCCTGCCGCATCAGGAAGTCGCCTGCGTGCACCACGGTGGGGGTGAGTGCGTGCTCGATGGCATCGAGCTCCGCGGATGAGACGTCGGCGAACAGCGGAAGGTCGCCCAGCTCCACCCGTCGATCATCGCGGACGAGCGCGCTCGATCGCGACGCGCGAACGTCTGCTGGTGGATCTCAACCACCTCAACCTCCGCGTACGCGATGCCGCCGCGTGTCGCGACTTCTACGTCAGCCACTTCGGGTTCGCGCTCGCGTTCGAGGCCGAGGGCGGCTACTTCATGCGCAACGACGAGGGCTTCCTGCTGGCGGTGGCGCCGGCGGATCCGCACCAGTCGCTTCCGCCCGGGTTCCACGTCGGCTTCAGTCTCGGTTCGCCCGACGAGGTGGCACGAATGCGCGACGCGCTGGCGCGCGATGCCGTCGACGTGCGCGAACTCGAGGACTACCGCCCTGGTGAGGACTACGTCACCTTCCGATGCTTCGACCCCGACGGCACGGAGATCGAGGTGTTCTGGGAGGGCTGAGCCTCAACCCCCGAGCAGGCGCTGCTTCTGCAGCGCGAACTCCTCATCGGTGAGGATGCCCTCGTCGCGAAGCTCCGCCAACTTCCGAAGCTGGTCGGCGATGTCGACAGAACCCGGACCAGCAGGGGCGGCACCTGCCGCCTGCCCGCCGAACATCGAGCCGCTGTGCTGGACGTACTGCGTCTGGGTGAGCATCTGCTTCTTCGCCCGCGCCTCGCTGACGAGCGGATTGACGAGGTCGCGCACGCCGTAGGGGTCTTCGATGTTGTCGAGGACGAGCTCGGCCAGGCCGCTGTACGTCGCCTGGTCGAGGTGCAGCACGACGTCGCCGATGTTCTTGCCTGACTGCATCATGTTCTGGCGGACGTCGACATCGTTCACCGCCCAGAGCGGCACCTGCTCGGACGTGGTGCCCAGAACTCCGGAGTCGACGTACACCTTGTCGTGGGTGATCCGGTAGCGCACCGATGCGATGCCGACGGCGGAGGTGCCGATCGACTTCTTCTCGCCGGTCCACACGACGTTCGGGTCGTTCGCGGCTGCCGCGGCGCGTGCGGCTTGCTGCTCGGCCGCGAAGGTCTTGCCCTTCTCGGCGAGCTCCTTCCCCTGCACGGCGGCTTGCTGGGCTGCAGCTTTCAGGCGGTCCTTCCACGATCCTCCGGCACCGCCGGCCGCAGCAGCGCCGGGTGCGGGCGGAGGGGGCGGGGGAGCAGCGGGATCGTTTGGGACCGGCTCGTCGGTGCTGGTGACGCCGGCGTCGGACACGTGCTGCGTCCACGCCGAGCCGTCCCAATACCGAAGCTCGTGACGCCCGAAGGGGTCCTGCTTCCAACCTGCCTGCTCCGCCTGAGTCATGAGCCCAAGTTTGGACGACCGCCGTGCGGTTCCGTGCGAACCGGGTCGGGTACGACCGCGGCATGGCCATCACGCTGTTCGTGCTGCTGGTGATCGCAGGCATCGGGTTCTTCCTGTGGCGGATGCAGGCGAACCGGCCGGCTTCGGGAGACACCCCCGTCGTCGGCGGGAAGCGCCCGCCCCGCCCGGGCGAGCGCTGACCGGGGCTTCTAGATGTCCCTGATCCGGTAGCGGTACCAGAGCTCGGCCGACACGCGCCCGAGGGCGATCATCGCCAAGATGCTCGCCGCCACCACCGGCGATGCGTGATCGGGCACTGGCACGGAGGCCGGGACCTCTCCCTCCCGGGTGCGCAGCTCGAACGGCGTCACGCGTGCTTGCGGCCTCTGCGTCGCGCCCGGCGCAGGCCGGGCGGCGCGAGTCGCCCGCGACCGTGCCGCCGACGGCTGCGCGGGCGGCGATGCCGCCGCGGCCTGACCGGACGCGGCCGGGCTGCGGCTCGCTGCGTTGGCGGCGCCCACCGTCGGGGCGGAGGGGGATCGAGTGGAGGCGGCGCGGACGGTGTCGTCGTCGAACACGGTGATGTACGCCTCGTCGATGACATGACTGGGCCCGGTGTCGCCGGTGAGCCGCAACACGAACATCTCCGTCGGCTCCTCGACCGAGTCGTCGACGATGAACACCACGATCGTCGCCACGGTCTCGCCGACGTCGAGCCGCACCCTCGTCGAGAGCGGCGAGTAGTCGTCACCAGCGGTCGCCGAGCGGTCGATGCTCACCACGGCGGCCTCGGCGCTCTGGAGCGACGACACCGCAGGGCGCACGATCCTGACGACGACGCGGCCTGCGTGCTCGTGCACGTCGATGCGCCGGGACTCGAACTGCAGCTCGTCACCCGGAGCGGCTGCAGCAGGCGCGCCGCCGTGCCATCCGACGAACGTGGCGACGACCAGCACGACCGCGGCCGCGGTGCGCGCGAGGCAGCGGCTGCCGTTCGTCCGCCTGCTCCGTCGTCTCACGTGCGTGCGCTACCCCCAGCGGCCCGGGCGACCACCCCCGGCCACCTCTCAGTTCGACGGCACAGTGGTCGACTCCTTGCGCGGCCGAGCCCGTAGCGTGCCGGACGTGGACTTCACGGCGACTGCCCACCTCCGCGTCGGCGTCGTCCCGGCGTTCGGTTACGTGCAGGACCTCACGACCTACCCGCAGTGGTTCACGATCGTCGACCGGGTCGTGCCTGAGCCCACCGGCGAGGGGTGGGCCGTCGATCTCGCGGCCCGGCTGGGGCCTCTCAAGCGGACGAAGCGGGTGCGGATGGTGCGCTGCGTGCTCGAACCGACGGCGCGGCGGGTGGTCTTCGAGCGCCACGAGCTCGACGGGGGCTCTCATAGCCCGTGGGTCCTGTCAGCTTCCGTCGCGGAGAGCGTGCCCGGGTGCGATCTGACGATGCACCTCCACTACGGCGGGCTCGGGTGGGTGCCGGGGCTCGACCTCATCCTGCGGGAGGAAGCGAGGCGCGCCGGGGCGCGATTGGAACGGCGGCTCCTGCAGCACGGCCACCTCCCCCACCGGGAGTAGGCGGAACTAGACGGGCTCGTTCATGTGGTGGCTCCACGTCGCGTACATCTGCGCGTAGACGCCACCGGGGATCTGCACGAGCTCCTCGTGCGGGCCGAGCTCGACGATCCGACCGTCGTTGACGACCGCGATGCGGTCGGCGCGCATCGCGGTGGAGAGGCGATGGGCGATGATGATCGCGGTCCGGCCCTCGAGAACGCGGTCGAGCGCGCGCTCGATGATTGCCTCCGACTTCAGGTCGAGCGACGACGTGGCCTCGTCGAGGATCAGCACCCGTGGCTGAGCCAGGAACGCGCGAGCCAGGGCCAGGAGCTGACGCTCGCCCGACGACAGCGACGAGCCGCGCTCGTACACCGGCGTGTCGAGGCCCATGGGTAGGGGTTCGATCAGCTCGTCGAGGCCGACCGCCTGGCACGCCTCGAGCACCTCTTCGTCGGAGGCGTCGGGGCGGGCGAAGGCGACGTTGTCCCGGATCGATCCCGCGAAGAGGAACGGTTCCTGCGGCACCACGCCGAGTTGGCGGCGCAGCGATGCGAGCGTGACGGTGCGGAGGTCGACACCGTCGACGAGCACCCGCCCGTGGGCGGGGTCGTAGAAGCGGGTGACGAGCTTCGCGATGGTCGACTTCCCTGCGCCGGTGGTGCCGACGAGCGAGAACGTCTCGCCGGCGCGGATCGTGAGATCGAGGTCGCGCAGCACCGGCTGTCCCGGCACGTACTCGAAGGTCACGTCGTCGAAGGTGATCTCGCCGCTGATCGCGGGAAGTTCCACCGCGTCGGCCGCCTCTTCCACTGATGGCTCGGTGTCGAGGAGGTCGGCGATCTTGCCGACCGCGGCCTGACCCGACTGGTACATGTTGTAGAGCTGCACAAGCTGCTGGATCGGGGCGAAGAAGCTGTTCAGGTAGAGGACGAAGGCGAACAGTTCACCGAGCTGCAGCGTGCCGTCGAACACCATCCGGCCGCCGAGGAACAGCACTACGGCGGTGCCGAGCGTGCCGACCGCGTCGGTCCCGGGGCCGTAGATCGCGGCGACCTTGGCCGCGCCCTCGTTCGCGGTGCGGTGGTCGCCGACGACGTTGCGGTGCTTGACCTCGTTGTACCGATGCCGGTTGTACATCGCCACGATCCGGATGCCCGAGAGGCTCTCCTGGAGGTCGGCCATGACGTCGGCGATGCGCTCGCGCACCTTCTCGTACGCCGACTCAGAGCGGTTCCGGAACCAGAACGTCATCAGCGTCATCACGGGAACGATGGCGAAGACGACGATCAGCGCGAGGTCGACGTCCATCGAGAAGAGGACGCCGATCACGATCATCAGCGTGAACAGCTGGACGATGAGGTTGATGATCCCGTCCTGGAGCAGCTCGCTGAGCGCCTCGATGTCGCTCGTCATGCGGGTCATGATCCGGCCCGCCTTCTCGTCGGTGAAGAAGTCGAGCGAGAGCCGCTGGATGTGGGAGAACACCCGGATCCGCAGCTCGTACATGAGGCGCTGACCGAGGCGGCCCGTCCAGCTCACCCGAGCGGCCGTCGCCACGCTGTTGACGACGATGGCCACCAGGTACATCGCTGCCATGAGCGCCACGACGCCGAAGTCGCCACGGATGATGCCGCGGTCGATGGCGCGCTGGCTGAGGAGCGGGCCGGCCTGGAGCGAGATCGTCTCGACCGCGACGAGCAGTATCCCGACGAGCAGCGCGCCGGTGTTCGGGCGGAGCAGCCGGCTGAGGGTGAAGCCCTTCTGGTCGTTCGGCGTGCGGTGACTGAAGGCGATGTCGGGCTCCGGGTGCTCCGGCTCCTTGCCCAGCAACTTCTCGACGAGCGGCACCATCTCCGGCGGCACGCCGGCGAACGGAAGCCCCGGCGCGGCCTGTCCCGGCCGCCCGTGCGGACCCCCTCCGAAGCCTCCGCCGCCGGGGCCTCCCCAGCCGCCACCTCCCCAGGCCACTACGAACCACCTCCGCCGATCGGCATCCCGCCTGGCATGCCCCCCGGAACACCACCGCGGTCGGCCTGCGCCTGCATGACCCGCTTCATGGCGCGCGCCCGAGGGGGCAGCGACTCCTCCGGATCGGGCTTCGGCGCGTGCGCCTCCTGCCACTCCTCCTCGGCCCGGGCGAGAACCTCGGCGTACTCCGGCACCGTCTGCATCAGCTGCGCATGCGTGCCGTCGGCGAGGATCCTGCCGTCGCGCAGCAGCACCACGCGGTCGGCGAGGGAGATCGTCGACAGCCGGTGGGCGATGATCAACGTCGTCCGCCCCTCCATCAGCGTCTGCAGCGCGCCGTGGATCTCGTGTTCGACCTGGACGTCGATCGCAGAGGTGGCGTCGTCGAGGATGAGGATCCGCGGGTTGACGAGCAGGGTGCGGGCGATGGCGATGCGCTGCCGCTGACCGCCCGACAGCGTGTAGCCGCGCTCGCCGACGACGGTGTCGAAGCCGTCGGGAAGCTTCTCGACGAACTCGAGCACACCGGCGGCGGCGGCCGCGCGCTCGATCTCTTCGTCGGTGGCGTCGGGGCGCCCGTAGGCGATGTTGTTCTTGATCGTCTCCGAGAACAGGAACGGCTCGTCGAGGACGAGCCCGATCGCGGCGCGGAGCGAGTCGATCGTGAGGTCACGCACATCGGTGCCGTCGACCATCACCGCGCCGTCGCGCACGTCGTAGAAGCGGGGGAGCAGGCGGGCGAGGGTCGACTTGCCCGATCCGGTCCGTCCGACCAGAGCGACCGTCTCGCCGGGCGCCAGGTGGAGGGTGAGCTCGTCGAGCACGAGCGGCCCGTCTTCGCCGTAACCGAAGCTCACGTGGTCGAAGAGGATCTCGCCGCGGGGCGCCGCGAGGTCGACGGCGCCCGGGTTGTCGACGATGCGCTCCGGCTCGTCGATGATCTCGAAGATGCGCCCGGCGGATGCAGCGGCGCGCTGGCCCATCATCATCAGGAAGCCGAGCATCATGAACGGCGCCTGGAGCATGACGACGTAGGCGTTGAACTCGATGATCGTTCCGATCGTCACGGCGCCGTCGAGAACGAGCTTGCCGCCATAGAGCAGCATCGCCGCCAGGCCGAGGCGGGGCAGGTTCTGCATGAACGGCGACCACTTGGCCCGGATGTCGACTTGGAGGATGCCGGCCCACTTCAGCCGCTGCGCGGCGCGAGCGAGCGAATTCACCTGCGCCGGCTCCTGCGCGAACGACTTCACGACGCGGGTGCCGGTGATGTTCTCCTCGACGATCGTCGCCACGTCGGCCTGACGCGACGAGATGATCCACGAGACCGGGAACATGCCGTTCCGCATCTGCTTGCCGGTGACGTAGACGAACGGCAGCGGGATCACCGCGACGATGGCGAGCAGCAGGTGCGTCGTCGCCATCAGCCCGAAGGCGACGACGAACGTGATCATCGAGATCACCACCGTCGGCGCGAAGGCCAGGAACATCTGCACCGAGC
This sequence comes from Acidimicrobiales bacterium, assembly GCA_035540495.1. Classification (GTDB taxonomy): domain Bacteria; phylum Actinomycetota; class Acidimicrobiia; order Acidimicrobiales; family CADCTF01; genus DASVEG01. The sequence continues at coordinate 53,747 of DATLGL010000051.1, forward strand.
GGATGTCGGAGTTTGCCCGGCTGATCAGCTGGCCGCTCTGCATGCGGTCGAAGTACGAGAACGAGAGCCTCTGGAACTTCTCGTAGAGGATGTTCCGCAGGTCGAACTCGATCGCGAAGCTCGTGCGCTGCAGGTTGTAGCGGTAGACGAAGCCGATCACGAAGCGGATGAGGGCCACGCCGCCGAGCAGCAGCAGGAAAAACGACAGCGACGTCGGCGACCCGGCACGAGCAAGCTCGGCCGGGAGCTCGATGCCTCGGGCCGTGGCGCGGCGAGCGAGCTCCGGGATGATCGCTTCGTCGAAGGTGAGGCGGATGAGGCGGGGGATCGCAAGCTGCAGGAGCAAGGTCGCGAGGGCGCACGCCAGTCCGGAGAACACGATCGCCTTGTGCGCCAGGACGACGGGCATCATCCGGCGCCACCAGCTCAGCGAGGCGTCGGGGTGGATCGATCCCTTCGGCCGCTGGTAGCGGGCGGTCGGCGGTCGGGGAACGTACGTCGGTGGTTCGGCACCCGGCCCGGCGCCCGCGGCGTCGGGTTCGAGCACCGCTGTCACGAGGCGGCCCCAGCTGCGGTCTTGGGCTGCGCATCGCGACGGGCCCGTGCCTCGTCGAGGGCGCGCCCGAGCAGTTCGAGGCCCTCGATGACCTTGCGGGCCTGCGCGGGCGACAGCTCCGAGGTCACCTCCGCCAGCCGCCCTGCCGCGACGACGTCGGCCTGCTTGAGGAGGGTGTGCCCCTGGTCGGTGATCTCGTGGAGCACCCGACGGCGGTCTTCGGCCGAGGTCACCCGCTCGACGAGGCCGCGAGCGACGCAACCGTCGACCAACGCCGTCAGCGACGGGGGACTCACGTCGAGCCATCCGGCGAGCGCCGTCGCCCGCTCAGGACCGCCGGAGAGGAACGCCAGCAGGCGGTACTGCGGGAGCGACAGGTTGACGTCGCTCAGCGCCACTTCCAACGACTTCGAGAACCGTGCGGCCGCGCGCATGGCTGCGACGGGGGGCTCAGTGGGGACGTCGCCGTGGGCGGTGTGTTCGACAGTCACATGGTTAGACTACCGAAGTACCTACGCTCTAGCTAGTAACGGGTTTTACGCGTAGATTTCGTCGTCACACCGCACAGGAGGCCGCATGATCGAGCGAGACAAGCTGTACATCGACGGCGCATGGGTCCCGTCGACCGGGACGGGCACCATCGACGTCATCAACTCCACGACCGAAGAGGTCATGGGTCGCATCCCGGAAGGCACCGCCGAAGACGTAGACCGCGCGGCGAAGGCAGCGAAGGCGGCGTTCGAGACCTGGTCGCAGACCTCGCTCGAGGAGCGCAGCAAGTACCTGCAGAAGATCACCGAGGGTCTCCAGGCTCGCATGCAGGACATCGCCACGGTCGTCGCCCAGGAAGTCGGCATGCCGATGAACCTGTCGACGATGATCCAGGCCGGCCTGCCGATCATGACGTTCGCCTCGACCGGTCAGCTCATCGACTCCTTCTCATGGGAGGAGACGATCGGCAACTCGCTGATCGTTCGTGAGCCCGTGGGCGTCGTCGGTGCGATCACTCCGTGGAACTACCCGCTCCACCAGATCGCGGCGAAGGTCGCTCCCGCGCTCGCCGCCGGCTGCACCGTCGTGCTGAAGCCGTCGGAGGTCGCTCCCCTCAACGCGTTCATCCTCGCCGAGGTCATCGACGACGCCGGCCTGCCGGCGGGCGTGTTCAACCTCGTCACCGGCGTCGGTCCCGTCGTCGGTGAGGCGATCACCGCGCATCCCGACATCGACATGATCTCGTTCACGGGGTCGACTCGCGCCGGCAAGCGCGTGTCCGAGGTCGCGGCGCAGACGATCAAGCGCGTGGCCCTCGAGCTCGGCGGCAAGTCGCCCAACGTCATCCTCGAAGATGCCGATATCGAGAAGGCCGTCACGGCCGGCGTCGGTGGCTGCTACCTCAACTCGGGCCAGACCTGCTCGGCCCTGACCCGGATGATCGTCCCCCGGTCGAAGCTCGCCCAGGTCGAGGAGATCGCGGTCAAGGCGGCCGAGACGTTCAAGGTCGGCGATCCGTTCGCTGCCGACACCCGCCTCGGCCCCCTCGTGTCGAAGGCCCAGCAGGACCGTGTCCGGGGCTACATCCAGAAGGGCGTCGAAGAGGGCGCGAAGCTCCTCACCGGCGGACCCGAGCAGCCGGAGGGCCTCGACAAGGGCTTCTTCGTGAAGCCGACGATCTTCTCCGAGGTCACGCCTGACATGACCATCGCGCAGGAGGAGATCTTCGGCCCGGTGCTCTCGATCCTCCCCTACGACACCGAGGAGGAGGCCGTCCGGATCGCGAACGACACGATCTACGGCCTCGCCGGCGCGGTCTGGGCCGGCGACAAGGAGAAGGCGAAGTCGATCGCTCGCAAGATCCGCACGGGTCAGGTCGACGTGAACGGCGGCGGCTTCAACCCGAACGCGCCGTTCGGCGGCTTCAAGCAGTCCGGTCACGGCCGCGAGCTCGGCAAGTTCGGCCTCGAGGAGTTCACCGAGATCAAGTCGCTGCAGCTCTAGCAGCCGCAGCAACAGGTTCGACAGAGGGCGCCCCGCTGGGGGCGCCCTCTTCGCGTCCGGCAGGGGAGCGCGTCGGTGCCGTCGAAGTCCCTCTGATGGGGGCAGTGACGTACATCCCTCCGGTGCCGGTCGTGATGCCGGCGCCGTCGAGGGTGCAGCAGGCTCGGCGGGCATCGGAGACCGCGGCGGTATTCGCGAAGCACCTCGGACCGGTGATGGCGCGGCGCGCCGCGGGACGGCAGGTTCCTCCAGCTGAGGTCGGACGTCGCCTGCGCCACGCGTTCGAGGCGCTCGGTTCGACGTACGTGAAGTTCGGCCAGCTCATCGGCTCCTCGCCCGGCGCGTTCGGCCAAGAGGTCTCCGACGAATTCCGCACCTGCCTCGACACCGGCCCTGCGGTCCCGTTCGAGCACGTGAAGGCGGAGGTCGAGCGGGCGATCGGCGCGCCGCTGTCGTCAGTGTTCGAGTTCTTCGACGGTGAGGCTCTCGCCAGCGCGTCGATCGCCGTCGTCCACCGGGCACGGCTGCGCGACGGTCGCGACGTCGCCGTCAAGGTCCTCCGTCCGGGGATCGTCGAGCGGGTCGCTGGCGACCTCGACGTGATGGAGCCGCTGTTCAAGCGCCTCGCACTGGCGGGCGTTCCGATCGCGGGGCCGCTGTTCCGCTTCCTGCGTGGCTTTCGGACCCAGGTCTGCGAGGAGCTCGACCTCCGCAACGAGGCTCGCACGATGGCGTACTTCCGCCACCTCCTGCTCGACTCCGGCCTCGACCGGCTCGTCATCCCCGAACCGCACGCGGAGCTCTCGGGGGACAACGTGTTGGTGATGGAGTACCTCGACGGCGTCGCGATCGACGACGTCGACGCCATCGCCGAGCTCGGCGGCGATCCGGCCGGGCTCATGCAGGACATGCTGCGCGCCTGGTTCCTCACCGGGCTCCGAGACGCGATGTTCCACGGCGACATCCACGCTGGGAACCTCATGCTCCTCCGAGACGGCCGGGCAGGGATCATCGACTGGGGGATCGTCGGCCGGCTCGACGGACCCACCCACCACCTGTTCCGTCGCTTCGTCGAGGCCATCCTGGGCGACGCCGCAGCCTGGCCCGAGATCGTCGCGTTCCTCCAGGAGATGATGCCCGGACCGATGTTCGGCCCCGGCGACGGCACGAGCGACGGCAGCGACGGAGCGGGTCTGGCCGACAGCGAGCGCGAGGAGATCGAGGCGATCCTCACCCGGCCGTTCGGAGAGGTCGACCTCACGGGAGCCTTCAAGGGACCCGGTGGCGGCAAACCGGCCAAGACCAAGGCCGAGCGGCGCCAGCGGCGGGCGCGACTGAAGGAGTTCCGGAAGGAGATCCTCGGCAGCGACTTCGTCGACACCGGCTTCGCCCAGGCGAACTTCCTCCTCTTCAAGCAGCTCCTCTACTTCGAGCGCTACGGGAAGTTGTACCTGGCCGACCAGGCGCTGATGGGAGACCGGCCGTGGCTCGAGAAGGTTCTCGCCGAGAGCGCGCCGCCGCTGATCGGCGACTCGGAGGAAGCGTCAGTCTCTGACAATCGAACACCGGTAGAGGAATTGGCGTAGTTCGCGGCGAAATGCGGTGACGCCTGTCACGAATGGTTCTTGACCAGATGACGGGTCAGAGTCAATCTTCGACGACAGCATCCTGAACATTCCTCAGCTTCGCAGCAAGGGGTCCGCTGCTCATGAACCGCGCCACGCTCGCACGTCGCTACGCACCGCTCGCGGCGGTCGTCGCCGTGCAGCTCCTCATCATCGCCACGGTGCCCTCGAGGGCTCCGAGCCAGGACATCGCAGCCGGCGGTCCCGGCTTCGTCGAGACCACCGACGGCGTCGCCGCCGGTGATCCAGGCGAGGTCGTCGACGAGTCGGTGCCCATCGACCCGGCCACCGGCGAGCCGGCACCCGTCGACGGCGGCGGTGGCGGCGGTGGCGGTGGCGGCGGTGGCAGCGCGCAGACCACCGGCGGCGGAGGACAGGCCCCGGCGCAGGGTGGCGGCGGTGGCGGCGCGGTCGCGCAACAGGGCGACGGCGGGCCGACCGGCGACACCAGCCACTGCAAGGACGGGCGCCAGTTCGATCCCGCGATCTTCTACCACGCACCCAAGTGCGTCGGGAAGTGGTCAGGCGGCAACAACGGCGGCGCCACCTACCAGGGCGTCACCGACAAGGAAGTCAAGGTCATCGTCTATCGGGGCAAGCCGAACCCGCAGGTCGACGCGATCCTCGACGCCGTCGGCTCGAACCCACCCGACGACTGGGTGACCGACTTCATGAACAAGAGCTTCGAGTTCGTGAACAAGAACTTCGAGTTCTACGGCCGCAAGATCGTCTGGGAGGAGTTCTTCGGCAAGTGCGACACCGTGCCGCCGAACTACACCTGCCTCCGCGGCGAGATGCGCGACCTCGTCCGCGACAAGAAGCCGTACATGGTCATCTGGGGGACGCCCCTCGCGTCGCCCGCGTTCGACGAGCTCTCCGCCCTCAAGGTCGTGAACCTCGGCGGACAGCACTTCCGGAACAACCCGTTCTCGATCCAGCGCCGCCCGTACCACTGGGACGTCGCGATCCCCGGTGACGTCGCGGCGAAGCACGTGGCCGAGTGGTACTGCAAGCGCCTCCACGGCAAGAAGGCGCGGTGGGCGGGCGAGACGGGCACCGACCCTCGCCACCAGAACCCGCCGAACAACGACATCCGCAACAAGACCCGCGTCCTCGGCGTGATCTCGACGGACGACCCGGAGAACCTCAACACGATCAAGCAGGTCTTGAAGCCGGAGCTCGCGAAGTGCGGCGCCCAGGTGGCGCACGAGTTCTATTACGCGCAGGACATCGCCCGGGCCGAGGAGCAGCGCCGTCTCGGGATGCAGAAGATGCGTGAGAACCCCGAGTCGACGTCGATCATGTGCTTCTGCGACGGCGTGGCGCCGGTCTTCATGTACCGCACCGCGCAGGAGCAGGCGTACTTCCCCGAGCACATCATCGTGGGCGTCGGCGCCAACGACACCGACGCCATCGCCCAGGCGTACGACACCGGCTCGACGCTCTGCAACGAGTGCCGCCAGTACGAGAACGCCTTCGGCCTGCGCTCGTCGCCCGCCCTCGAGCGCTTCACGAACAACGCCGCGGTTCGCCTGTACAAGTCGATGGGCGGAACGAAGATCACCAACTTCGACACCTACAAGGGCGCCCTCGGCGAGCTGAACTACTTCATGCTCGCCGGCACGCTGATCCAGGCCGCGGGGCCGCAGCTGAACCCGGCGAACATGGAGAAGGGAGCCTTCTCCTACGGCTACCGAGGTGGCTTCGCCGACATCAATGACCCCAAGGTGAACCGCCGTGGCTTCAAGCCGGGCAACTACGGCTGGTTCTCCGACATGGACCAGGTGATGTGGGCCCAGAACGTCCCGTCGGAGGCGATGGGCAACAACAAGGGCACCTACGTGCAGCTCGACGGTCGTCGCTTCGAGTTGGGCGAGTGGCCCACCGGCGAGCTGCCGATCCCCGAGAACAAGTCGCAGCGGGGTCGCTGACGTGGCCGCGATCGCGGCCGTCAGGAACGGTCTGATCGGCGCGGGGGCGTTCCTCGCGACGCTGCTCGTCTGCAAGCTCTACTTCGGTACGCCGTGGTCGATCGTCCTCGACGGCATCGCCCTCGGGTCGCTGTACGGCCTGATCGGCGTCGGCGTCATCCTCATCTACCGCACCAACCGCATCTTCAACTTCGCGGCAGGTGGGCTCGGAGCGATCCCTGCGGTCGCCGGCGTCCTCCTGATCGTCTACAAGGGCTGGAGCTGGTGGATCGCGTTCCCGCTGGCGATCATCGCCGGCGCGGTCCTCGGCGGGCTCATCGACGTGCTCGTCATCCGGCGCTTCGCGACCGCGCCCCGGCTGATCCTCACTGTCGTCACCATCGGCGTCAGCCAGTTCCTCGCGTTCCTGGCGCTCCTGCTGCCGAAGTGGATCAAGCCCCCGACGGGGCAGGGGCAGTTCATCTCCTTCGTCCCGACGCCGTGGATCAAGTACCAGTTGGTCAAGGTCGGCAACCAGCGCTACAGCGGCGACTACCTGTTCGCCGTCGTGCTGGTGCTCGCGCTCGTGATCGGGCTGATGGCGTTCTTCCGCTACACCCGCATCGGCATTGCGCTGCGCGCGTCGGCCGAGAACGCCGACCGGGCATCGCTGCTCGGGATCCCCGTGCGTCGCGTCGGGACCGTCGCCTGGGTCATCGCCGGCGTCTTCGCAACGGCGACCATCTTCGTGCGGTCGTCGCTCGTCGGCGTGCCGATCGACGGCACGCTCGGCTACGTCGTGCTGCTGTACGCGCTCGCGGCGGCCGTGATCGGCCGGATGGAGAGCATCCCGACCTGCATGCTCGCCGGCGTCATGATCGGGATGCTCGACCAGGCGTCCGTGCTCAAGACCGGCCGCAACTCCCTCGCGGGGGCGATCATGTTCGTGGTCATCCTCGCGGCGCTGCTCATCCAGCGCGGCAAGCTGTCGCGAGCGCAGGACTCGGGCGTGTCGAGCTTCTCGTTCGTCAAGGAGTTCCGCCCGATCCCGTCGGAGCTGCGCAACGTCCGCGAGGTCGTGATCGCCCGTTCCGTCCTCGGCGCGGCTGCGCTCTTCGTCCTCCTCGGGGCGCCGTTCTTCCTCGGGGGCTCCCGGCTCAGCCGAGCGACGCCGCTGCTGCTCTACTGCATCGTCGCGATCTCGCTCGTGATCCTCACCGGGTGGGCGGGCCAGATGTCGCTCGGCCAGTTCGGCCTCGTCGGCATCGGCGCCGGGGTCGGCGGTGGCATCGCCGCGAACCACAACCTCGACTTCTTCGTGGTGCTGACGATCGGGATCCTCGCCGGCGCGCTGATCGCCGTGCTCGTCGGGCTCCCCGCCCTCCGGATCCAGGGCATGTTCCTGGCCGTCGCCACGCTCGCCTTCGCCGGCACCGTCTCAGGGTTCGTGCTGAACAACTCCTACTGGCTCGGCCAGCAGATCCTGCCAAAGGGTGGCAACAGGCCCGAGCGGTTCATGCTCTGGCAGCGGATCGACATGTCGAGCGCGACGGAGTTCAAGTGGTTCGGCCCCGACTTCACGCTCGAGGCCGACGCGAAGTTCTACTACTTCTGCTTGATCTTCCTGGGTCTCGCGCTGCTGGTCGCGAAGTCGTACCGGCGCAACCGCGCGGGACGCATCCTCATCGCCATCCGGGACAACCAGCGGGCGGCGCCCGCGTACGCGATCAACCTCGCCCGCAACCGCCTCGCCGCCTTCGCCATCTCCGGAGGCATGGCCGCGGGCGCTGGTGTGCTGATGGTGTACTTCCTCAACGCCGTCGACCGCGAGACGTACGGCTACGGCAACTCCATCTTCATCTTCACGGCGACGGTGATCGGTGGCCTGACCTCGCTTCCCGGAGCGATCTTCGGCACACTCGTCATCGGCGGCGTCCAGACCTACGGCGAGACCTACATCGAAGGCATCTCGCTGCTCGTGACGGGCCCTGGTCTGGTCCTCGTGCTGATGTTCCTTCCCGGGGGTTTCGCCGAAGGCCTCTACCGCCTCCGCGACTCGTTCCTCCTGTGGGTCGCGAAGCGCCACGACATCCTCGTGCCGTCGCTCGTGGCCGACCGCAGGGTAGAGACCGGTGAAGACCAGCAGCACGTCATCGAAGACGCCGAGCACCACGTCGAGGAGACCGAGTCGTTCGACGTACTCGGCGGCCCGACGATCGGCTGCCCCGTGTGCGGCGTCGTGCTCAGCCTCGACGACGCTCCTGACCACGAGCATCTGCGAGCGGAGGTGGCGGCCCGATGACGGCCATCGAGGATCGCATCGAGCACTCCCACAGCCTCGAGGAGGCGGAGGAGGAGCTGCGCTCCGCTCCGCCGCGGGGCCTGAAGGGGATCGGCGGCGGCGCGCCGATGCTGCCCCTCGTCGTGCTGTTCGGGCTCAACTTCGTCGACGAGTTCGACCGGGTCGCGTTCGGGGCGGTCATCTCGGAAATCCGCGACGCGTTCGGGCTCTCCGACGCAGGGATCCAGCAGGTGGCCGGTCTCGCCGGCCTCGCGACGCTGCTGCTCTCGCTCCCGATGGGCATCATCGGTGACCGCATCAGCCGGGTGAAGCTGTCGATCGGTGCCGCGGTCCTCTGGGGCGTGTGCGCGGTGCTGACGGGCATCGTCCCCGCTACGTTCCTGCTGTTCCTCGTCCGGTTCGGTGCCGGCCTCGGCCGCATCATCAACGAGGTCGTCCACCCGAGCCTGCTGAGCGACTACTACCCGCGCGAGGCGCATCCTCGGGTGTTCGGCCTGCATCGCACCGCGAACTCGCTCGGGGCCATCGCGGGCCCGATCGCCGGCGGCATCGCGGTGTGGATCGCGTGGCAGGCCTCGTTCGTGATCCTCGCGATCCCGACGGCCATCTTCCTCATCCTCGCCCTGCGCCTGCGGGAACCCAACCGCGGCGAGTCGATCGACAAGGACCTCGCCGCCGCCGTTGCCCAGGACGAGGCGATCTCGTTCGGTGAAGCGCGGCGCCAGCTCTCGTCGTCGAGGACGTTGAAGCGGTTCTGGCTCGGGGCGTTCCTCCTCGGTGTCGGCGCGTTCCAGATCGGCAACGTGGTCGCCCTGTTCTTCGAGGACGTCTTCGGCTTCGGCCCGGTCGGTCGCGGCTTCGTGCAGCTGGTGCTCGGCGCCGGCACCGTCACCGGGCTCGCCGTCGGCGGCACGCTGGCCAATCGCGCCACGTCGAGCGGAAATCTCTCCCGGCTAGCGACGATCACCGGCCTGTCGTTCGTGCAGTTCGCGGCCGGGTGCATCCTGCTGGCGGTGTCGCCGTGGGCGCCGATGGCGGTCGCGGCGGCGTTCGTGCTCCAGCTCGGGATCGGCGCCTACCAGCCCGCGTACTACTCGATCGTCGGCATGGTGGCTCCACCGCGCGTCCGGTCGCAGTCGTACGCCTGGGCGATCCTGTACTACGGCGGCGGAGGCCTCTTCTACACCGTCTTTCTCTCGGGGATCGGCGAGAACACCAGCTACCGACTGCTGACCACGATCCTGGCAGTGGTCGTGATGATCGCGGGGTTGGTCGGCGCCAGCGCGAGCCGCTTCGTGAGGCGCGACGTCGAACAGGCGGAGTCGACGCTCGCGACCGCGGTCCGGATCCGCGAGGAGATGAGCAGCGGCGCGGAGCGCCCGATCCTCCTCTGCAAGGGCGTCGACGTCGCGTACGACACCGTCCAGATCCTCTTCGGCGTCGACATGGAGATCAAGGAGGGCGAGATCGTCGCCCTGCTCGGCACCAACGGCGCGGGCAAGTCGACGCTGCTCAAGGCGGTCGCCGGCCTCGTCGACCCGATCGGCGGCGCGATCTTCTTCGACGGGCGCGACGTCACCCATGCCGATGCGGTCGCCGCCGCCAAGGCGGGCATCGTCGTTGTGCCAGGTGGCAAGGCGGTGTTCCCGACGCTGACCGTCGCGGAGCACTTCAAGGCAGGGACCTGGCTGTACGCCGACGACGATCCGGCCGACGTGCAGCGTCGCATCGACGAGGTCCTCGAGATGTTCCCCCGCCTCAAGGAGCGCTGGGACCAGCTCGCGGGGAACATGTCGGGCGGCGAGCAGCAGCAGCTCGCGCTCGGGATGGCGTTCGTCGCGAAGCCGAAGCTCCTGATCATCGACGAGCTCTCGCTCGGCCTCGCGCCGACGATCGTCGAGCAGTTGCTCAACATCGTCCGCAAGATCCACCAGCAGGGCTGCACGATCATCCTCGTCGAGCAGTCGGTGAACGTCGCCCTGACGATCGCCACCCGCGCCTATTTCATGGAGAAGGGCGAGGTGCGCTTCTCGGGCCCGACGGAGGAGCTGCTCGAGCGGGGTGACATCCTCCGCTCCGTCTTCCTCCAGGGCGCGGCCGCGGCCGCCGACGAACCGACGTCGTCGAAGAAGGCGGCCGCGATCGTCAAGACGGAGGTCGACCGCACGGTCGAGCCGATCCTCCGCGTCGAAGGGCTGACCAAGCGCTTCGGTGGCATCACCGCCGTCGACGACGTCACCTTCACGCTCCACCCGGGCGAGATCCTCGGGCTGATCGGGCCGAACGGAGCGGGCAAGACCACGATCTTCGACTTGATCTCGGGGATCCTCCCGCTCGACAGCGGCAGGATCTTCCTGCAGGGCAAGGACGTGACCGGTTGGGGCGCCGACCGGCGCGCCGCGGCCGGCCTCGGTCGGTCGTTCCAGGACGCGCGCATCTTCCCGTCGCTCACCGTCGCCGAGAACATCGCGATCGGCCTCGAGCGCCACATCGAGGTGCGCGACCACCTCGCCGCTGCGCTCAACCTGCCGTCGGTGCAGCAGTCGGAGGAGGACGTCGCCTGGACGGTCGAAGACCTGATCGAGCTGATGAACCTCGGCGCGTTCCGCGACAAGTTCGTGAGCGAGCTCTCGACCGGCTCCCGTCGGATCGTCGACCTGGCGATGTCGATCGCCCACGATCCCTCGGTGCTGCTCCTCGACGAGCCCTCGTCCGGCATCGCGCAGAAGGAGACCGAGGCGCTCGGGCCGCTGCTCAAGCGCATCCAGAAGGAGACGGGCTGCTCGATGCTCGTGATCGAGCACGACATGCCTCTGATCACGACCGTGTCCGACGAGATCCTCGCCCTCGAGCTCGGCGCCGTCGTCACCCGTGGGCCGGCCGACGACGTGCTGTCGAACCCGCGGGTGGTGTCGTCGTACCTCGGAGGCGACATCGACGTGATCAACCGTTCCGGCGCGAGCGCCGAGCTGGCGAAGCGGAAGGGGAGCGACACCGCTGTCGCGACCGAAGTCGCAGCCGAGCCGGTACCCGAAGCCGGAGTCGCAGCCGAGGCGGAGGCGGAACGGCCCCGCCGCCGCACCCGCAGGCGGACCGAGGCAACCCCGGAGGAGGGCGAGTGAGACGTTTCGTGCGAGCGGCCGCTGCCCTGTGCGTCGCAGCCGCGGCCGGGCTCGGGGTGACGGTGCCGGCCGCAGGCCAGGAGACCGGCGAGGAAGACGTCGAGCTCGCAGCGGTGTTCCTCGACGCCTACGGCTGGTGGAGCAAGGCCCAGCAGAACCCGATCGGGGGCCAGAACCCGAACACCCCGGTCCCGACCACCTGCCGGTCGACCGATGTGAACGCCTGCCCTGCCGGTCCGCCGGCGGACGGCATCTACATCGTCTACGACTACGAAGCCGCGGCGCCGACCGTCGTGACGGGCCCGATCTCGAACCTGCCCCAGCCCGGGCTTCCGCAACAGCCGCCGTCGTCGCCGGCACCGAACGTGGCGACGCCGCAGGCGCTCGGCCCGACCGCCTACGGCGCGGTGCGGTTCATCGTGCCCGACGGTGCCGAGACCGAGTTGCGCATCCCGATCCTGAGCCGGAACACGTCGCAGCCCGGCGGCACCGACCCCACTGTCGGCAAGCTGTTCGCCTGCATCAGCACCACGCCGGGATGGGCAGCGATCCAGAACGGCCGGTACGACCAGGGTCCCAAGTACGACTGCACCACGGCTGACGAGGCCGACGTCACCGGCGACACCGCCGTGTTCGAGCTGGGCACGATGTTCGTCCAGAGCAGCACCCTCGACGTCGTCATCGTCGGCGCAGGGGAGCGGCCGTTCCAGATGGCGCTCGGACCGCCCGACGAGTCGTCGTTGACGGTGACCAACGAGAGCGAGTTGGCCCCTTCGAGCGAGGCGTTCGCCGACGACTTCGCGTTCGAAGATCCGCTCACGACCTTCGAGCAGTCGTTCGGCGACCTCGGGGTCGATCCCGGTTTCTCCGGCGACCTCGGCTTCTCGTCGGGCGACGCGGGCGCGTTCAGTCCGAGCGTCCCGGTCGCGCGTCCGCAGACGGCGCGCCGTGCCGTCCCCGCGGGCATCGTCTCCAACCCGTTCGCGCCCGACGCGTCGCGCGGGGAGCGGCTGCTGGCGGTGGCGCTGCTCGCGGCGCTGGGCGCCGGCCTGTGGTGGGTGGGCGGTCAGCCGGTCCGCGCGCCGAGACTGCTCGGATCGCTCGGTGCCGGTGTGCCGGTGGACGACACGCCCGTCACCCGCGGCGGCATCGGCCGCTTCGCCCGTGCGCGGGACGGAAGGGCCCCCCGCCTCTTCTGACGTCTGCCGTTCTGGAGGGACTTCGCCACCGCGAGCGGGGTGACGACCCTCCGACAATCGCGTGCTACCTCGGGCCGCCTGCCTTGAGGAGGTCGCGGATCTCGGCCAGCAGGAGCGCCTCGTCGGTGGGCGGTGGCGTCTCGTCCGCAGGAGCATCCGGCGTCGAGCGAAGCTTCTGCGCGCGAGCAGCGGCCTTGAGGACCATGAACATCACCGCGGCGACGATCACGAAGCTGATCAGCGCGTTGAGGAAGTTCCCGTAGGTGAGCTTGCCGTCGCCGATGTCGAGCACCAGCGACGAGAAGTCGGGCTGGCCGCCGATCGCGGCGATGATCGGCGTCAGCACGTCCTCGACGAGCGACGCGACGACGGCTCCGAACGCCGTGCCGAGGATGACCGCAGTCGCCAGGTCGAGCAGGTTTCCTCGGAAGAGGAAGTTCTTGAACTCCTTGAACATGGACCCTCCATTGGTCGACGGATGCCATCCCCAGCGTGGCACCCGTCGACCGCCGACCCGCGGACGTCTACCCCGGTTGCGTGGTGGTCGTCGACGTCGCCGTTCCGGTTCCGCTGCTCGTCCCGCCGCTTCCGCTCGAGGCGACCGTGGTCGTCGTCTGAGGCGGTGCCGTGGTGGTGGTGGTCGTCGTCTGCTGGCGCCGCTGTGTCGTGGTGGTCTCCGGCGGCGCGGTGGTCGTCGTCGTGGCCTGTCGGGCCGTCGTGGTCGTCGACTGCTGCGGAGCCTCCGTCGTGGTGGTGCTGGTCGCGTTCGGGTCGAGGGTGGTCGTCGTCTCGGTGGACGCCGGGGGAGCGGTCGTGTCGGGCGTCGCCTTCTTCAGGTCGAGCTGGTCCGGCGACGCGGTGAAGATCCGCTCGACGGGCATGCCCTCGTGGGCCTTCTTCATGACGTCGCTGAAGATCTGGGCCGGGAACGAACCGCCGGTGACCGCCCTGCCGTGGACCCGGCTCATGGGCTTGCTGGCATCGGGGTACCCGACCCAGACACCGGTCGACAGCTGGGGGGTGTACCCGATGAACCAGGCGTCGCGGTTCTCTTGGGCGGTGCCCGTCTTGCCCGCGACAGGGCGGCCGATCTTCGCGGCGGTGCCCGTGCCACGATCGACGACGGCCTGCAGCGGGTTGTTCAGCACGCCGACCTCTTCGGCCTTGAAGACCTCCTTGGTCTCCTTCTCGGCCTCGTAGATCGTGCGACCGCGCGAGTCCTTGATCCGGGCGATCGAGTACGGCTTCGCGTAGACGCCCTTCGCCGCGAACGTCGCGTAGGAGCCCGCCATCTCCAGGGCGTTCACGCCGTTGGCGTCGAAGCCGCCGAGGAAGTAGCCGCCCTTCGACTTCGTCGCATCCTCCGGAACTCCCGCGTCGTTGGCTGCCTTCGCGACCTCGTTGGGACCGACCTTGCACCCGAGCTCGACGAAGACGACGTTGACCGACTTCACCATGGCTTCGTCGACGTTGATGCGACCGCCCGCGTCTTCGCCCGCGTAGTTCTTGACCGGATCCTTGCGGTAGCAGGGGATGACGCGCCCGCTCGTGCCGTCGAAGGTCGACCGGGGATCGACACCCTCGCGGAGCGCCGCGAGGTACACGAAGGGCTTCACCGAGGAGCCCGCTTGGCGACCGCCGAGGCTCGACATGTCGAACTGGGTCTTGGTGAAGTCGAGACCGCCGAAGAGGTTCCGGATGGCGCCGTCGCCGGGAACGACCGTCGCGACCGCGGCGACCGGGTCGCTCTCGTCCTCTGGCGTGTCAGGGTTGTCGGCAACGCCGAGCTTGGCCTGCACGGAGGCGACGGTGGCGTCGAAGGTCTTGGTGTCGAGGGTCGTCTCGATCGTGTAGCCGCCGGTGAACAGCCGGTTGGAGCGAGACTCGGGCGACCCGCCCAGCGCGTCGAGCGTGGCCGCCTCCCGCTTCACGTACTCCACGAAGTGGGGCGCCTTCACCTGGTCGACCTCGGTGCGGAACGGCGCGAGCTCCGTCGCCTCCGAACTGGCCGCCTCGTGCTCCTCGGCCGTGAGCCACCCTTCCTCGAGCATGTTGTCGAGGACCTGGTTCCGGCGGGTCTCGACCTCCTCCAGTCGCTTGCGGGGGTCGAGCACCGATGGCGACCGGATCTTCCCGGCGAGCAGCGCCGCCTGGGCAACGGTCAGCTCCTTTGCCGGCTTGCCGAAGTAGGTCTGGGCCGCCGCCTCGATGCCGTAGGCCTGCTCGCCGAAGTACACCTGGTTGAGGTAGCGCTGGAGCAGCCGGTCCTTCGAGTACTTCTTCTCCAGCTTGGAGGCGTACAAGACCTCCTTGAGCTTCCGGAAGACGGTCCGCTCACCCGCGGTGTAGTTGATCTTCGCCAGCTGCTGGGTGATGGTGCTGCCGCCCTGCGTCTTGCCGGTCGCCGTGCGGACGAAGGCGCGGGTGACCGCCTCGGGGTTGATGCCGGAGTGCTCGTAGAAGTTCTCGTCTTCGGCTGCGAGCACCGCGTTCTTCACGTGGTCCGGGAGCTGGTCGAGCTCGACCGGCACCCGTCGCTGCGCCTCGTCGAGCTCGGCGAGAACGGCGCCGTCCGACGCGACGACCTTCGTCGTCTGCGGGAGCGCCTCGAAGTCGT
Organism: Acidimicrobiales bacterium; assembly: GCA_035540495.1. Classification (GTDB taxonomy): domain Bacteria; phylum Actinomycetota; class Acidimicrobiia; order Acidimicrobiales; family CADCTF01; genus DASVEG01. Next base: position 69,073 of record DATLGL010000051.1, read on the forward strand.
CGATGTTCGGCGCGAGAGGTGATGCGACGAACAGGATCGCCTTGCTCCCTCCGAGCGCGGCGGCCTTCCGCAGCGGTGGCACCACCGCGACGACGATGAGGGCGACGAGGAGCCCGGCGAAGATCTTCCCGAGCAGGACGAGCCGTTGACGGCTGAGGCGCGGCAAACGGCCGCGCGACGAGGAGTCGGTGCGCTGAGACATTCGCCTCCTATGTCGCCGGAGAGGGGCGTCTCTAAACGCGGTTCTGGGCGGGTTCTCGCCTCGGTTGCTCGACCACCTCGACCACCGGGTCGAGCCGAGATGCGAATCGGCGCAGCGCAGGAAGCACCGCGCGCCCGGTGGCCACGACCAGAACCGCGTTCGCAAGAGCACCGGCGGCGTCCCACCCGAACGAGGTGAGCACGTAGAACGACCAGTAGCGGTGCAGGGTCTCCGCGAGGCCGATCCCGGGGCTCCACGAGATGTCGCCCTCGCCGATGGCGAACGGCCAGAACCAGAGGTTCATGATCGCCCCGTAGACGAAGCCCCAGACCCACGCGTACGCCGCCAGCACGGTGAGCTCCGGGAGCGGGCGGAGTCGCCGGGTGAGGCGCCCGGTCGCGCCCGCGCCCGCGCCCATCCACGAGAGCGCGAGCATCTGGAACGGGAGCCACGGGCCGATGCCTCCCGTGACGACGGCGGACGTCGCCATCGCGACGAGACCGAGGAGAAGCCCGAACCGGGCGCCGAACGCCGCACCGGCCAGGACCACCAGGAAGAACATGCCGCTGCCCCCGCCAGGCAGATCGAGGAGCCGGAGCAATCCGGCACTGGCGCCGAGCACACCGAGGAGCGCGACCGTCGCGCCGTTCATCGTTCCCCGCCGCACCTCGAGGGCGACGGCCGCGACCGCCAGGGCCCCGACGAGCGCGGCCACCAGCGGCGCGTCGCCCGCGTGGGCTTCGGCCGGAAGTGCCTCGCGCGGCAACCAGAACGGATAGAGGAACGCGCCCGCGCCGACCGCGACGACGAGCGCGTAGACCGCCGTGGGCCGGGCCAGCGACAGGTTCACCGCCGGCTCCGGTCGAGCGCGGCCGCGACCTCTTCCACGGTCAGGAACGGCGGCAGAACCCGCAGCACCTGCGGAGCGAAGAGGCTGCCGGTGAGCACGTGGCGCGCCTCGCCCTCGGCGACGACGTCACCATCGCCGAGCACCACGGCCCGCGTGGCGCAGCGCGCCGCCAGTTCGATGTCGTGCGTCGCGAGGACGACCGCTCCGCCGTTCGCCGCGTGCCGTTCAACTGCGTGTTGGAGGGCGGTGCGGCTCGGTGCGTCCATCCCCCTGGTCGGCTCGTCGAGTAGCAGCACCTCCGCGCCGCCGACCGCCACGGCAGCGATGGCGACCCGCTGGCGCTCGCCGCCGCTCAAGGAGCGCGGGTGACGGTCGGCGACCGCCTCGAGGTGGAGGGCCGTCAGCCAGGCATCGACGGCCGGCGGGTCGGAGCGGCCGAGCAGGCGGAGGGTGTGCTCGATCTCGCGTCGAACGGTCGGCGCGAACAGGAGGCTGTTCGGGTCCTGAGGGACATACGCGGCGCGGCCCGCGACGGTGATCGACCCGCGATCCGCGCGCTGCAGGCCTGCCAGCGAACGGAGGAGGGTGGTCTTGCCGGCGCCGTTGCGGCCGAGCAGAGCAACGACCTCGCCGGCTCGCACGTCGACGTCGACGTCGTGCAGCACCGGCCGTGCGTCGAGCTCGACGCGCAACCCTCGAGCCGTCACGAGCGGATCACCGGGCGCCGAGGCTCGGGCCGCGGTCAGCATGGTGGCGGAGGGCGGGTCGACCTGCGATGCGGCGTGGCGGCGGGCTTCTTTGACGGTGAGCGGCGGTGGCATCCATCCGAGCAGCCGGCCGAGTCGAGTCACCGCGGGAGCGCCGTCGTAGGTGGCGAGCACGTGCCCCGCGTGGCCGCTGTCGACGATGCGGCCCTCGACGATGCGAATCGCTCGATCGGCCGGGGGAGCTGCGCGATCGAGGCGGTGTTCGGCCAGAACGATCGTCGTACCGAGATCGGCGTTGAGGCGGGCGATCGCCCCCAGCACGTCCTCGGCGCCCTGAGGGTCGAGTTGCGAGGTCGGCTCGTCGAGCACGAGCGCAGAGGGCGCGGCGGCGAGAGCCCCGGCGATCGCGCATCGCTGGCGCTCGCCGCCCGACAGCGTGGCGGGGGAGCGATGGCGGAGGTGGGCGATGTCGAGCGCGTCGAGGACCTCTTCGACCCGTCGGCGCATGGCGTCGCGGCCGTGGCCGAGGTTCTCGAGGACGAACGCCAGGTCGCCCTCGACGTGATCGACGACGAACTGGGCTTCGGGGTCTTGGTGGACGAAGCCGACGACGTCGGCGAGCGACCGCGGTGGATGGTCGCGGGTCGTGCGGCCGAAGGTGGTGACGGTGCCGGAGAAGCGGCCTCCTGTCGCGTGCGGGACGAGCCCGTTCACCGCGCGAAGCAGGGTGCTCTTGCCCGAACCGCTGGCGCCCGCTACGAGGAGGAACTCGCCCGCCGGCACCTCGACCTCGACGTCACGCAGCACGGCGCTTCCGCTCTCGGCACCACTGGCGGTCGGGTAGGCGAACGACACCGCCTCGAAGGTGATCATGCCGACCTCGCCGTGAGCGGCGTCACCGCGAGGGCGGCGAGAGCGATCACCGGGCTCAGCGCGACCGCAGGCACCGCGAGCACGTCGCCCGGCCACCGCAACGTGTCGGCAGCGGCACCGCCGATCACGGCGAGCATCGTGGGCGTGATCCACGGGACCGCGGCGAGCACCCACTCCCGTGCCGACAGCCTCCGGGGCCGGTACCTCGTGCGGGTCGACGCGCGGGACGACACCACCACGGCCGCCACCAGCGCAGCGCCGCCGACCAACGCCATCACGAGAGCGGTCGACCTGGCCCGCGCCACGAGCGCGACGAAGCACCCGCCGAGAAGGAGGAGGGCACCGAGCCCGAGCCACCCGCTCGCCGCTTCGCCCGCGGTCGATCGGCGTCCGAAGCCGCGGCTGTCCATCGACTCGGCGAGCGACACCGCACGCTCCATCCCGCTCTCGAGCACGGGAACGACCTGGCGCATGAGCCGGCCGCGGCGAACGACGTGGCCGCCGGTCCGGGCGCGGTCCGCCTCGCGAACGGCCGCGATGGCGGCGATCGTCGACGGTACGAAGGCCAGTGCGACGGTCACCGCGAGCCCGAGCTCGTAGAAGGCCCGAGGCGCTGCTTGCACGAGCTCGTGGTGGGACACGACGGCGTTGAAGGCGGCGAACGCCGCGATGATGCCGACGATCGCCCAACCCTCTGCGGCGGCTCGCGCGACGACGGGCGCCTCGACCGTGCCGCCGACGGTGAACCCGCCGAGGATGCGCGGCAGCGTCGCCTCGGGTGCCGTGAACAGCACGTCACCCGTACCGTGAGTCGTGGCGGCGGTGAGGACGAGCCGGATCCCGGCGAACGCGATGCCAGCGACGATCAAGACGGGGAACGCGGAGCCGAGCGGCCCCCGGTTCGCGTGCGACTGGACGACGAGCGCGGCGATGGCGACGACGAGGGTGACGTAGAGCGGGTTCGTCGCGAGCTGAACCGCGGCGGCTGCAGCAAGCGCCCACGACAACCACACGAGCGCCGGCGTGGCCGTCCGCGCCCGCGCCCGATCGCCGGTCGCCGTCGGAGCGGTGAGCGTCGCGGTCGAAGTGGGTCGCATCGAGAAGGCTCGTCTAAGGTGCGCAGCAGTAGAGGTCGGCCGTGACCCGGACGTCACGGCCGGTTCCCTTCGGGGAACGGGGGAAGCCGGTTGAAGTCCGGCGCTGACCCGCAACTGTGACCGATCGAGACGCCCGCGTCGAAGTCGGAAGCCAGGATGCCCGCCCCTGCTCGCCGGTTCCCACACCGGCGTCCGTGTTCCTTGTGGCCCTCGTGGGGATGGGGCCGAAACGGAGGGGAAATGCATCCTCGTCGTGTCCTCGTCGGCTGCCTCGCTGCGCTCGCGCTCGTGTCGACACCGTTCACCTCGGCTTCCGCCGCCGTCGATCCTTCGACGCCCGACGCGCTCACCGTCCACCGCGCGGTGCAGTGGGTCGCGACGCAACAACAAGCGGACGGCAGCTTCGAGGTAGCCAAGTTCCCAGGCTTCGAGACGCCCGAGGCGCTGCTCTCCTTCGCCACCGAGGCGCAGTCGTCGCCTGCTTGGAGCGGGAAGCAGGCGCTCCTCGCCGCGCAGCGCGTCGCGAACGCGAAGGGACTCACCGGCCTCGACTACCTCGACGACTACGCCGAGGCGACCGGCGACGACGCGATCACGGGTGGGGTCGCGGCGAAGCTCATCACCCTCGTGACCGGGCCGCTGTGCCTCGACGCTCGAGCGTTCGATCCGCAGCGCGACGGCGCCGTCGATCTCGTCGCCCGCCTCGACGCTGCCGCGCGACCGAACGGCGCGTACGGACCGGACGGCGTGTTCTCCGACACCCTCTACGCGGTTCTCGCGCTCGCGACGCTGCAGCGTCCCGTGCCCGCGGCGACGATCACGTACATCACGAACGCTCAGGAAGCCGACGGCGGATGGAACTACGCCGGCTCGGCCGACGATCAGGGCTACGACGACGTCGACACGACCGCGCTCGCGATCCAGGCGCTCGTCGCGGCGGGCGTCCCGACCAATGATCCCGATCTTGCACAGGGCGTCGCCTACCTCCGCGCGCTCCAGGACAGCGACGGGTCGTGGGGCTTCGGCGACCCCAACTCGACTGCCGTCGCTGACCTTGCGTTGCAGGCGGCAGCAACGGCTCCCGCCCATGACGCCGATGCGTTCCTGCGCTCGAAGCAGCTTCCGAGCGGGCGCATCGAGAGCCCGAACGACAGCTTCGGCGTGAACACCTACGCGACGACCCAGCCGGTGCGGGCGCTGCTCGACCGGCCTCTGCCGATCGTCCCGGCCGCGGGATCCTGCGGTGACGAGGGCTACTACCTCTTCGCCGCGGACGGTGGAGTCTTCAGCTTCGGCGCCAGCCGCTTCTACGGCTCGGCCGGCGCGATCCGTCTGAACTCGCCGATCGTCGACGGCTCGGTCACGCCGACCGGTCGTGGCTACTTCCTCTTCGCAGCGGATGGCGGCGTCTTCACCTACGGCGACGCGACGTTCCTCGGATCGATGGGCGGCCGCCGCCTCAACAGCCCGATCGTCGCCGGCGCCGCGACGCCGACCGGGCGCGGGTACCTCCTGTTCGCCGCCGACGGTGGGGTGTTCACGTTCGGCGACGCGCGGTTCCGGGGGTCGATGGGCGGACGCCCGTTGAACAGTCCGGTCGTCGCCGCGGCGTCGTCTCCGGCGGGTGACGGCTACGTGTTGATCGCGGCCGACGGCGGCGTGTTCACCTTCGGCGATGCCGGGTTCTTCGGCTCGCGCGGCGGCCAGCCGCTGAACAGCCCCATCGTGTCCGGGGCCACGACCCCGACCGGTCGCGGCTACGTGATGATGGCGGCCGACGGCGGCGTCTTCACCTTCGGTGACGCCGAGTTCAAGGGCTCCCTCGGCGCTCGTCCGCTGAACCAGCCGATCGTCGGTGCTTCGGTGAGCGGTCTCGGCGAGGGATACGCGCTCTTCGCTGCTGACGGCGGGGTGTTCACGTTCGGCGACGTCCGTTTCGGCGGTTCGATGGGCGGGCGTGCCCTCAACAGCCCGATCGTCGGCGGCTCGATCGACTGACGTGACCCGCCGGCGTCTCCTGCCCCGCGCCATCGCGGTCGGGGTGGCGGCGGTCGCTGTGGCGGCGGCGCGGCCTGCGCCGCCGCCCGCCGCGGCTGCCGGCCCGGCACACGCCGCGAGCGCGAACGAGAACCGAGCCGTCGTCGTCGTCAACACCGGCGAGGGTGAGCCGAAGACAGCGTGCGTCGTCTTCAGTGAACCGTCGATCACCGGCCTCGATGCTCTGCGGTCGGCCCAGATGGATCCTGTCGTGCAGACGTACTCCGGACAGGGCGGCGCCGTGTGCAAGCTCTGCGGCGTCGGCTGCAACGCGGGCAGCTCGTGCCTGACGTGCCAGTCGCCGAAGTACTGGCAGTACTGGCGGTCGGTCGGCGGCACCGGATCGTGGTCGTACTCGAACGCCGGGGCGGGATCGGTGGAGGTGCGCGACGGCGACGTCGAGGGATGGAACTGGAGCGGCACCCGGAGCGCGCCGCCGTATTACTCGATCGACGCCGTCTGCAACGACCCGTCCCGGACGTACGTTCACAAGGCATCGGCACCACCGCCGCCTCCGCCGTCCACGACGACCCCCCAAGCACCATCGACCACGACCGCCGCGCCGGCTCAGTCGTCACCGACGCCTGCCCCGGGTGCCCCTCGACCCTCGCCTGCAGGGACGGTTCCTGCGGGACCGGCGGCCACTGTCGGCCGGGTGGGGCCGGACGATCCGGCCGGCGCGCCCGTGACGACGCTGCCCGACGACTCAGCGAAGCCCATGCCATCCGACGGGTCCGTGGCGGCCGATGCCGGCGTGGGGGACGACCTGGCAGCGACGTCGGGCGGCAGTGACGGCGACGCCGAGACAGCGGCCGCCGTCGACCGCAGCGGTGGCCCGACGGCGCAAGGGTCATCGCCCGCGGCGTACGCGCTCTTCCTCGCTGTACTGCTCGGGATCATCGGGTGGACCATCCGGGTCCGGGTCGTCCGCGGGCGGTCGTCGACCAGCTGAGCGTGCGTGGTGGAGGGGTGTTCGCTACCCTTGAACGCCGTGCGCAGAGCCCTGGTCGCATGTGCGGCCGTCCTCGCGCTGGTGCTGGCGTCCGCCGCTCCGGCGGGTGCCGGTGATCCTGTGAAGGACCGCAAGGCGGCCCAGGAACGAGCCAATGCAGCGGCGGCCCGTTTCGCGAAGGCCTCCTCGCAACTCGCGCGCGCCGAGGCGGAGGTCGCCGCGCTCGAAGCGAAGGCGAAGGAGAACCAGGCGACTGTCGCCGGACTGCAGGACAAGGTGAAGACGGTCGCCGTCAACGCGTACGTGCACGGGAACACGTCGCAGTTCACCTTCGATCAAGACCTCAGCCGCACCGCTCGGACCCAGGCGCTCGCGCGATACGTGACCCTCGGCGACACCGATGCGCTCGACGCCTACCGAGCGGCTCGCGAAGACCTCGACGTCAGCCAGCAGGAGCTCCGCCGCCAGCTCGATCAGCGGAAGGCCGCGGCGTCGAAGCTCCGGAAGGACAAGCAGGCCGCGTACAGCGAGCTCGATCGCTTGGCCCAGATCGAGAAGCAGTACCTCGCCAAGCTCGAGGCGGAGCGCAAGGCGGCCGAGGCGCGAGCAGCGGCGAAGCGGGCCGCGGAGCAGCGTGCCGCCAGCGCCGCGCGACAGGCGACTCGCCCGGCGCGGACGACCGCGACGGCGGCGCCCACCTCGTCAGCGGCGCGTCCGAGCGGCGTCATCGCGAGCGGCGAATGGATCTGCCCCGTGCAGGGACCGCGTTCGTTCTCCAACGACTGGGGTCAGCCCCGCTCCGGGGGCCGGCGCCATCAGGGCAACGACATCCTCTCGCCGCGCGGCACGCCGGTCGTCGCCAGCGTCAGCGGCACGGTGAAGCACCACAACTCGAGCCTCGGCGGCCTCTCGTACTACCTGAGCGGCGACGACGGGAACACCTACTTCGGCACCCACCTGTCGGCGTACGCGGCGAGCGGACGGGTCTCGGCCGGCACCGTCGTCGGCTACGTCGGCGACTCCGGCAACGCCCGCGGCACCCCCCACCTCCACTTCGAGATCCATCCCGGCGGTGGCGGCCCGGTGAACCCGTACCCGACGCTCTCCCGCTATTGCTGAACGAGGAGCTCGGGGCTCGCCTCGGCGGGCGGGTGGAGTCTCTGCGGCGACTCTCCGGCGGTGCCTCACGCGAGACGTGGTCGTTCGATCTTCATCGCGACGACGGCGTCGTCGAGGCGTTGATCCTTCGTCGGGATCCACCCGGTGCACCCAAGGCCGGCATGGCTCGCGAAGCGGCCTTGCTCACGGCGGCAGCGGCTGCGGGAGTGCCGGTGCCGGAGGTGATCGACAGCGACGAGTCGTCGATCGTCATGCGACGCATCGACGGCGAGACGATCCCGCGGCGCATCCTCCGAGACGACGAGTACTCGTCGGCCCGTCCGTTGCTCGCGGCACAGTGCGGGGAGATCCTCGCCCGGCTGCACACGCTCCCCGCCGACGTCGTTCCCGGGCTGGAGCAGAACGACCAGGTCGCGCAATGGCGGTCGATGCTCGACTCGTTGGGCCAGCCCCATCCCGCGTTCGAACTGGCGCTCCGCTGGCTCGACGCGAACCGGCCGCCGCTGCACGAGCCAACGCTCGTCCACGGAGACTTCCGCAACGGCAACCTGATCGTCGGGCCGGAGGGTGTCCGTGCGGTGCTCGACTGGGAGCTCGCCCACGCCGGCGATCCGACGGAAGACCTGGGTTGGCTGTGCGTGAAGGCGTGGCGCTTCGGGGTGGCGCCGCCGGTCGGCGGCTTCGGGACCTACGACGAGCTGTGCGACTCGTACGAGGCGGCTGGTGGCCGGCCCGTCGACCGCGACGCGCTGCGGTGGTGGGAGGTCCTCGGAACGCTCAAGTGGGGGATCATGTGCATCGTGCAGGCGACCACGCACGCGAGCGGCATGGTGCGCTCGGTCGAGCTCGCCGCGATCGGCCGCCGGGTCTGCGAGAACGAGTGGGACCTGCTCGAGGCCCTGCCGTGACCGCGACCTCGATGGTGATCGCGACGGTGACGAGGTCGAGCGCGTGAGCCTGCACGACATCCCCGACGCGGCGGGTCTGGTCGAGGCGGTGCGGGAGTTCCTCGAGAAGGACGTGCTCACTTCCACCGAAGGCCGCGTGCAGTTCCACACGCGCGTAGCGATCAACGTCCTCGGGATGGTCGAGCGGGAGCTTCGCCTGGGGGACGAGCAGTCGGCCGCCCACGCGGCACGCCTGCACGAGCTCGGTGTCGGATCGGAGCGTGAGATGGCCGACGCCATCCGCCGGGGTGACCTCGACGATCGTCTCGGCGACGTCCGTGCTGCTGTCATCGAGACGGTACGGGCGAAGCTCGAGGTCGCGAACCCGCGCTACCTCGAAGGCCCACGTCCTCCGGCATCCTGAGGTCATGCGTCACCGGCCCCCGATCGTGGTCGCCCTCCTGTTGCTCGTCGCGACGAGCTCGCACGAAGACGCGGCGGCCTCGTCGCAGGCGGACGACCTGGCGTCGGAGCTCGACGACCTCGCGTCGGGTCACGCGGACCCGAAGGTCGTCGCCGCGCTCGTGCGGACGGTCTCCGGTTCGGCGCGTCAGGCGGGTACGCGCGCGGTGGCGAGCGGACGATGGCTGGCATCGACCTTCGTCGACGTCGCGCCTCGCATCCGCGTCCGCGATCTCGAGATGCTCAAGGAGCACCACGGCGGGCTCGAGGGCGCCGACCTCGCGGAGGCGCTCGTTCGCAACGCGGCAAGGGCGTCTGCTGCCGTCGGGGCCACGAGCGGCGCCATCGTGAGCGCGCAGTACGCGGCGCCGCCGACGTGGCTCGCGCTGCCGGTGGAGCTCGCGGCCGAGACGCTGGCCATCGCCGTGATCGAGCTCAAGCTCGTCGCAGAGCTACACGAGGCCTACGGACGGCCGGTGCGCGGAACTGCGGGGGAGCGCACCGTCGCTCTGGTGAAGGCGTGGGCGGAGCGGCGCGGCGTCACCGCGCGCACGCTGGCCAAGCCTGGTGGTCTGGGCGAGGCGCTCGGCCGCGGAACGCGCAACGAACTGGTCCGTATGGTGCAGCGGCGGTTGCTCGCACGGCTCGGGCGGAACGTGTCGACGCTTGCCCCGATGTTTGCCGGCGCAGTCATCGCCGGGGAGGTGAACCGGCGGGGCACACGAGCGCTCGGCGACGCCGTCGTTCGCGACCTCGCGGCCGCAGCCGCCACTTCGCTCCCTCCGGGGTAGCTATGACAGGCTGCCCGCCGTGCACGTAGGGATCCTCGGTGGAACCGGACCGGCAGGTAGCGGGCTCGCGCTCCGCCTAGCCGCAGCAGGGTTGGAGATCGTCATCGGCTCACGCTCGAAGGAGCGGGCGGACGAGGCATGCGAGAAGCTCCTCAAGAAGCATCCGGAGCAGTCGCTCCACCTCGAGGGCGGTGACAACCTGCGCGCCGCGTCGTCCGACGTCGTCGTCGTCGCGACGCCGTGGGACGCCGCTGCCGCCACCGTCGCCAGCGTCGCCCATCGCCTCACCGGCAAGGTGGTGATCTCGATGGCCAACGCGCTCGCCAAGGTCGGCGACGAGTTCGAGCCGCTCGTGCCACCTCGCGGGTCGGTCGCCGCGCACGTCCAGGCCGCCGCGCCTGGCGCGCTCGTGGCTGCGGCGTTCCACCACCTCCCGGCCAAGGCGCTGCTCAGCCTGGGCAAGCCCATCGACGCCGACGTGCTCGTCTGCTCCGACCACAAGGCGGCGTACATCGCAACGGCCGAGCTGGTCGACCTCATCCCCGACCTGCGCCCACTCGACGCAGGGTCGCTGTCGAACGCGGCGCCGATCGAGGCGATCACCGCCGTGCTCCTGCAGCTCAACGTGCGGTACAAGACGCACGCCGCCGTCCGCCTCACCGGCATCGGGCAAGGCATTACGCAGCAGCCGTCGTAGCCTGGCTGGGCCATGACGATGCGGCTCTACGACACCGCCAAGCGGGAGGTGGTCCCGTTCGAGCCGGGGCCGACGGTCACCATGTACACGTGCGGCATCACGCCGTACGACGCGGCGCACCTCGGGCACGCAGCCACGTACGTCATCTACGACGTGCTGCAGCGCCGGCTCCGTGACATCGGGCACCGCACGCAGTGCGTGCGCAACATCACCGACATCGACGACCCGCTCTTCGCCAAAGCGCGCGAGCTGGGCGTCTTCTACCTCGACCTCGCGGCCGAGGAGATGGCCCGCTTCGACGCGTCCATGGAGGCGCTTGGCCTGCTTCCGGCCTTCAGCGAGCCGCGAGCTACGTCGGCGATTCCGGACATCCTCGGCTTCATCGGGATGGTGCTCGACACCGGTCACGCCTACCAGAGCGGCGACTCGGTCTACTTCGACGTCTCGTCGTTCGAGAAGTTCGGCCAGATCAGCCACCTCGACCGGGAGACGATGCTGCAGCTCGCGGCCGAGAACGGCGGCAACCCCGACGACCCGAACAAGGACGACCCGCTCGACTTCGTGCTGTGGCAGCCGTCGGCTCCCGACGAGCCGTCGTGGGAGTCGCTCTGGGGGCCCGGACGCCCGGGATGGCACATCGAGTGCTCCGCCCTGGCGTTGCGCGAGTTGGGGACCACGATCGACCTGCACGGCGGCGCGACCGACCTGATCTACCCGCACCACGAATGCGAGGCGGCGCAGTCGGAAGCGGCGACCGGCGAGCTGTTCGTCCGTCACTGGCTCCACGCGCCCCTGGTCTCCTACGACGGGACGAAGATGTCGAAGTCGCTCGGCAACCTCGTGTTCGTGAGCGACCTCCTCAAGGAGTGGGAGCCGGGCGCGATCCGCCTGGCGATCCTCGAGCACCACTACCGCGAGCCGTGGCACTGGACCGACGACCTGATGCCCGCCGCGGCCGAACGCCTCGACCGTTGGCGGGCTGCGGGCGCTGCGGGGGGCACTGCGGCGCTCGACGAGACGAGGGCTGCGCTCGACGACGATCTCTCGACTCACGAGGCGATCGCGGCGATCGACGCCGCGGCCGCAGCCGGGAAGTCGGTGCGCGGTGCCGCCGCGCTGCTCGGTGTCACCTTCTGAGAGATGGATCCCGAGGATCTCGATCCGGATCCGATTGCGCAGTTCCACGCGTGGTACGACCCGAGTGACGCTTCGGTGTGCCTCGCGACGGCATCGCCATCCGGCCCCGATGCGCGGATGGTGCTGCTGAAGGGCGCCGATGCCGGCGGCTTCGTCTTCTTCACGAACGCGACGTCGACCAAGGGCCAGCAGCTCGCCGTGGAGCCGTCGGCGGCTCTGGTCTTCCACTGGCCGCCTCGACAGGTTCGGGTGCGCGGGCGCGTCGAGCTCGTGAGCGATGCGGAGTCGGACGCCTACTGGGTGACGCGCCCGCGCGGGTCGCAGCTCGGCGCGTGGGCCTCGCAGCAGTCGACGGTGCTGTCGTCGCGAGGCGTTCTCGAGGAGCGCCTCGCGGCGGTCACCGCGGAGTTCGAAGGTCGCGAGGTCCCTCGTCCGGCCTACTGGCGGGGCTACCGGATCGTCCCCCGCACGATCGAGTTCTGGCACCACCGGGACGACCGCCTGCACGACCGCGTCCGCTACCGGCGCGAGGAGGAGGGCGCGTGGACGCGCGAACGCCTCGCTCCCTGACAGCTGCGGTCGCAGGTGTCCTCGCCGTCCTGTTGGTTCTGGGCGCGGCAGACGCAACATCTGGCGCTCAACGCGCCCAGAACCAACAGGACGACCCGGGGGCGGCGCTCACGGCCGTCAACACCCTGCTCGACGAGCGGGAGCGGGCGTTCGCGGCGGGTGATGCGAACGCGTGGATGGCGACGGTCGATCCGCACGCGCCGCAAGAGTTCAAGGATGCGCAGGCCCGCCACTTCAACGGTCTCCGGTCGCTGCCGGTCGAGCGGTTCTCGCTCGTCGCACGTCTCGACGACACGGGCGACCTGGCACCAGAACCCGACCGCTTCCTCCCCGAGACTCGCATGTCGTACCGCTTCACCGGGTTCGACGATCGAGACGCCGTCGACACGCTGTGGCTGACGTTCGTCCTTCGCGACGGGCGGTGGTTCGTCGGCGCCGACGCCGACGTCGGCGACCTCGGGCTCGACACCGCGCGTGGCCTGTGGGACGTGGGCGACGTCCGCGCGCTGCGCACGCCGCACTTCCTGATCCTCCACCACCCCAGCCGCGCCGCCCGCGCCGAGGCGCTCGCCGCGATCGCGGAGGAGGCGCTCGAGACCCTGCGCAAGGGCTGGGATCAGCGGTGGTCGGAGCGCATCCCGATCGTCCTGCCCCGCAACGTCGAGGAGCTCGAGACGCTGCTCCAGTCGACGATCGACCTCGACAAGTTCGTCGCGTTCGTCAGCTACGGCGCGGTGCGCGACGAAGGCTGGACGTCGACGGCGCCTCGCATGTTCATCCAGGACGACAACCTCGGCAGCTACGGCCGCGGGTTCCAGGTCGAGACGCTCGTTCACGAACTGGTCCACGCTGCGGGCGCGCCTCTCGCCGGGCCGTTCCTCGCCGCGTGGGTGCACGAGGGCGTCGCTGACTGGGTCGCGACGGGCCGCAGCACCGGCGAACGCAAGCCTTCGGGAAGCGACGGCGTGCTGCCGCGCGACTACGAGTTCTCGACCGGATCACAGGCCGACATCATCCGCGCGTACCGGGAGAGCCGGTCCGCGGTGTCGTTCCTCGCGTCTCGCCACGGCATGGGCGCGCCAACTTCCTTCTTCGTCGCGGGCGGGGAGCCGAAGGTCGCTCCGGGCAGCGTCGACCACCGCCTCGATGCCGCCTTGCGCGCTGCCGCCAAGGTGAGCGTGACCGATCTGCAAAAGGGTTGGGCCGCTCGGTGACGCCAGTAGCCTGAACGGCCATGTCCGCCGTCGAAGCCGAGATCACCGTCCGCCTGCCCGATGGGTCGGAGAAGACCCTTCCGGCCGGCGCGACTGCCGCGGATCTCGCTGCGTCGATCGGTTCACGTCTCGCCAAGGCGGCGATCGCGGCGGTGGTCGACGACAAGCAGATCGACCTGAACGCGCCGCTCCCGGACGGTGCGACGGTGGCGATCGTCACCGCATCGTCAGACGAGGGACGCCACATCCTCCGCCACTCGACGGCGCACGTGATGGCCCAGGCGGTGCTGCAGCTGTGGCCCGGGGCGAAGTTCGCCATCGGCCCGCCGATCCAGGACGGCTTCTACTACGACTTCGACCTGCCCGGCGGTGCCACGTTCAGCGACGAAGATCTCGAACGGATCGAAGCGCGGATGCGCGAGATCGTCGCGGAAGACCAGCCGTTCATCCGCGAGGAGCACTCGGTCGAGGAGGGCGTCGAGCTCTTCGCCGACCAGCCGTACAAGGTCGAGATCATCACCGGCGTCGACGCATCCGAAGGCGCCGAGGGCAACGTGGTGAGCGCCTATCGGAACACCGAGCAGTTCGTCGACCTGTGTCGCGGGCCGCACGTGCCGTCGACGTCGCGGCTCGGCGCGTTCAAGCTCATGAAGGTCGCCGCTGCCTATTGGCGCGGCGACGAGAAGAACCAGCAGCTGCAGCGGATCTACGGCACGGCGTGGGAGGACGAGAAGGCGCTCAAGGCCCACCTCACGATGCTCGAGGAGGCGGAGAAGCGCGACCATCGCAAGCTCGGCGTCGAGCTCGACCTGTTCTCCTTCCCCAGCGAGATCGGCAGTGGCCTCGCGGTGTTCCACCCCAAGGGCGGGACCGTCCGCCGGGTGATGGAGGACTACTCGCGGCGCCGTCACGAGGCTGCCGACTACTCCTTCGTCAACTCGCCCCACATCACGAAGTCGAACCTCTTCGAGACATCGGGCCACCTCGGCTTCTACCGAGACGCGATGTACCCGCCGATGCAGCTCGAGAACAACGAGTACTGGCTCAAGCCGATGAACTGCCCGTTTCACTGCCTGATCTTCCAGGCCCGTGGACGCAGCTATCGCGAGCTTCCGATACGGATGTTCGAGTTCGGCTCGGTGTACCGGTACGAGAAGTCCGGCGTGGTACATGGCCTGACCCGCGTGCGCGGGATGACGCAGGACGACGCGCACATCTTCTGCACCAAGGAACAGATGGTCGAGGAGCTCGACTCGCTGCTGACGTTCGTGCTCGACCTGCTCTCCGACTACGGCCTCGAAGACTTCTACCTCGAGCTGTCGACGAAGCCGGAGGAGAAGTCGATCGGCTCCGACGAGGAGTGGGACGAGGCGACTCGCGCGCTGCGGGAAGTCGCCGAGCGTCGTGATCTCGAGCTCGTGCTCGACGAGGGTGGCGGTGCCTTCTACGGCCCGAAGATCTCGGTCCAGGCGAAGGATGCCATCGGCCGGACGTGGCAGATGTCGACGATCCAGCTCGACTTCCAGGGTCCGCAGCGGTTCGAGCTCGAGTACCAGGCCGCAGATGGCACCCGGCAGCGGCCGATCATGATCCACCGCGCGCTGTTCGGGTCGGTCGAGCGGTTCTTCGGCGTCCTGACCGAGCACTACGCGGGTGCCTTCCCCGCGTGGCTGTCGCCGCTGCAGGTGAGGGTCCTCGGCGTGCGCAACGACCATGACGACTACGCCGCTTCGATCGCGGCGCGGCTGCGGGCCGAGAGCTTCCGCGCCGATTGGGAGCGGGCGGACGAACCTCTCGGCGCGCGCATCCGCAAGGCGAAGCTCGAGAAGATCCCGTTCGTCCTCGTCGTCGGAGATGACGACGTGGCGGCGAACACCGTGGGCGTGAACGAGCGCGGGAGCGAGCGCCCCGAGCGCGGCGTCTCCGTCGATGCCTTTCTCGAGCGCCTTCGAGCCGAGGCGCGCCCGCCGGATCAGCGCGAGAGCGCATGACCATCGAGCGGTTGTGGGCGGGGTGGCGCACGGAGTACGTCAGCGCGGCCGGGCCTTCGGACGACGGTTGCGTCTTCTGCCGGATCCTCGACAGCGGCGAGCCCGACGCCGTCACGAAGGTCGTGTGGCGCGGCGATGGCGTCGTCGCGATCCTCAACGCGTACCCCTACACGAGCGGGCACCTGATGGTCATGCCCACCCGGCACGTGGGCGACATCGAGGCCCTCAGCTCAGCTGAAGGCGCGGAGGTTTGGAAGGGGGTCACCGCGGCCACGGCTGCGCTGAAGCGCGCCTACTCACCCGACGGCATCAACGTCGGCGCGAACCTCGGCCGAGCCGCGGGCGCCGGCGTGCCGGGCCACTTCCACGTCCACCTGCTGCCGCGCTGGGTCGGCGACACGAACTTCATGACGTCGGTCGCCGAGGTGCGGGTCATGCCCGAGACCCTCGACGCCACGTGGCACAAGCTCACCCAGGCGTGGGGCGATCCCGCCGCTGCTTCAGCCGAGTGACCTCGGGGTTGTAGCAGACGCCCTTCATGCCGAGCATCTGGGCCGGCACGCACCGGTTGGAGTTCAGGCAGAGCGCCGGACCGGGATCTCCGCCGAGCAATCGCGCGGGCAGGTCGGGCTCGACGTAGAACGGCCGGCCGATGCCGACCATGTCGGCGTCGCCCGAGCTGAGGATGTCGTCGACCTCGGCCCGGGTGCGGATGCCGCCGACGCCGAAGACCGGGATCGTCACCCGCCGCTTGGCTGCGGCGAAGAGCGGCCGGTTCCACACGGGCTCGAACGGCGCCCGCTTGCCGCCGATCCACGACCCAGCCTTGAGCACGCCACGCCGCACACGCGAGGGCGCGGCCTTCTCGAAGCGCGTGCGCATCCCCTTGTGCGTCCAGAGCGAGTCGGGAACGCCACCGCGCGACAGCGTGGTGTCCGGGAAGACGCTCACCTCGACGGGGGTGACGGCATCGAACCCCCACTCCTCGACGAGCTCGCACAACCGCAGCGCTTCGTCGACGGTGGTCTTCACGCCGAGGCCGGGCAGCCCACCGACCTCCGACGGGACCTTGACCGAGCACGGGTAGTCGGAGCCGGCGCGCTCGCTGACGGCCTCGCGGATCAGGCGGAGGACAGACGCCCGTGCCTCGAGGCTGCCGCCGAACTCGTCGGTGCGACGGTTGTAGAACGGCGACAGGAACTGGTCGAGCAGCTTCGCGTTCGCGGACCCGAGCTGGATCCCGTCGTAGCCGGCCTCGCGGGCCCACGACGCGATGTCGCCGTAGGTGGCCGCCATCCGGCGGACCTCCTCGGTCGTCATGACGTGAACGGGCACACCCCGGAACGCCGGCTTCAGGAACCATGGCAGAGGAGATGCAGCGAGCAGGGGACCGCGCCGCTGTGAGGCGTACGGCTCGTGCCACGCCTCCATCGCGTAGATGCCGCCGTGGCCGAGCTGCAGGAAGATGCCCGCACCAGCGGCGTGCACCGCTTCGACCATGGGCGCGAGCCGCATCACCTTCTCGCGCGTGTCGACCACCGTCATTCCGGGCGACGTGCGTCCTTCCTGTGCGATGCATGACGAACCCTGGATGATCAGCCCGACGCCCGCTTGTGCGTTCGGTACGAACGCCTCGGCGTAACGCTCTGCCGCCTCCGGTCCGTCGCCTGCGCCCTCGAGCACGGGAGCGCGATAGAGGCGGTTGCGCACGGTCGCGCCGCCGATGGTCAGCGGCGTCGACACGAGCGACGTCATGCGACGGCGACCACCACGGCGTCCTCCCACGCCCAGTCGCGGCGGAAGTGGTCGTTTCCCTCGCGCATGAGGTCGGCGAGCCACCAGTAGGAGTAGAACCCGCACGTCAGCAGCGTCGCCACGATCCGCATCGCGTACTGGTGCGGCGGCTTCGGCCCAGGCGACGGGGGAGCGACAACCGTGCCCATGCCCAGGATCGAGAAGAGCTCGCTCAGCTGCTGCTCCGCATCGGCCTCGGCCGCCCCATGCTTGATCAGGTCGGCGTCGAGCAACCAGTAGATGATGAACATCACGATCGTCGACCCGATCAGGAGCAGCACCGTCCAGATCGCCGGATCACGGAACTCCCCGCTGAGCGAACGCATCACCTGGAGATCGGCACCCACCCGCTCGAAGCGGGGCCGAAGCTCTTCGGCCCGCCCTTGTTCGTTGGCCCGGTTCCACGCGGCCTCGTTCGCCGCCTCCAGGAACGCGAGGCGCCGGCGGTTGTGTTCTCGCATCCGCTCCACCAGCCGGTACCACACGTAGAAGCCGTAGATGCCGCAGCTGAGGATGGTCCAGCCGAGCGCGGTCCAGAAGTCGAAGATGTAGTCGCTCTGTTGCCGAGCGTCTCGCGCTGCGATCAACCGAGCGGCCGCCGGGGTGCTCATCGGATGCACGCGGGTGAGTTGTACCAGACCACGTCGCCGCCTCCATGATGGAGGCGTGGCGAACGAGGGCACCGCGCCCGACAGCGAGTACCGCGACGAGCTCCCGGAAGACCTCGACGTCACCGGCTTCGTCGGGCCGTACCAGTTCCCCGACAACAAGCGCCGGCGGATCCCCGCCCTGATCTACGTCCTGTGCGGCGCCGTGCTCGTCGCTGCCTACGTGATCGCTGGCACCGACGCCGTGTTGGTGAACAGAGGGACGCTCGCGGTCGGCGTCGGCCTCGTGCTCGTCGGCATCTACGGGATCGCTGCGGCGTACCCGCTGGCGTTCGACGAGTCGCAAGCGCTCGCTGCAGCCGGAAGCAAGGTGGGCTTCGCCGTCGGCCACGCGTCGGCGCAGCTCGGATGGCGCGGGCTGCGCAGCCGCCCGACGTGGCGCATCCTGCTCTACTCGGCCGACGAGCCTCCGACCCAGCGAGGCCTCGTGCTCGTCGACGCGGTCGACGGCGAGGTCATCGACTCCTTCGTCGAGGACAACCCGGAAGACTGGTCGCAGTACACCGATGCGCCGACGACGTCGACCACCTGAACCCGCGCGCGGTCAGTGGGCGTTGTCGGCCTTGGGGAGCTTGTCGTAGAGGTGCTGCGGGAGGATGTCGTAGTGGTCGTGCTGGACCGTGAAGGTGCCGCGGCCGCCCGTCAGCGATCGGAGATCGATCGCGTAGCGGAGGATCTCCGACGTCGGGACATGCGCGGTGACGATCGACGTCCCACCCTCGCCCTGATCGGTGCCGACGACGCGTCCGCGGCGGGCGTTCAGGTCGCCCATGACGTCGCCCTGCAGCGAGGAGGGCACCGTCACCTCGAGCAGCGACACCGGTTCGAGCACGACGGGTGACGCCTTGGCCATCGCCTCCTGGAGAGCGAGGGAGCCCGCCATCTTGAAGCTCATCTCCGACGAGTCGACCGAGTGGTACTTCCCGTCGAAGAGCGTGACCTTGAGGTCGACGACGGGGAAGCCGTGGAGGCCGCCCATCTCCATCCGCTCGAGGATCCCCTTCTCGACGGCGGGGATGAACTGCCGGGGAATCGCCCCGCCGACGATCTCGTCGACGAACTCGAAACCCTGGCCCCGCTCGAGTGGCTCGACCCGGATGTTGCAGACACCGAACTGGCCGTGGCCGCCCGCCTGCTTCTTGTACTTGCCCTCCGCCTCGGAGTTGGCGGTGATCGTCTCGCGGTAGGGGACCTTCACGTCGGCGGTCTCGACCTCGACGCCGAACTTCCGCTGGAGGCGCTCGACGACGATCTGCAGGTGGGTTTCGCCGAGGCCCGACAGCAGCGTCTGGTGCGTCTCGTCGTCGCGCCGGACGGAGATCGACGTGTCCTCCTCCTGCAGGCGGTGGAGGCCCGTCATGAGCTTGTCCTCGTCGCCCTTCGACTTCGGCGCGATGGCGATCGTCAGCGCGGGCGGCATCGGCTCAGGCGTCGGCACGACGACCGGTGTGCCCTTCGGCGCGAGCGTGTCGCCGGTCGCGGTGTCCGACAGCTTCGCCACCGCTGCGATGTCACCGGCGGCGACCTCGCTCAGCTGATCTTGCTCCTTGCCGCGAAGGGTGAAGAGCGCGTGGAGCTTCTCGTCGGCCTTCGACCGCGGGTTCGTCAGGACGGTGTCGGGCTTGATCGTCCCCGACAGCACCTTGAACAGGGAGACCTTGCCGATGTGGCGGTCGACGATCGTCTTGAACACGAACGCCAGCGGCTGCCCGGACGGGTCGCACGTGATCTCCTGCTCGCTGCCTCCGGCCCGGACCATCACCGGCGGGCGGTCGAGCGGCGACGGGCCGATCTCGCAGATGAACTTGGCGAGCAGGTCGACACCGACGTCCTTCGTCGCGGACCCCAGGATCACCGGGAAGACCTGCGCCGCGGCGACGCCCTTCGCGAGGGTCGACTCGAGCTCCTCTGTCGACGGCACGTCGCCCTCGAGATACCGCTCCATCAGCTCGTCGTCCGCGACCACGATCCCCTCGACCAGGGCGTCGTGCACCTCGTGCTCGTGCTCGGCGAGATCGGCCGGGATCGGCTCGTCGTGGTGGTGGCCCTGGTCGTCGTCGTAGACGATGGCGGTGTCGGTGAGCAGGTCGGCGACGCCGTGGAACGACGCCTCCTCGCCGATCGGCAGCTCGAGCGGAGCGATCCCCGCGCCGAACCGCTCCTGCAGATCTGCGAGCACCCGCTCGAAGTTGGCTCGCTCCCGGTCTTCCTTGTTCACGAAGATCATGCGAGGGACGCCCAGCTTGTCCGCGAGGTTCCAGATGACCTCGGTCTGGACCTCGACGCCCTCGACCGCGCTCACCACGAACACCGCGAGATCGGCCACGCGCAGCGCGGCCTCGACCTCGGGCAGGAAGTCGGCGTAGCCCGGGGTGTCGAGAAGGTTGATCTTGTGACCGTTGCACTCGAACGGCAGCAGCGACGTCGACAGCGAGATCGTCCGCTTGACCTCTTCGGGGTCGAAGTCGGAGGTGGTCGTTCCGTCCTCCACCCGGCCTTGCCGGTTGATCGTGCCGGAGGTGAAGAGGAGCGCTTCGGCCAGAGACGTCTTTCCGGCACCGCCGTGCCCCACCAGGGCGACGTTGCGGATCTTGGCGGACGGGAAGCTCTTCACAGGTACCCCCTGTTGTGGCCGTCGATGCCGCAGGTTACCCACAGGCTGCGGTACCTTGGAGGGCGATCGACCCGAATCGGACACGCCGATGTCCCCTTCGAGAGATCGCCGACCGAGTCCCCCACAACGGAGCCCGATCTTGTTCGATGGACGTTGGCGGACGAGCGTGGAACGGGGCGTCAACCCCGTTGGAGCCGCTCTCCGTCGCACCGGGATCACCGCTGATCATCTGACCGCGACGGGCCTCGTCATGGCCGGAGCGACTGCGATCGCCATCGGCTCGGGCCGCCTGTTCCTCGGGTTCGTGCTCCTCGTGCTCGCGGCCGTTCCGGACCTCCTCGACGGGGCTGTCGCGAAGGCGTCCGGCACCGCTTCGTCTCGCGGCGCGTTCTTCGATTCGGTCGCCGACCGCGTCACCGACTCGTTGCTGCTCGGCGGCATCGCCTGGCACTTCGCCGTCACCGACGGCGGGCTCGCGCCGATGCTTCCGCTCGCGGTGATGGGGACGTCGACGCTCATCTCCTACGAGCGGGCCAAGGCCGAGTCGCTCGGCTACGCGGCCAAGGGCGGTCTGATGGAGCGGGCCGAGCGGATCATCGCTCTCGGTGCCGGTCTCGCCATCCCTGTGCTGTTGGTTCCCGTGCTGTGGCTCATGCTCGTGCTCACCGCGTTCACCGCGGTCCAGCGGTTCGTCAAGGTGTGGAAGCAGGCGAGCGCCGACCGCCCGTCGCAGGTCGCGCCGAAGCCGCTCGACACCATGCCGGTCGCCGAGCGGTTCCGCGCGTGGCGCAACTCCCAGCTCGTCGAGCGCGACTGGCGCGCCGGCGCCCGCTGGCGGGTCGTGCGTGAGCAGCGCCGCACCCGTGGCCGCCGGGCCACCGGCACCCGCAGACCCTGACCTCTCGCACCGACCGCCTCACCTACCTCGGCTACCGCGCCGGGTCGGCCGTGGCCAACGCGCTCCCGACGCCGGTCGCGAAGGTCTTGGCGCGCGGGCTCGGCACGGGCTTCTCCCGCACGATGGCTGGCCGGCGGGCGATGCTGACCCGCCACCTGCGCCGGGTGTACGGGCCTTCGCTCACCGATGAGGAGCTCGATCGCAAGGTGACGGAGGCGTTCGACTCCTACGCCCAGTACTGGCTCGAGTCGTTCCGCCTCGCGTCGACGTCCCGCGACGAGCTGGAGGCCGGAATGTCGTGGGAGGGCGTGGCGCGCGTCGACGAGGCCCTCGGCGCCGGCAAGGGCGTGATCATGGCGTTGCCCCACCTGGGCGCGTGGGACTTCGGCGGCGCCTGGCTCGCCTCGGTCGGCTATCCCGCCACGGTCGTCGTCGAGGCCCTCGAGCCGCCCGAGCTGTTCGAGTGGTTCGCCGACCTTCGTCGCGCTGTCGGGCTCACGGTCGTCCCGCACGGTCCCGATGCTGGCGCGGCGATCCTGCGCGCGCTGCGCAACAACGAGGTCGTCGGGCTCGTCTCCGACCGCGACCTGGCCCGCACCGGCGTCGAGGTCGAGTTCTTCGGCGAGAGGACGACGCTGCCTGCGGGGCCCGCCACGCTGGCGATCCGCACCGGAGCTGCCCTGTTGCCGTGCGCGATCTACTTCGAGCGGGGCGGGCACCACCACGGGATCGTCCGTCCGGCGATCGACTGCAGCCGGCAGGGCTCGTTGCGGGAAGACGTGGCCCGCATCACGCAGGCCCTCGCCGACGAGCTCGAGCTGCTGATCCGCCGCGCGCCCGAGCAGTGGCACTTGATGCAGCCGAACTGGCCAAGCGACTTCGAGCTGATCGAATAACCGCAGGTCAGGCCGAAAAACGGGAACGGCTCACTCGACCGCAGTCCTCAGCGAGTCCTCAGCAGCCGGAGCGCCATCCGCCACGCGCAGTTGGCATGAGTGGCACACTGACGACCGTGCGGCCGATGCCCGGGCGGGGATTGCCCCTCAAGCCCTGCCGCCGCGCGTGTCGATCAGGGCTATGGAGACCTCATTGGAATGTTCCGATGAGTCACAGCGCTGTAACTCACGTACTGTCATTTACGAGGAGCCGCCCGCAAGCGCTTCCTCCGCTGACTTCACGAGGAGACCGTTGACCGATACGCAGGCAGAAATCGTCGAGGTGGGGCCGTTCGTGCTCTACACGGCCGGCGACCCGCGCGTACAGCGCGGCGACGACAGCGCGCTCTACCTGCAGGTGAACCACGACGATGACGGCTGGTTCGTCCTCCTCCCGCAATTCGACATGGAGATCGAGGCTGACGAGCCGGCGACGATGTGGGACATCCTCCTCCGCCGCCTACTCGGCTTCTACGCAACCCTGTCGGACCTCGATGCCGAGTTCGTGACTGATGTCCAGCGCTGGCAGATGAAGGTGATCGAGTCTCGCCTCCTGCCCTGGCTCGGTCGTGAGTACGGCGCTCACCCGGAGTACATCACCCCTCCGCCAGTACCGGAAGGGCTCGATGAACGGCCGGCTGTAGCCGTCTAGAGCAACGGTGGCGCTGCCGCGCCCGGGAGAGGTGCTCACCGCCTTACGGCGCCTCGGCTTCAAAGACCGACCCGGGGTCGGCGACCACATCGACCTCTTCAAGTCGCTCGACACCCATCCCCAGGCACCGATCACTCTCCACACCGGGATCGACGGCGGCCACGTCTCGAAGCGCGACGTGGCGCGGATCAAGCGTCAGACGAAGCTCTCCGATGACATGTGGGAGCGTGCTCTCAATCGGCAACTGACCCAGGCCGATTACGAGGCGCACCTCAACGCGATGGAGAAGCGAGACCTCGTCCCCGAATGGTGGCGCGACGTCGTTTGACGCCCGGTGAGATCATCACCGCGCCGCAGCCTCGCTCTCGACCGTCCGGGTAAACGCCGCCTGAACCACCGAGCGCGCCCGGTCGTGATCGGCCGGCATCAGGTGCGCGTACGTCTTGAGCAGCACGCTCGGCGTGTGCCCGAGGTACTCCGCCGCGGCCGGCACCCCGACGCCACCCGACAGGAGCGTCGACGCGTATGTGTGCCGCGTCGCGTGGAACTTCGCCTCCAGCGGAAGGCCAGCAGCGACCCTCAGCTTGCGCCAGAGGTGCCCGAACTGCTGGCGGCGCACCCACTCGCCGTTCTCGTGGAACACGACCCCCTCGCGGCCCGTGCCGAACTGCTCGAGGTTCCCCGCGATGTTCTCGACCGCGACGTCGGCGAGCGGCACCGTCCGATAGTTCGCTGACGTCTTCGGAGGCCCGAACGACGGCGTCCCCGCGGTAGGCGTGACGAGCTGGCGGTCGACCTTGAGCGTGCGACGAGGGAGGTCGAGCCGATCGACGGTCAGCCCCGCGACCTCGCCGAGACGCAGGCCGGCCATGGTTCCGAGCACCAGGGCGATGCGGAACCAGTCGTGCGCGTGCTCCCACAGCCGGTCGAGTTCGTCGGCGGTGTAGGGCACCACCGGCTCGGAGTCCACGCGAGGACGCTTCGCCCCACGGCAGGGGTTCTTGGCGATCAGCCCGTCGTCGACGGCCGACTCGAGCATGGCGCCGAGGTACTGCACGGCGAGCCGAGCGGTCGTGCCGGCCAGGGGGAGCTGGGCGGCCCATGCTTCGACGTCTCCCCGGCGGATCGACCCGAGCGGTCGCTTGCCGAACGTCGGCAGGACGTGATTCGTGAAGTTCGACTCGATCGACGCGCGCGACGAGTCGCGCCACGGCTGACGTTGCGCCCACTGGCGGTAGTAGTGCTCCAACGCTGACGCGGCCGTGTGTCGGGTCGACGTATGCGCCGACCATGAGGTCGTGCTGCACCTTCGTCAGGAACCGCTCGGCGTCGATCTTCCTGTCGAAGTGCTTCGCCTTCTGGGGTCCTCCCGGGTACTCGCGGTACCGGGCGCGCCACTTGCCGTTGTCGCGCTTCTCAATCCTGGCCATCGGGCAGCCTCCTCGCCTTGTCGGTGAGAGCACCGCCCGCTCTGCAGCGGACGGTGGGGTCAACAGGTCGCGGCGGCGACACTCGTACACGAGGTTCCGCGCGGTGGGGGTACCGACCCCGAGACGAGCGGCGAGTACCGCCACCCGGTTGCGGTGGCCCTCGTCGAGGACTTGAGCGTAGATCGGTGTGGTCTGTGCACACTCGAGATCCGACCTTCCGGGGCGTCCCGGTCGGCGGTGGTCACTTATGGACAGAGCGGCGGCCTCGGGGAGGCGCTCTTGGCAACAACGAGATCGGCAAGCAGCTCGGCGACGACACCGACCCCTTGTTCGACCGCCAGAGGCGGCGGGATTCAATCGACGGGCACCATCACCGGCGCCGCCTTGGGCAACTGTGCTCCCCGAGTGCTCACGTGCACTTTGCACCACGTCTCGCGCCCCCGCGGCGCGGAGGGGCGCAGACATGGACGCGTAGCGGTGGCATGCAGAACCGCTGGCTGAGCGAAGCGATGACAGCGTCAATGAGGCTCAGCGCTTGCGGCCGATGACCGTCGAATCAGACGCGGGGGCCGATGACCCAGCGGCCGCCGCCCGACATTCCTGTCCCA
>DATLGL010000052.1:0-41956 GCA_035540495.1 Acidimicrobiales bacterium
TCGTACGTGATCCCACTCCGCCGGCACCATCCAGCTCCGCTCGGAACGATGGAAGGCGGCAGGCGACCCCGCCGGCGGAGTGGGATCACGTACGACCGACGGCACCGCATCGTCGGCGTCGACACCCACGCCTCGGAGCGCGGCTGCCAGGTCGTCGGCCGACTGGAACCGGGCGGCAGGATCCTTCTCGATCGCCCGCAGCACGAGCTGCTCGAGCCCGCGCGGGATGCCGGCCCGCACCTGGCGGGGCTTGAGTGGCTCCGTGTGCACGTGGGCCATGGCGACGGCCATGGCGGTGTCCGCCGCGAACGGCGCGCGGCCCGTGACCATCTCGTAGAGGACGATCCCGAGCGCGTAGAGGTCGCTGCGGGTGTCGGGCTCCTCGCCCTGGACCTGTTCGGGCGCGAGGTACTTCGTCGTTCCGAGGAGGGTGCCCGGCTGGGTCAGCTCGGTGACGTCGGTTGTCGACGTGGCAGCGCGGGCGATGCCGAAGTCGGCCACCTTCACCGACGCGGGCGCCCCGAGCGGCATGTCGTCGCAGAGGAGGATGTTGCCGGGCTTGACGTCCCGGTGGACGATGCCCGCGCGGTGCGCGGCGGCG
This sequence comes from Acidimicrobiales bacterium, assembly GCA_035540495.1. Taxonomy (GTDB): domain Bacteria; phylum Actinomycetota; class Acidimicrobiia; order Acidimicrobiales; family CADCTF01; genus DASVEG01. The sequence continues at coordinate 602 of DATLGL010000052.1, forward strand.
AGGGCGTCGGCCACCTGCGCGCCGATGGCCACCACCTGGGCCGGCCGCAGCGGTCCCTCGTCGAGCACCGACCGGAGGGTTCGGCCCCGGATCAGCTCCATGACGATGAACGGCAGGTCGCCGTCCTCGCCGGTGTCGAAGGTCGACACGACGTTCGGGTGCGCGAGGCGTGCCGCCGACACCGCCTCCCGCCGGAACCTCGCCCGGAAGCCCTCGTCCGCCGCGAGGTGCCGGTGCAGGAGCTTGACCGCGACGGGCCGCGTGAGGACCTCGTCGATGCCCTCCCAGACCTCGGCCATGCCGCCGCGCGCGATGGGCTGCACGAGCCGGTAGCGGCCCTGAAGGAGCCGCTCCTCGCTGACGAGCCCGTCGGTCACCCCGACGGTCTACCCCTCAGGCGCCGTTCCCGTCACCGCGGGGGCGGTTTCAGCGGGCGCGCTGGTAAGTGATGCCCAGGGTGCGCGGCCCGCCGTGGGTGCCGATGACCGCACCCAGGTCGGCGACGATGATCTTCTCCCGCGGGTAGACCGGCGCGAGGAGGTCGAGCATCTCGTCGACGTCGGGCGCATCGCCGTGCACCACCGCGAGCGTCGACAGCTCGCCCGCGTCACGCACCTTGTCGGCGAGGTACTTCAGGCTCTTCGACCGCGTCCGCTGCTTCGACTCCTGCTCGACCTTGCCGCCGGACACGTTGATGATCGGCTTGATCGACAGCATCGACCCGAGGAACGCCTGGGCGCCGCCGATCCGCCCGCCCTTCTTGAGGTTGTCGAGGGTGTCGAGCGCCGCGTACACCTCGGTGCGGGGGATGATGTCCTCCACCGCGTCGACCACCTCGTCGATCGACGCGCCCGACTCGGCCGTCTCCGCTGCGGTGATCACCATCAGCCCGAGCGCGGTCGTGAGCGAACGCGAGTCGACGACGCGCACCGGGATCTCGTCGGCGACGCTGCGGGCCGCGAGCTCGGCCGCCTGGTAGGTCGCGGAGAGGTCGCTCGACAACGTCACTGCCACGACACCGGTGCAGCCGTCGGCCTTGGCCCGTCGGTAGGCCTCCTCGAACAGACCTGGCGCGGGCGCCGCGGTCTCGGGCAGCACCGGCGACGCCTTGACCTTGGCCCAGAACTCCTTCGGCGTCAGGTCGCGCCGGTCGACGTATTCGTCGGAGCCGAACCGGATGGTCAGCGGGACGATGTCGATCTGGTGCTTCTCGGCGAGGTCGAACGGGAGGTCGCAGCTGCTGTCGGTGACGATGCGGATGCCGGCCATGGCCGGAGACGCTACTTCCCGCCGTCAGCCGGCTCCCGCAGCCGACCCATCTACCGCAGCGGACGCCGCTTGGTGGCCTCGGGGAGGTACCAGTCTTCCGTCGCCGACCAGTTCTTGAGGACGAGCGACCGGGCTTCCTTGCGCACCCGCACGACGACCTCGTTCGTGTTGCGGTCGAAGTCGCAGGTGACGATCTCGACGTCGCGCTTGTCGGCTTCGGTGGTGCACGACTCCTCGAGCTGGGCTTGGGTGAAGTTGTCGCGCAGGCGGAACGAGGTCTCGTCCGCGATCTGGGTCGCGGCGTCGTCGGCCTGGGCCTTGGCCACGAGCGGAGACCCGACCTCGATGACGATCGCGCCGGCCAATGCGATGCCGAGCACGACCTTGATCAACCAGCCGCTGATCACGCGGATCCCGCCTTGCCTGGTGCCTCGCCAGCCCCTGCCTGTCTGCCGCCACGCACGGTCAAGAGCTCCCTGATCTCGGAGACGCCGAGCACTCGCGCGGCGATGAAGAAGACGGTAACACCGGTCACCGTGCCGACCCCGGACCTCACGAGGGCCCCGAGACCGGAGTCGCTGCCGACGAAGATCACGACGGCGCCGACCGCGGCGGCCATCACCGCGGCCGCGCCCGCGATCCGCGCGGCCGAGGCAGCGAGGTGCCGTCCCTCGATCCCGCGCAGTCGCCGGCGGAGGTGTATGAGAGCCGCGGCGGTGCCTGCCGTGTACGCGAGCGCGAACGCGAGTGCGAGCCCCTGCACGCCGAGCAGCGGGTACAGCGCCAGGGCGGCGACCACGTTCACGCCGTTCTCGATCAGGTAGAGGAAGAACAACGACTTCGTGTCCTGCATCGCCTGGTACGACGAGGTCAGGAACATCCAGCTGCTGAACGCGGGGAGCCCGAGCGCGAACAGCGCCAGCGTGCCGGCGACCTCGCCGGCGCTGGCCCTCGAGAGCGCGCCGTGCTCGAGCAGCGCCGACACCAGAGGCCGAGCCAGGAGGATGTAGCCGATCGCAGCCGGCACGATCACGGCCCAGATCGAGCGCAACCCGATGCCGAGCTGGCGTCGGTAGCGGTCGACGTCGTTGCCCGCCCACGCGTCGGCAAGTTCGGGCTGCAGCGTCGAGATGATCGACACCGACACGATGCCGTGGGGGAGCAGGAAGAGCGTGTAGGCGAAGACGTAGACGGTGACGTCGCCGGCCCGGCCGTTCGCGAGGAAGTAGACGACGAACAGCGCGAGCTGGTTCGTGGCGACGAAGGCTGCCGTCCAGCCGCCGAGGCGGACGATGCGGACGACGGAGGGATGACGCGGCTCCCACACCCACCGCACGTGGCGAACGATCGTACGGAGCGGGAGCTGCGCAAGGGCCATCGCGGCGACGCCGGCGGTCGTCCCGAGCCCGAGGAGGAGCAGGGCGCCGCTGTCGTCGCGGATCTCGGACAACTCGCGGGAGCCCACCACCGAAGGCCACGCGAGGAACAGCGCGATCACGACGAGGTTGTTCAGGACTGGCGCGAACATCGGTGCCGCGAACCGTCGCTGCGCCCGGAGGATTGCGGTGCTGAGGTAGACGGTGCCGTAGAAGAAGACCTGTGGCGCGAACAGGCGGAGCAGGTCCGTGGCCACGGCCAGCTGCTCGCTGCCGACCTCGCCCCCTTTGCGCAGCGTGTAGAGGCGGATGAACCACGGCGCCACGACCACGAAGGCCGCGGCCAGCGCGGTGCACCCGACCATCGAGACCGTGACGACCGCGGACACCGCCCGCCATCCCTCTTCCTCGTCGCCGCCTCGGAGCTGGCGGACGAACTCCGGGAGCACCATCCCGGAGAGCACGCCGCCGAGGATCAGCTCGAAGAGGATGTTCGGGGTGTTGTTCGCGAGGTTGTAGGTGTCGGCGAGCAGGCCGGCGCCGAGGGCGTAGGCGAGCGCGAACACCCGGCCGAAACCGGTGACCCGCGACAGCGTCGTGCCCGCGGCCTGGATGAGCGTGGCCCGCCCGAGGCTGGCGCTCACGCGCTGCTCGAAGCAGTGGTGCTTCGCCGCCGTCGTCGCGAGCGCAGGTGGCTGGCCCACCACACGACGAGGAACAACGCGGCGCCGACCGACAGCGCGATGCCGACTCCGCTCACCGCCGTCGAACGCACGGTGAAGCGGCTCTCGGCGACGACGAGCTCTCCGTCGGGTGCCGTCACGCGCACGCGAACCGGGAACGATCCGGAGCCGCGCGCGTGGACCTCGAACCGCTCGGTGGTGTTCTGCCGAGCCAGCTCGAGGCGCCGGCTCGACCCGGCGGGGAAGTCGAGCGCGTCGCTCTCCAGGGTGACCACCACCGAGATCGGATAGGGCAACTGGTTGGTGATCGTGACCGGCAGCTCCCCCTCGCGAGCGGTGAGGGTGATCGACCGGCTCTGGGGCATGTCGATCTGATCGAGTTGCTCGTCGATGCGCCGGTCGACCGTGCGGAGGTAGCTGGCCCGGGCCGATGGGCGGAGGTCGCCCGACTGGCTGATCAGCAGGGCCCGTTCGAACACGTCGAGGTCGGGGTTGTCGGCGGCGACGATCGACGCGAACCCCCGGAGCTGGCGGCGCGCGCTGCGGATCGCTGAGGCGTTGAGCCCGCTACCGCTCTCGACGGGCTTGAACGAACGGACGAGTTGCTGGTTGCGCAGCCGGGCGGGCGCGACCGCGTCGAAGAACCCGTTGATGGTGACGGGGGCGAAGATCGGGTTGCCGCGCACCCCAGCCATGACCGCGTCGAGGAAGGCCGGGTCCGGTCGCCACGACCGAGATGCCATGGCGATCACGCCGCGCCTCGCTGTCGAACGACCGGGCAGGTCGAGCCACAGCACCGCAGCATCGGCGATGAGATGTGCCGCACCGAGGGCGGGAGGCACGTCGCGCTGGAAGTGCGCCGCGAGGCCTTCGTCGGCCGCAGCCGCCTGGAAGGTCGTGCCTCGGGTCGAGATCGTGAACTGCCCGGTGAGCGTCAGGTCGTTCGGGAGGCGAACGGGGTCGAGCTGCGATTCGCGGACGACGAGCCGCTCCACGCCTCGGCGATCGAGTGACTCGAGAGCGGCGTCTGTCAGCCGCTCGTCGACGAGGCGGAGGTCTTCGGCCGGCGGCACGCCCATCACGTCACGGATCGTCTTCGTGCCGCGCGCGAGCTGCGCGTCGAGCTCGTCGTTCAGGTCGGCCGCGACGATGGCGCTGAGGTCGGTCGGGACGTACGTGCTCGGCGCTACCTGACGGGCGATCGACGCTCGGGCCAGCGCGATGGCCGTGTCGCGATCAGCGGCACGGGTGCTCATGAGCAGCGCCTCGAGCGTCTCCGGCGTCGGGGCGAGCGTGACGGGGATGTCGCTCCAGCGGCTGAGGACCGACGCCACCTCGGCGATCGCGTCTGCCCGTTCGGGGTCGAGCTCGACGGTGCCGTCCGGACGCACCGCAGGAGCGGCGTGCACCGGCACCACGAGCGCGAGGTCGATCGGGTCGGCCTCGACGACCGTCGGTATCGACACGAGGAACGTGGTGAAGCCGTCGACGACGTCGCCGTCGTTGTCGCGCAGCTCGACCCTCACCGGGTACACGCCCTCGCGAGAAGATCGGGGCTCGATCGTGACGACGCTGTTGCCGTCGTCGTCGAGCGTCACCTGGTCGAGCGGTACCCGCACGAGGTCGGTCGGCGTCCGCGTGGCGAGGCGCCCCTCGATCGCGTTCACGAACTCGGAGCGGCTCCCGAGCCGGCGATACGTGCCGACGGCGATCTCGAGTCCGGTCGGCGATGCGGTCCGGATCCGGATGGTCATCGTGAACGGCTGCCCCGGCGTCCGGAAGGGCGTCTGCGAGGCGAGGGCGATCGAACCCGTCGCCTCCTGCGTCGACGCGCCGGGCATCGGCGTCGTGAGCGAGACGAGCAGCACGACGAGGAAGAGGGCGACCCTCCTCGGCGTCATCGGGCGAGGTCGGCGGCGAGCACGGCGAGCCCGACCGGCTCGCGCTCGAACCCGAGCCGTTCGTAGAGCGACAGCGCGCGCTCGTTCTGCAGCTGGGTGTTCACCATGGCCCGCTCGGCGCGCCACCGGCGAAGCCAACGCAGGGCGTCGACGACCAGCAGCGAACCGATGCCCGAACGTTGGGTGGAGGGGTCGACCGCGAGACGTTGCAGGTAGCCGCGGCGGCCGGCCCGACCCGTGACGGCGTACCCGAGGATGTCGCCGTTCGCGTTGGCGGCCACCCGGAAGCGGCTGTGGGGTGTGGCGGTGAGCGCTTCGTCGAGCCCGCCGTCGTCGAGGCGCCAGAACGGATCGAAGGCGCGCGCGTCGACCTGCAGCACCGCCTCGCGGTCGGCGCGACCGGCTCGTCGCAGGGTGACGTCCGGCGCCGGCACGACGACCGGCAGGCTGCGCAGGTCGTGGGCGAGCAGGTGGAGCTGCTCGCTCGGTTCGAAGCCGGCGGCCCGGAACGCCGTCTGCTCGTTCGGTGACAGAGCGCCCGTGACCACTCGGTGGTAGCCCTGCCCGGCGAGCGTCCGCAGACACCGGCGGATGAACTCCGGCGACGGAGGGGGCGAGCCGGCGACAGGGTTCAGGTAGGCGATGCTGGGATCGCCCCGCCAGGCGCCCGCGCGCAGTCGCTCACGGCCCCACTCCATCAGTCGCGTCGACTCCGTCACGCTCACGCTGCTGCGGAGGTTAGGCGGGGGAGGAGCGGCATCGAAGCGTCTGGAACCGGGGTACCGTCGCCTCGGTGGCCGTCCTCTTCGAGACCCACGCTGCGTACCTCGACCACGATCCGGGCGCGCAGCACCCGGAGCACCCCGAGCGGCTTCGCGCAGTGCGGGCCGGAGTCGACGCCGCGGGGCTCGGCGACGACCTCGTCACGGTGACCCCCCGCCCCGCGACTCGCGAGGAGCTCGAGCGGGTTCACCCGGCCGTCTTCCTCGACGAGCTCGAGAGCTTCTGCTCGAGCGGGATGCGAGCGATCGATCCCGACACGCGCGTCTCCGACGGGTCGTGGAACGCCGCGCTGCTCGCAGCGGGTGCCGGCGTCGACGCCGCCGAGCGGCTCCGCAACGGCGAGGCGAGCGCCGCGTTCTGCGCGGTGAGGCCGCCCGGGCACCACGCCACGGCCAGCCGAGCCATGGGGTTCTGCCTCCTCAACAACGTCGCGGTCACCGCCGCCACGCTCGCCGCGCAGGGCGACAAGGTGGTGATCGTCGACTACGACGCGCATCACGGCAACGGGACCCAGGCGATCTTCTGGCTCGACCCGCGGGTGCTCTACGTGTCGCTCCACGAGTACGGGCGCCTCGTCTACCCGGGCACCGGCGCGATCGACGAGATCGGATGGGGCGAGGGTGTCGGGACGACGATCAACCTGCCGTTCCCGCCTGGCACCAGCGGAGACGCCTACCGCGCCGCGTTCGACCGGGTGGTCGCACCCGCGGTCGCGTCCTTCGGCGCCGACTGGATGCTCGTGAGCGCAGGCTTCGACGCTCACCGGGACGACCCGTTGACCGACCTCGGGCTGTCGGCCGGCGACTACGCCGACCTCACCGCCCGCTGCGCGGCGATGGTCCCGGCGGGCCGGACGATCGCGTTCCTCGAGGGCGGCTACGACCTCATCGCGCTGGGGGTGTCGGTCGCTGCGTGCGTGGCCGCGCTCGGCGGCGAGCACCTCGTGCCGGAGGCGCCGTCCACCGGAACCGGCCGCGGTCTCGAGGTGGTCGAAGCGGCGACCACCCTCCACTCCCTCGGCTGATCCTCTGGGCCATTCGTCTCAATCGCGCATCCCGTCCGATGCGCGCGCTCAGGTCGAGGGTCGCGCCATCCGAAAGCAGTGTCATGGCGCTCGATCTCAATGAGCTGTTGCGCTACACGGTGGAGCAGCGCGGCTCCGACCTCCACGTGAAGGTCGGCTCGGTCCCCCACGTCCGGGTCGACGGGCACCTCCTGCCTGCGCCGTTCCCGCACGTTATGCCCGCAGACACCGAGCGCATGGCGTTCTCCATCCTCCCGAAGGACCGCGCGGACGAGTTCGACCGCGTCTCCGAGGCCGACTTCGCCCACAGCGTCTCGGGTCTCGGTCGCTTCCGCGTCAACGTCTTCCGCCAGCGTGGTTCGGTGGGCCTCGTCTTCCGTCGCGTGCTCCCCGGCACGCCCAGCTTCGACGCCCTCGGTCTCCCGCCCGTCGTGCGCCGCCTCGCCGAGGAGCCTCGCGGCCTTGTGCTCGTCACCGGCCCCACCGGCTCGGGCAAGACGACCACCGTCGCCGCGATGATCGACCACATCAACGAGACCAGGGCGTTGAACATCGTGACCGTGGAGGATCCGATCGAGGTCCTCCACCCCGACAAGAAGTCGCTCGTGAACCAGCGCGAGCTCGGCACCGACACCGTCGACTACGTCTCCGCGATGAAGCGCGTGCTGCGCCAGGACCCCGACGTCATCTTCATCGGCGAGATGCGCGATCCCGAGACGGTGTGGGCCGCCCTCGCCGCGGCCGAGACCGGCCACCTCGTCATCTCGACGCTGCACACGATCAACGCGACCGAGACTGTCAACCGGATCGTCGACTTCTTCCCGCCGTTCCAGCAGAAGCAGGTGAGGATCACGCTGGCGTCGTCGTTGCGCGGCATCGTCAGCCAGCGCCTGCTCGAGCGGGCGGACGGCTCGGGCCGGATCCCCGCCGTCGAGGTGCTCGTGTCGACGGGTCGTGTGTTCGACCGCATCGTCGACGCCGAGCAGACGTCGACGCTCGAGGAGGTCGTCGCCGAAGGCGAGTACTACGGCATGCAGACCTTCGACCAGAGCCTCTTCAACCTCTACAAGAACGGCTTGGTCGCTCTGCGCGACGCGCTGTCGGCGTGCTCGCATCCCCACGACTTCCGCCTGCTGCTGCAGCAGGAAGGCCTCGCCACCACCTTCTGACGGTTCTGCCCAGAACCGGACGTCTCAGCGCTCGTTCGGCGGAGCGTCGTGCGAGCCGGCGGCTTCTTCGTGGGCCTTGGCCGCGTCGCGCAACGCCTGCGCGTCGTCCGGTGAGCCGGCCTGCTCGGCGAGGCGTTCTGCTCGATCGGCCCGCTCGTCGTGCTCCTGTTCGTGTTCGTGGTCGCTCATGGGGGCGCTCTACCCTCTACGGGTGATTCCCGAGCGACTGGGGCCGCTGGTCGACCAGACCAGGCAGATCGCCGACCTGTTCGCAGGCTCGGGGCACCGCCTGTACCTCGTCGGCGGCATCGTGCGCGATGCCATCCTCGGCCGCCTCCACGACGCCAACGACCTCGACTTCACGACCGACGCACGTCCCGACGACATCGAGCGGCTCCTGTCGAGGTGGGCCGACGCCGTTTGGACGCAAGGGAAGCGCTTCGGGACGATCGGGGCGAAGCAAGGTGATCTCGTCGTCGAGATCACGACCCACCGGGCCGAGGCGTACACGCCCGACAGCCGCAAGCCGGACGTCGCGTTCAGCGACTCGATTGCGGCCGACCTCAGCCGGCGTGACTTCACGGTCAACGCCATGGCACTGCGCCTGCCCGACCTCGAGCTGATCGATCCGTACGGGGGGCTCAGCGATCTGGGCTCGCACCGGCTGCGCACGCCGATCGCACCCGAGGAGTCGTTCAGCGACGACCCCCTGCGGATGCTCCGGGCCGCCCGGTTCCTCGCCGGCTACGACCTCAAGCCGGATCCCGATCTCGTCGAGGCGGTCGAGCGCATGCACCAGCGCCTCGAGATCGTGTCCGCGGAGCGGATCCGGGACGAGTTCGACAAGCTGGTGGTCGTCGAACGTCCCAGCGCCGGTCTCTGGTTCCTCGTCGACACCGGCCTCGCCGACGTGTTCCTGCCCGAGCTCCCGGCGCTCGCCCTCGAGCAGGACCCGATCCACCGCCACAAGGACGTGCTCGCCCACACGATCGCGGTGGTCGAGAACACCAGCACCGACCGCATCCTCCGCCTCGCCGCGCTCTTCCACGACGTCGGCAAGCCGAAGACCCGCTCGATCGGGCCGCGAGGCGTCTCGTTCCACCACCACGAGGTCGTCGGCGCGCGGATGACGCGCGAGCGCATGCGGGCCATGAAGTACTCGAACGACGACATCGAGGTCGTCAGCCGGCTCGTCGAGCTCCACCTGCGCTTCCACACGTACAAGATGGGGTGGACCGACAGCGCCATCCGCCGCTACGTCCGCGACGCCGGTCCGCTGCTCGAACGCCTCAACGAGCTGACCCGCTGCGATTGCACCACCCGGAACAGACGGCGGGCGCAGGAGCTGGCGGAGCGGATGGACCAGCTCGAGCGGGAGATCGCCCGCCTGCGCGAGCAGGAGGAGATCGACGCCATCCGTCCGGATCTCGACGGCAAGCAGGTCATGGACCACCTCGGCGTGCGTCCGGGTCCGCTCGTGGGCAAGGCCCTCGACCACCTCCTCGAGCTGCGCATGGAGCACGGCCCGCTCGGGGCGGATGCCGCGTATCGGGCGCTTGACGAGTGGTGGGAGGAGAACCGCCCCTCCTGAGGGGTGGCTGCACCCTTCCCGCCGGCGGCCGCGTCTGGCGCGATGTCTTCGTGCGTGTGGGCGACGCTGGCGCGACGGGGCTGTTGGTGAGGTCGACGGTGAGACGCCACGTCGTGGCGTTGCTGCTCCTGGTGGTGTCCGGAGCGCTCGCGTTCGGGTTCGTGCTCACGGTTGCAGCAGGTGCGCGGCGCACGAGCACGAGCTTCGACCGGTTCCGAGCGAGGACGAGCTCGCCCCACGTGATGGTCGGCGGCGTCGGTGACGCCTTGCGGACCGCGGAGCGGCTCTCGAACGGACCCGGCGTCGCGTCCGCGGGCGGCTTCATGTACTTCCCCGTCGTGCCGCGGAAGCCGGGGGTCGAGCCGATGGTGAACGCAGGAGGCTTCGCCGCGCTGCACGAGTCGTTCGGGACCGACGTGTACCGCTATCGCGTGCTCGACGGTCGCCGCGCCGACCCCCGGGCAGAGGACGAGATCACGGTGAACGAGGAGCTCGCGGAGCTCGCAGGCGTCGAGGTGGGCGATCGCGTCGGGCTCGCCTCGATCCAGGACATCGTGCAGACCGAAGCGACCGTTGTCGGGATCCACCTCGGGGAGTTCGACATCGGTGCGAACGCGGCCAACCCGGCCGCCCTGTTCACCGCAGCGTTCGCGCGGCGATGGCTTCCGGTCCTCGAGGAGCGTCTCGGCGGCATGCCTCCGCCTGCGTACCTCGTCCGCCTCCGGGATCCCAGCCCGGCTGGCCAGGCGGAGTTCAGGTCGTGGGCGCGTGGGCAGTTCGGGCCGGAGGCGATGGTGCTCGGAACCGAAGACCTCGGAAGCCAGACGGACGATGCCCTCGCGGTGCAGACGCTCGCGCTCGTCGCGCTGGCGGCGGTTTCCGGACTCGCCGCAGTGATCGCGCTCGGCCAAGCGGTCGATCGCGTCGTGACCACCGCCGCCGGCGACGGCAGAACCGTCGCCGCGCTCGGGATGACCCGCCGCGATCGTGCGCGTGCGCTCGCCGTTCCGCCTGCGGCTGCCGTCGGCACCGCGGCGGTGTTGGGTCTCCTCGTCGCGATCCTCGCTTCCACCGTCATGCCGCTCGGGTTCGCCCGGCGCATCGAGCCGGACCCTGGCGTCGACATCGACCTCCTGGTGCTTCCGGCGGTGTCGGCCGCGGGTGTTCTGCTCCTCCTCGTGCAGGTGGGTCGGTCGGCGTGGAGGCGGGCTGTCGTGGTCGATGCCGACCCGCTGCCGCGGGCACCGAGCCTGCCCTCGCTCGCTTCGATGCCCGCGACGGTGGGAGTCCGGCGCGCGTTGGGGAGCGGCACGCCGGTGGCTCGCGTGCAGTCGAGATCGACCATCGCCGCGCTGGTGCTCGCGGTGACCGGCGTCGTCGCGGTGGTGACCTTCGTCCGCGGGCAGGACCAACTGCTGTCGACGCCGCGCGAGCACGGCTGGAACTTCGACGTCATCGCGATGGCGAACGGCGACGAGCCCGGCTCCTTCGACACCTTGCTCGGCGACGCCGCCCGCTCGCGTGCTGTTGCCGCGTACGGCTCAGTTGGGCTCACGCGCGTCGTCGTGGGTGATGCAGACGTGGACGCGGTGGTCGTCACGAGCCTCCGCGGCGACGTCCATCCGACGATGGTCGACGGACGAGTCGCCACGGCGGGCGACGAGGTGGTGCTCGGAACGCGCATCGCGCGGGCCCTCGATGTGGGCGTCGGCGACGAGGTGGTGGTGACCGCGTCGAACGGCGAAGCGACGATGACCGTCACGGGCATCGCGGTCATCCCGATCGTCGGCGAGGGGGAGTTCGGCCACTCGATCTCCCTGAGCGAAGCCGGCGCCCGCGAGCTGGCGCTCGAGTTCGACATGCAGGGGGTGCTGGCGGACCTCGCGGCTGGAGCGTCCGCAGGCGACCTGCCGTTCCGAGAGCCTGCGCTCGGTGAGGTCGTCGAGCCGTACCTGCCGCCGTCGTTGGTGAACCTCCAGCGCGCAGGCGACGTGCCGGTGCTGCTGGCGGCGTTCCTCGCCCTGCTCGGCCTCGCCGCCGTCCTCCACGCACTGATCGTCACGGTCCGCCAGTCGCGACGCGACGTCGCCGTTCTGCAGACGATCGGGTTCGTTCGCCGCCAGGTCGTCTCCGCCTTCGCGTGGCAGGCGACGACCTATGCGGTCATCGCCGCAGTCGTGGGCGTACCGCTCGGCTTCGTCATCGGCCGGACGGCGTGGTTCGCGACCGCCGGAAGCCTCGGCGTGGAGCGGGTCGTCGCGCTGCCGGTGCTCGGCGCGGCGCTCGTCATCGGGGTGGCATTGGTTGCGACCAACGCAGCAGCGTCGCTCCCGGCTTGGCGCGCGGCACGGCTTCGACCGGCGCAGGTCTTCCGGAGCGAGTGATCAGCCCGCAGCGACCCGAGCGATCCAGCGGTCGGGCGCGACCTCTTCGAACGGGAAGTCGAGGGTGCGGCCGGACGACCGGTCCCAGTAGAGGTGCGGGTGGTCGACGGGCGTGCGGCACAAGACGTGGATGCTCACGCCCACGCCGGGACCCGGGTTCCGGACGCGATGCCATCCCTCCCCGTCCTCGGGCAGCAGGTACGTGATGTCGCCCTGGTGCCACACGTGGCGCGACGCCTCCACCGGTTCGTCCGCCTCGCCGCCGGCGAAGCGGGTCTCCTCGTCGCCGCCGCGCAGGTAGCCGATCACGCCCCAACAGCCGTGGAAGTGGACACCGCTCGAGGTCCCTTCGGGAAACACCACGGCGAGGACGTGGAAGCGGCCGTCGGCGTCGGCGTGGAGCAGGTTCCCGACGGCGCCACCCTCGTACGGCTCCTCCGCCCACGCAGGCACCGGATCGTCCGCGGCCAGCAGGGCCGCCATCGCGGGCCGCATCGCCTCCGCCCGCTCCCGATCGGTGCTGAACGACGAGTCGTCGAGCGCGGCTTCGACCGCGGCGACGAGGTCGGCGACGGCGGCAGTCACGGTGGCGAGTCTCGCGGTTACCGTCCGGCCGTGCTCGAACGTGTGCCGCTCCTGTCCGTCGTCCCGACGCCCCTCGAGCCGATGGACCGTCTCGCCGGAGCGCTCGGTCTGCCGCCGGACGTCCTCTTCGTCAAGCGCGACGACCTGACGGGCGTCGGCGGCGGGGGCAACAAGGCCCGCAAGCTCGAGTTCCTCGCCGCGGATGCACGGGCGCAGGGCTGCGACACCCTCGTCACCGGCGGCGGCCGGCAGTCGAACCACGTCCGCATCACCGCGGCGGTCGCGAACCGCCTCGACCTCGGATGCACCGTCGTCCTCAGTGGCGGAGAACCGTCGGTGCCGACGGGCAACGTCGTGCTCGACTACCTGCTCGGCGCGGAGATCGTGTGGACCGACGCCGCCGACTACTACGCCACCGAGGAAGCGATCGCGCGCGAGTGCGACCGCCTCGCCGCGGAAGGTCGTACGCCGTACCGGATGCCGATCGGCGGTGCCTCGACCGTCGGCGCGCTCGGGTACGTCGCGTGCGCGCTCGAACTGACCGATCAGTTGCCGGACCTCACGTCGGTCGTCACCGCCGACGGTTCGGGCGGCACCCACGCAGGACTCGTCGCCGGGCTCGGAGACCACGCCAAGGTCCTCGGCGTCGACGTGGGCACCCGTCCCGACCTCCTCGACCGTGTGCCGGAGAAGGCCGCGGAAGCCGCGGCTCTCGCAGGGCTGCCGGAACCGATCGGCGCCGTACGGCTCGACGTCGACCGCTTCGGCCCCGGTTACGGCGCGCCGACCGACGAGGCGTTGGAGGCGTTGCGCCTCGCCGCTCGCACCGAGGGGCTCATCCTCGACCCCGTGTACACGGCGAAGGCCATGGCCGGTCTCGTGCACGCGGTTCGGAGTGGCGACATCACCGCGGACGACAAGGTCGTGTTCGTGCACACCGGCGGCACGCCCGCGCTGTTCGCTCGGGGCTACGCCGACTGGGTCAGGAGCTAGATGCCTTCCTTGCGTGCTCGCACGACGAGCGTGCGCGGCACGTAGCGGAACGTCTCCCGCCAAAACCCGGTCCGGGGACCGCTCGGAAGCGGCTCGGGTTCGAGCATCACGTCGACTCGGTAACCCGACCGCAACAGCCCCATGTAGAGGTCGGACACCGTGTGGTGGAACGCGACCATCGTCGCGTCGTCGTTCTTCACCTCGATCGGCGCCCGGTCGAAGTACGAACGGCGGACGAGGAGCGGCTGCTCCGCGTCGTCGTCGATGAGGTCGTAGGCCGGATGGGGGAGCGAGAACACGAGCGGCGCGTTCTGCTTCAGCACCCGATGGACCTGACGGAACACGCGGTTCAGGTCTTCGACGTACCAGAACGCGTACGACGAGAACACGAGGTCGATCGACTCGCCCCGCACGAACGCGAGATCGGCGAGGTCGCCGTGATGGAGCTCGACCTTGACGCCCTCCCGTTCGCACAGCCGGCGCGCGTGGGCGAGCTGCTCGGACGAGAAGTCGACGCCGATCGCGATCGCTCCTTGCTTCGCGAACGCGATCGAGCTCTGCGCCGCCCCGCACCCGAGGTCGAGGACCCGCTTGCCCGTCAGGTTGCCGAGCAGCCGGAGGTCGGCCTCGGTGGCGATGTCGGGGCCGTAGGTGGCGACGTCGGTCGGGAGCTGCGCTCCGGCCTGGTACTCGGATGCGTAGCGATCCCAGGCAGCTGCGTTGTCGAGGGGCACGTCGAGAAGTTTGCCGTGCGGCCGGCCCTGACAGGATGAACGGCCGTGGCCGCCCGCCTGCGTGTCGTCAGCTTCAACATCCAGCACGGGCTGCGCAGCGACGGCTCACGGGTCGACGTCGCCCTCACCGGGTCGGTCGCCGCGGGGCTGAAGCCCGACGTGCTCGCCCTCCAAGAGGTCGATCTCGGTGCACCACGATCGAAGTTTGCGGACGAGGCGGCCGAGATCGCGTCCGCGTGCGGCCTCGAGCACGCGTTCGTTCCCGCGGCGGTGATCGGCGGGGTCGGTCGCTACGGCAACGCCATCGGGGCGCGTGGCACGCTGACCGACGTCGAGGTCCGCCGCCTGCCCCGCCGGCGGTTCCGGAGCGAACCGAGATCGGTCGGCCTCGCCCGTGCCCATCTGGCCGGAGGCGTCCAGGTGACCATCGCGGCAACGCACCTGTCGATCCACCGCGAGGAGGTGTTCGATCAGCTGCGGGCGTCCGTTGCGTGGCTGATGGCTCGACCCGGCCCCTGGATCTACGTCGGCGACCTCAACCTGCACCCGGAGGAGATCGAGCCGGTGCTGGGCGAGGCCGGCCTCACGGTGGCGGACACCTCGGTTCCGACGTTCCCTGCGTCGTCACCCCGCATCCGGATCGACCACGTCGCCGTCGGCGGCGGGCTCTCGATCGAGTCGGTGGCGGTCGCGGAGACGACGGCGAGCGACCACCGCCCGCTCGTGGTCGAGGTCGTAACGCAGGACTAGTCGTCCTCCGGGCCGAACTCCTGAGTGTGGAACGCATCCTGCGCGGCGCCGTCATTGCGCTGCTGACGGTCGCGTGCGTCGCGGCGGGACTTCAGATCGACGGAACCGGACGTCCCATCGCTTCGGCGCCGGGCGGCAACGAAGGCGTGCCGGGTGCAATGGTCCCGACCGGCCTCGAGACACGCGGCGACGGAGCAACAGCCGTCACGGGAGGCGCAGGAGGCGAGGCGTCCGCTGTCGCCACAGCTCCGGGTGGAGCCGCCGGCGCTCGTGACGGCGCAGCCGGCCCCACCAGCAGGAGGGCATCCCTCGACCCTGCGCTCAAGCGCGAGCTGGCGGTCGCGAAGCCCGGTGCGCTGATCACGGTGTTCGTTCACGGCTCGAAGCGCACGAGTGCCTCGGCTGCGGCACGAGCGGCGGGCCTTCGCGTCTTCGAGACCTACGACGCGATCGACGTCGCAGTCGCCCGAGGCCCGGCGCCCGCGATCAGGAAGCTCGCGGGCGTGACCGGCCTCACCTATCTCGAGGCGGACGCGCCGCTCCGCTACTTCACCAACTCCTCGCACGAGGCCACTCGAGGCAACGAGGCGCGGGCGGGCTTCACCGCGGTCTACGACGAGCCGCAGCCCCCGAAGCCGGGCCCGAAGAAGCAGGTCTGCACGACGAGGCGGGTGAAGGGCAAGCGGGTGCGCCAGTGCCGCATCGAGAGCGGGCCTCCGATCCCTCAGCCACCGATCCGCCGGACGCTCACCTCCGCGCCGGTCGACGGGACAGGCGTGAGCATCGCCATCGTCGACAGCGGCATCGACGCCAATCACCCGATGTTCATGAAGGATGGCGTCTCCAAAGTCGCCCGCAACTACAAGTTCGTGCACACGCCCTGCTTCGTCGTGGCGTGCGAGGATCCGCAGAAGGGTGCGGAAGACCGGCTCTTCGTGCCGATGACCGAGGCCGACACCGCGTCGACGGGCGGGCACGGTACCCACGTGGCGGGAATTGCCGCGGGCTACGACGCGCGGACGGCCACCGGGCAGCAGGTACACGGTGCAGCACCGGGCGCGACGCTCATCGGCCTCGGCGCCGGCGAGACCCCGCTCACGCTCCGCTTCGCGAACGGCGCGCTCAACTGGATCCTCGAGCACCACGCGAACCCGTGCGGTGACGGATCGTGCCCGCCGATCAAGGTCGTGAACAACAGCTACGGCGGCAGCGGCGAGTTCAATCCCAACAGCGCCACCGCCAAGTTCCAACGACTGCTCGCCGAAGCGGGTGTGGTCACGGTATGGGCAGCGGGAAACGGAGACACGACGAACGACGGCGGCGACGGGTCAGACAATCGCGTGTCGCCGCAGGCAACGAACCCGTTGCCTGGCGTGATCGCCGTAGCGAACGCCCACGACGGCGACACGGGCGACCGCGACAACCTGCTCGACTCGTCGAGCTCCCGCGGCGAGAAGGGGAGGCACTCGACCTACCCGGACATCACCGCGCCAGGAAGTTCGATCCTGTCCGCGTGCATGCCGACCCTCGCCGTGTGTCGTGGCGCGGACGCCCGTGACCCCTACTACGGCACGATCGGCGGGACCTCGATGGCAGCGCCGCACATAGCGGGCATCGTCGCCCAGATGTTCCAGGCGAACCCGAAGCTGACGGCGGCCCAGGTCGAAGACGCGCTGGAGGACACGGCCCACCCGTTCGCGTTCGGCGGGTCGTACGAGCCCGACACGCTGAACGACGGCATGACGTCGTTCGACAAGGGCCACGGAATGGTCGACGCGGTGGGTGCCGTCGCGCGGGCGCGCCTGTTCCACGTCTTCCCCGCCAAGGCGACGTGTGCACCCGACGGCCCGTTCGGGACCGACGTCGCAGGTGACGCCACCGACGTCGCCAGCGCCGAGAGCACCCGCCTGCCGTCGGAGCCCGCGCTCGACCTCACGTCGGCCCGCGCCGAGTGGGCAGGCGGTGTGCTCCGGTTCCTGCTCACCGTCAAGGACCTTCCCGACAGGCCGTTGGTGCTCGGCTCCGATGGCGAGTCGTTCAACGTGTTCTTCCACCACGCTGGCACCGCCGTGCGGGTGAACGCGAACCGGCCCGCCAGCGGCGCCCCGTCGTTCACCATGACCGGCGGCCCCCGCCTGACGGGCGCCTTCGACCCGGCATCCGACACCATCACCATCGACGTGCCGGCCGGTGCCGTCACCGCAGCGGGCATCGAATTGCCAGCGCTGGAGGACGGCACGCCGCTCGTCGGGCTGTACGTCTGGTCGAGGCGCGTCGCTGGAGCGGCTGCCCCCGTCGCCGACCGCCTGTACGGTGCGTGCCCCTACACCCTCGCTGCCGGTGCCGTGGCGCCCGCCCGCTACGTGACGACCGGACCGGACCCCGCACCGAAGCCGCAGTACACGCCGGGCGCGTCCGAGGCCTCTGTCGGTCCGGGCGAGAGCCACACCTGGGAGGCGGGCCCGTTCGTGCACGCCGGAGTGGTGAGTTCGGTCGACGGGGTCGTGTTCGACTGCCACGGCGGGATTCGCGTCGGCGACGACTGCGACGTGCGCTTCGTCGAGCTCCGGGTGCCCTCAGCCGGAGCGAAGCTCACGGTGCGGGTCACGCCGTCGAGCCCTGACGCCGACTTCGATCTCTACGTGTACGGGCCCGACGGCAAGCAGGTCGGCTACTCCGCAGGGCTGCCGATCGTCGATGACCCCGACGGGGTCGAGCAGGTCACCGTTGACGTGAGCGTTGCCGGCGTCTATCGGATCGAGGTCAACCCGTTCACCGCGACGGCGCAGACCTACCGAGGCGAGGTGCTGCTCTCCTGAGCGGCAGCGACCCGTTCGCAGCCAACCGCAGGTTGTGGGACGCCCGGACGCCGATCCACGCTCGCTCCGAGTACTACGACGTCGAAGGCTTCAAGAACGGGACGTCGTCGCTCCACGCGCTGGAGGTCGACGAGCTGCTCGCCGCTGTGGGCGGATCGCTCGAGGGCAAGAGGCTCCTCCACCTGCAGTGCCACTTCGGTCTCGACACGTTGTCGTGGGCCCGGCACCACGGCGCGGTCGTCACCGGCGTCGACTTCTCACCCGTCGCGATCGAGACCGCGGCGGGGCTCGCGTCGGAGCTGGGCCTGTCGGACGTCGCTCGCTTCGTCGAGAGCGACGTTCGCAGCCTCCACCTGGGCGAGACGTTCGATGTCGCCTTCGTCTCGTACGGCGCGATGTGCTGGCTGCCGGAGCTCAGCACGTGGGGGCAGGTGATCGCCCGCCACCTCGCGCCTGACGGCGTCGCGTACGTTGCCGAGGTCCATCCGGCGGGCTCGACGCTCCTCGACGAGCCCGGCACCACGGAGATGGTGGTGGGATATCCGTACTGGACGGAACCCGATGCGCCGTTGCGGTTCCTCGAGCCGGGCACGTACGCCGACTTCGACGCCGACATCGAGCTCGAGGAATACGTCTGGCTCCACGGCATCGGCGACGTCGTGAACGCACTGATCGGCGCTGGCCTCCGCATCGAGTTCCTGCGCGAGCACCCCTTCACCGTCTACCCGCAATTCCCGTACCTGGAAGAAGAAGGGGGCATCTGGCGGCTGCCCGCCGAGATGCCCCCGTTCCCACTGCTGTTCTCGCTGGCGGCCCGACAGCCAGTGAGCTAGGGCTTGTTCGTCACCGTGATGCGGACCATCGCGGTGGCGGTGCCCCCTCGCCCGTCACTTGCGGTGTAGGTGAAGTGGTCGATGCCCTTGAAGCCGTTCTTCGGCGTGTAGCTGATCGCCCCGCTGTTGGTCAGCACCGCGGTGCCGGCTCCCGGAGCGGTGAAGGAGCTGACGGACAACGTGTCGCCGTCGGGGTCGACATCGTTCGCCAGCACCGGGATGACGACAGACGGTACGCATCCGGGTCGCGGCCGCGTCGTCGGCGGCGGACGGCGGCTGGTTGACCCGGAGCTCCTGGCCGACGCGGTAGCTGCACTGACCGTTCGCCGTGTCGGGGGTGAGCGGCCCGTACCCGCACCGCGGAGCACCTCCAGTTGTAGACCCGGATCGGACAATTCGCCACCAAGTGGTCGAGCACCTCCCGGACGCGAAGAAGCCCGCGTCGTCTCGACCCGGGCTTCCTGGACGCGTGCCGGTTCGTCAGTTGCCGGCGGCGAACGCCTCCACCATCTCGCGGGCGACCTCGTCGCGGTACTGCACGGGCGGCGACTTCATGAAGTAGGCGCTGGCGCCCATGACCGGGCCGCCGAGGCCACGGTCCTTGGCGACCTTGGCGCAGCGGACGGCGTCGATGATCACGCCGGCCGAGTTCGGCGAGTCGTGGACCTCGAGCTTGAGCTCGACCGTGAGCGGGACGTCACCGAAGTTGCGGCCTTCCAGGCGGATGAACGCCCACTTGCGGTCCTCGAGCCACGGCACGTGGTCGGACGGGCCGATGTGCACGTCGCGGTCGGTGATCCCGGCGTCGATCTGGCTCGTGACCGACTGCGTCTTCGAGATCTTCTTCGACTTCAGCCGCTTCCGCTCGAGCATGTTCATGAAGTCCATGTTCCCGCCGAAGTTCAGCTGGTAGGTGTGGTCGATCGTCGTCCCGCGGTCTTCGAACAGGCGGGCGAGGGTGCGGTGGACGATGGTGGCGCCGACCTGGCTCTTGATGTCGTCACCGACGATCGGGACGCCGGCGTCTTCGAACTTCTTCGCCCAAACCGGGTCGCTCGCGATGAACACCGGGATGGCGTTCACGAAGGCGACGCCGGCGTCGATGCAGGCCTGGGCGTAGAACTTCTGCGCCTCCTCCGAACCCACCGGCAGGTAGCTGACGAGCACGTCGGCACGCGCGTCCTTGAGCGCCTGGACGACGTCGACCGGCTCGAGCGGGCTCTCCTCGGCGACCTCGCGGTAGTACTCGCCGAAGCCGTCGAAGGTCGGCGCGCGCAGCACCGTCACCCCGAGCTCGGGCACCTCGGCGAACTTGATGGTGTTGTTGATGTCGGCGTAGATCGCCTTGCCGAGGTCGAGGCCGACCTTCGTGGCGTCGACGTCGAAGGCGGCGACGAACTCCACGTCACCGACGTGGTAACCGCCGAGCACGACGTGCATGAGGCCGGGAACCCGCTCCGACGGGTCGGCGTTCTTGTAGTACTCCACGCCCTGGACGAGCGAGCTGGCGCAGTTGCCTACACCGGCGATCGCCACACGGACCTTGCTGCTCATACCGAGCTCTCTTTCTGTACGTGCTCGGGCGCACCCGAGGACTTCTCGTTCTCGATGAGGCGATCGAGCCAGCTGATGTCTCGCTCGGTCGACTCACGGCTGTGCTCCACGAGGGAGCGGGTGTAGTTGTCGAGGCGGTCCCAGCGGCTGCGGACGGAGGCACGGGCCTGGGCCAGACGCTCGACGAGATGGGCCCTGCGCCGCTCGAGGAGACCGAGGCGGGCGTCGGGCGGGAGGTGACGGGCGAACGCGAGCTTCAGCTGGAAGGTGCGGTCGTCGTCGCTCGTCTGCGATTCGGTGGCGAGGAGCTCCTCGAAGAGCCGCTCGCCGGTCTCGGTGATCCGATACACCTTCCGGGTCCGGCCGCCGGTGGCCCGAGTCGCCGTCCGCTTCCGGGCCCGGAACGCCGCCAGCTCACCGCCGAGGGAACCGGTCATGGGGATGGCGGGAACAGGCCGTTCGGTAGCGGCCGCTTCGGTGGCCACGATCGCCCCAGCCGTCTCGAGTCGGCGCAGCGCCGGATAGAGGGAGCCGAACGACGCGCCGGAGAACGGCCCGAGCGTGTCGCTCAGCCGCTTCTTCAACTCGTATCCGTGGAGCTCCTGCTCCTTCAGCAACCCGAGGATGGCCAGTTCCAACACGTGTGGCGGTTCGTCTCTTCCGATGTATCGATCCGATATATCGAGCGTCAGTGTACTGCCGACACGAACTTCTGCAAGCGCGCGCCGGGTCCGGCCGGTCGGCGGACCTGTCGTTGCAGGTCACGGCTACCCTCTTGCGGTCATGGCTCCCGCCCGACGGCGCCCGTGAGTTTCCGTCCCGACTCGATCGGGGCCGCCGCGCGACCCGTTGGCGTGGTCGACTACCGCCTGGCGCGGAACTCGACCGTGAAGGAGTACCGGCGCGGCCGCCTCAAGCGGATCGACATCTGCGACGCCCAGGCGGAGCTCCTCCGCAACGCCGAGTTCTGCGGGCGGCCCGCGTCCGAGCCGTGCCCGATCTGCGAGGGCGACCGGATGGTGCTGGTCACCTACGTGTTCGGCAACCGACTCCCGGCGAGCGGGCGGTGCATCCTCAAGCTCGACGAGTTGGCGAAGCTCGACCGGGCATCCGAGGACCGGGCCGCGTACGTCGTCGAGGTGTGCGGCGACTGCTCGTGGAACCACCTGGTGCGCAGCTTCCCGATCGGGCGTCGGCGCGCGCGGCTGTAGGCGGATGGCGCTCGACAACGAGGGCCGCAACTGGTTCTGGCGTCACCGGAAGGCGCTGTGGCTGGGAGCGACCTTGACCTGCGCGGCGGTGGCGATCGGGCTTTACCGGATGGCCCAGGTCCCGTTGCCCGAACCGGGGGCGCTGGCCGAGACGACGGTGCTCACGGATGTCAACGGTGCACGCCTCGCGTCGATCGACAGCGGCGAAGACCGCACGCCGGTGCCTCTCGAGACGGTTCCGCCGATAGTCGTCCAGGCGGTGCTCGCGTCGGAGGACCGCAACTTCTACGACCACGGCGGCATCGATCCCGTCGGTGTCGTGCGGGCCGCGATGGCCGACGTGCGGGGCAGGCCGCTGCAGGGTGGCAGCACGATCACCCAGCAGTACGTGAAGCAGGTGTACCTGAGCAGCGAGCGCACCCTCACCCGCAAGGTGCGGGAGGCGGCCCTGGCCCTCAAGGTCGAGCGGCGCTGGCAGAAGGACGAGATCCTCGAGCGCTACCTGAACACGGTGTACTTCGGCCGGGGCGCCTATGGCGTGCAGGCCGCAAGTCGCGCGTACTTCGCCAAGGACGTCGGCGACCTCACCCTGTCGCAGGCCGCATACCTGGCGGGCCTGATCCGCTCGCCGAACAGCGCGAGCCCGGACGACCCCAAGACGCGTCCGGTCGGCCAGCGCCGCCGCGACCGCGCGCTCTCCGCCATGCGGGAGGAGGGGTGGATCACCGCAGCACAGGAGCGCGCTGCTGCGGCGGAGGCCCTCGACACCGAGGTGCTGGCGCGGGAGCAGCGCGAGCCGGAGATCGTCGGCACCGACAAGGGGACCTCGTACTTCGTCGAGTACGTGCGGGCGGAGCTGGTCCGCCGCTACGGCGAGGACACCACCTACCAGGGCGGGCTGCGGGTCAAGACCTCGCTCGATCTGAACCTGCAGGCCCAGGCGTACGACGCGGTCTACGGCTTCCTCGATCGACCCGACAGCGATCCGGCCGGCGCGCTGGTCTCGATCGACGACCAGGGCCGAGTGCTCGCGATGGTCGGCGGCCGGAACTTCACCGAGTCGAAGGTCAACTACGCCGTCGGCCGCGAGGGCGGCGGCTCTGGCCGCCAAGGCGGGTCGACGTTCAAGCCGTTCCTCCTCGCCGCCCTGGTGAAGGACGGCTACAGCGTCCAGAGCTCGTTCCCCGCGCCCGACCGGGTGGTGCTGCCCAAGGCGAACGAGGGCAAGGACTACGAGGTCGAGAACTACGAGGAGGCCGACTACGGCGATTCGATGAACCTGATCGACGCCACGGCGAGTTCGGTCAACACCGTGTACATCCAGGCGCAGGAATCGCTCGGACGGCAGCGTGTCGCCGACATGGCGAAGGAGTTGGGCGTGCGGAAGTCGCCCGTGCCCGCGGTGGCGTCGACCGTGCTCGGCACCGCCGAGGTCTCGGTGCTCGAGATGGCGAGCGCCTACTCGACGTTCGCTGCTCGGGGCGTTCACGTCGAGCCCCGTGTGATCCTCGAGGTTCGCCGCGCGGACGGCACGGTGATCGAGCCCGAGTCGCCGCCCCAGACCCAGCGCGTACTCTCGACCGACGAGGCCGACGTCGTCAACCACTGCCTCCGTCAGGTCGTCCTGCGCGGCTCGGGAGTCGGCGCGAAGCTCTCGTCGGTGCAGGTGGCCGGGAAGACCGGCACAGCCCAGAACTACGGCGACGCGTGGTTCGTCGGCTACACCCCGAAGCTCACGACCGCGGTCTGGATGGGCTTCCCCGAGGGCAACAAGCGCCCGATGTTGAACGTGCGCGACAAGAAGGTGAGTGGCGGTTCGTTCCCGGCGACCATCTTCCGCCGGTTCATGGAAGGGGCCACCAAGGACCCGAAGTTCCAGGCCCAGTTCCCGAAGGTCTCCCGCTTCAAGGGCAAGGCGCTGGCGCAGCCGGCGAAGGTCGTGCTTCCGACGACCACGACGACGTCGACGACAACGACGACGGCGCCCGACGCCGGCACCGACGACGACTCGAAGGACAAGGACAAGTCGACCACGACGACCGCCCCGACCGGAGCGACCACGACCCGCCCTTCCCCGACGACGACGGCGGCTCCGGCGAGCACCACAGCGCCACCACCGCCTCCGACGACGGCCGCGCCGCCGGGTTAGGCCCGCGGCCCGTCACTCAGCGGTGGCTTCGGCGTCCTCGTGCGGGTACTGGGTTCGGCACGAGAAGCACCACAGCTCGACCTCGTCGGTGTGGGTGACCTTGGCCGCGGCGTCCCACGTCTCGGGCTGCACGTAGAGGCGCTTCACGCCGACGAGATCGGCGTCTTCGCGTGCGCAGTTCTGGCAGACACCGAGGCTGCCTGGCGAGTGGTCGGTCACGAGCAGGTGACCGTACACTTGGAGGTACCGCCGGCAGCCATTCGGGCGCTGGACGGGAGGAGGAACATCGCTATGGCCCAGAAGGGTTCACGGCCGCTGACCGCGCCCGCGGTCCGTCGCCGGAAGGTCGCGGCCGGTTCCGAGCCGCTCGTCATGGTGACCGCCTACGACGCGCCGGGCGCGCGCATCGCCGACGAGGCGGGCGTCGACCTGATCCTCGTCGGAGACAGCCTCGCC
Organism: Acidimicrobiales bacterium; assembly: GCA_035540495.1. Taxonomy (GTDB): domain Bacteria; phylum Actinomycetota; class Acidimicrobiia; order Acidimicrobiales; family CADCTF01; genus DASVEG01. The sequence goes on from DATLGL010000052.1 coordinate 24,866, forward strand.
ATGGTCGTGCTCGGCTACGACGACACGCTGCAGGTGACCGCCGACGACATGGCCCACCACGTGGCGGCGGTCGCCCGGGCGAAGCCTTCGGCGTTGATCGTCGGCGACCTGCCGTGGCTCAGCTACCACGTGAGCGTGGAAGACACCGTTCGCAACGCGGCCAAGCTCGTCCAGGGCGGTGCGCAGTCGGTGAAGCTCGAGGGCGGGCGCAAGCGGGTGCGGATGATCGAGGCGATCGTCGACGCCGAGATCCCCGTGATGGGCCACATCGGCCTCACCCCGCAGTCGGTTCACGCGATGGGCGGCTTCAAGGTCCAGGGCAAGGAGGCCTCCGCGGCCAAGGCACTGCTCGACGACGCGAAGGCACTCGTCGACGCGGGCGTGTTCTCCCTGGTGCTCGAGGGCGTGCCCGACGCGGTGGCCGAGATGATCACCGGGTCGATCGACGTGCCGACCATCGGCATCGGCGCCGGCCGCGGGTGCGACGGGCAGGTGCTCGTCTTCCACGACCTCCTCGGCATCGAAGACCGGATCACGCCGAAGTTCGTCCGGCGGTACGCCTCGCTGAAGGCCGACGCCGTCGAGGCGATGCGCCGCTACGCCGACGACGTCCGCTCGGGCGCGTTCCCGAACGACGACGAGAGCTACCACCTCTCCGACGAGGTGGCCGAGCTCCTCGGGTTGTACGGCTCCCAGCAGTAACTAGCGTCGTCCCCCGTGCTTCCTGAGGATCTGGACCCTCCCGACCCGCGCCAGCGGGCGCTGATGTGGGTCGTGACGGTGCTCCTGGTCCTCGGGTTCGGGGCCTGCATCGCGAAGGGCGCGAACGAGCCCGACGATCCGGGTCTGGCCGAGGCTCGCATTGCGGGCTTCGGTGAGATCGCCTTCCGGGTCGCCCCCCAGCCCAACGAGGTCGAGTGCGCGCTGCTCGCAGCGACGGAGACCCAGCGGGCCCGCGGCCTCATGGAGGTCGAGGATCTGAAGGGCTATCCCGGGATGATCTTCCGGTTCTCGCAGGACACCCAGGCCGCGTTCCACATGAGGAACACGCCGATGCCGCTGTCGATCGCGTGGTTCGCGGCCGACGGGTCGCTCGTGTCGACGGCCGACATGGAGCCGTGCCTCGAATCGGACGACTGCCCCGTCTACGCCGCCTCCGGCCCCTACCGCTACGCGATCGAGGTTCCCCAGGGCCAGCTCGACGAGCTCGGGATCGTCCCCGGCTCGAAGCTCGAGATCCTCGGTAGTTGTAGGGACTGACACCCACCCCATCACGCTTCGGGCCCCGACCGCCTCACCCGTGAAGCGTTCGGGGCCCAAAGCAGAGGGCGCCGCGGTAGGCGCCTCCTCGACGCCACACGACCCGCCCGCTTGACCGGGCAGTCAATTCTCTAGGAGCCTTGTCCGCCGTGCCCGCAACGAACTCGTCCGCGAAGAAGTCCATCGCGTTTCTCTGCTACCGCGGGAACCCCTACTCCGGCGGGCAGGGCGTCTACACGCGCTACCTGTGCCGCGAGCTCGTCGAGCTCGGCTACGACGTCACCGTCTTCGCCGGCCAGCCCTGGCCGATCCTCGATCCCGAGGTGAAGTTCGAAAAGGTTCCGTCGCTCGACCTCTACCGGCGCCGGTGGCCCTTCTGGTGGCCGTATCCCTGGCAGCTGAAGACCACGATCGACTGGCGCGAGTGGGGCCTGTCGATGACCGGTCAGTTCCCGGAGGCCCGCACCTTCAGCCAGCGCATCGAGCGCCGGCTCACGGGCCGCCTCAGCTCGGGCGAGTTCGATCTGATCCACGACAACCAGTGCCTCGGTGAGGGGCTGCTGCCACTGGTGGAGGAGGGGTGGCCGCTCGTCGCCACCATCCACCATCCGATCACGGTCGACTACGACCTCGAGCTGCAGCACGCCACGACCCGCCGCCAGCGGTTCTTCCTCAACCGCTGGTACTCGTTCCTCGCCCCGCAGATCGAGGTGGCGAAGCAGCTGCCCCACGTCATCACGGTGTCGGAGAACTCCAAGCGCGACATCGCGCAGCAGATGGGCGTGCCGGCGGAGCGGATGGAGGTCGTGCCGGTCGGCGTCGACGAGACCCGCTTCCGGCCGCTGCCTCACATCAAGCGCGTCCCCGGACGCCTCCTCACGACGGCATCCGGCGACGTCCCCCTCAAGGGTCTGACCTACCTGCTCGAGGCTGTCGCCAAAGCCCGCACCGAGCGTCCTGACGTCCACCTCGTCGTCATCGGCAAGCTCCGGGGCGGCTCGGTGATCCCGGGCGTGATCGAGCGCCTCGGCATCTCCGATGCGGTCGAGTTCGTCAGCGGCGTGAGCGACGAGCGCATCGTCGAGCTCTACGCGGAGTGCGAGCTCGCCGTCGTGCCGTCGCTCTACGAGGGCTTCTCGCTCCCGGCGATCGAGGCGATGGCATCCGGCGCCACGCTGCTCGCGACGACCGGCGGCGCCATTCCCGAGGTCGTCGGCACGTCGGGCGACACCGCTCGCCTCGTGCCCCCGGCCGATGCCGGCGCGCTCGCCCAGGCGATCGTCGAGCTGCTCGACGATCCGGAGGAGCGGGAGCGCCTCGCCGTCGGCGGACGCGAGCGGGTCTTCGAGAAGCTCACGTGGAAGCGCTGCGCCGAAGGCACCGCCGCGGTGTACGACAAGGTCCTGGGCGGGGCGTGATCTCATGCTGACCGTCGACTACGACCGGCTGGGGATCCAGGCCGGCGAGCACGTGCTCGACATCGGCGCCGGCGCCGGACGCCACTCGTTCGAGGTGCTTCGCCGCGGCGCGCACGTCGCCGCCGTCGACCTCGACGACGCGTCGCTGAAGGACGTGTCGGCGCTCGTCGCTGGCCTGTACGAGAACGGCGACGTCGATCCCTCGGTCGCGGGCGCGGCGGCGATCCAGGGTTCTGCGCTCGACCTGCCGTTCCCCGATGCGTCGTTCGACCGGGCCATCGCGTCGGAGGTGATGGAGCACATTTCCGACGACAACGGCGCGCTGCGCGAGATCGCTCGAGTCGTGCGTCCCGGCGGCGTCATCGCCGTGACGGTGCCCCGTTGGTTCCCCGAGCTCGTCAACTGGGCTCTGTCCGACGAGTACCACGCGCCTGCGGCGGCCGGCGGCCACATCCGCATCTACCGCGAAGGCGTTCTGCGGGGACGGATGGAAGCGGCCGGCTTCGACGTCTTCGACCGCCACCACGCCCACGGTCTTCACGCGCCGTACTGGTGGCTGAAGTGCGCGGTGGGCGTGAACAACGCGGAGCACCCGCTGGTGAAGCGCTACCACGACCTGCTCGTGCGCGAGATGGTCGAGCAGCCGCTGTCGCTGAAGATCGCCGAGCGGATCCTCCAGCCCGCGATCGGCAAGTCGCTCGTGCTCTACGGACGGCGCCGGCGTGAGGACGGCGGCGCGGCATGAGCAGCCTCCCCGACCTTCCGGGCGTCCTGTCGCCCCAGCAGGTGCAGGCGACCGCTGACGCGATCGTCGAGCTGCAGCAGCCGAGCGGCAAGATCCCCTGGTTCCCCGGCGGCCACGCCGATCCCTGGAACCACGTCGAGTGCGCGATGGCCCTGGTGGTCGCCGGGCGTCGCGACGAGGCGTGCCGGGCCTACGACTGGTTGTCGTCGACCCAGCTCGAGGACGGGTCGTGGTTCAGCTACTACCTCGACGACGGCATCGAAGACCCGCGGCGCGACACCAACGTCTCCACCTACGTCGCCGTCGGCGCGTGGCATCACTGGAAGGTGACCGGCGACGTCGGGTTCCTCGAGGAGCTCTTCCCGATGGTCGACCGCGCGATCGCCTTCGCGCTCCGCCTGCAGCAGCCGGGCGGTGAGGTGCTGTGGTCGCTCGAGCCGGAAGACCTGCGGCCGGCCGACTACGCGCTGCTCACCGGTTCGTCGTCGGTCCTGCTGTCGTTGCGGTGCGCGGTGGGCATCGCCGAGGTGCTCGGCATCGAGCGCCCGGAGTGGTACGTCGCCGCCGTGCGTCTCGCAGAGGCGATCGCGTGGCGGGAGGACAGCGCGTTCGCCGACAAGAGCCGCTGGGCGATGGACTGGTACTACCCGGTGCTCGGCGGCGCGCTGGTCGGTGACCGAGCGGTGGCGCGGATCGACGAGCGGTGGGATCAGTTCGTGATGTCGGGCTTCGGCGTGCGGTGCGTGTCGACGAACGAGTGGGTGACGGCGTCGGAGACGGCGGAGTGCGTGATCGCGCTCGACGCGATCGGACGACGGGACGAGGCCCGACGGCTGATGACGTGGGTGCAGTACCTGCGTGAAGCCGACGGCTCGTACTGGACGGGCTGCGTTCATCCCGAGGAGATCCACTTCCCGGGCGGCGAGAAGACGTCCTACACCGCAGGGGCGATGATCCTCGCCTGGGACGCGCTCTCCGACACCAGCCCCGCCGCGGGCATGTTCCGCGGCGTCGGGCTGCCCGCCGTCGCGGTCGACGAGCCGTCGCTCGACCTCGATCCCGACTGACAAGCTCAGGCGACGACGACCGCCGCGCCGGGCCGCGTTCTGGAGCGCGCTGAACGCAACAACATGCGCTGAGGGCACTCCGAAATCGATGGACGGCGCACGCTTGCGCTCAGGCCTTGCGCAGCACCCGAAGCGATCCGCAACCCGCGCCGTCGATCTCGGTGAATGCTCCTGTCTCGAGCGCGTGGCAGTACAGCTCGTAGGGAGGGCGGCCGCCGTCGGCGGGGTCGGGGAAGACGTCGTGGATCGCGAGGGTTCCGCCGCTCGTCAGCTTCGGCTCCCAGGTGCGGTAGTCGGCCCACGCCGGGTCGTCGCCGTGGCCGCCGTCGATGAACAGGAACGCGAGCGGTGTCTGCCAGAAACGGGCGACGGTGGGGGAGTCGCCGACGACCGCGATGACCACGTCTTCGACACCGGCGTCCTCGACGTTGCGCCGGAAGGCCGGCATCGTGTCCATCCGTCCTGTGCGGGGATCGACGACCGTCGGATCGTGGTGCTCCCACCCGGCCTGGTTCTCCTCGGACCCGCGGTGGTGGTCGACCGTGAAGAGCACCGTGCCTGCTGCGCGCGCGGCCGCCGCCATGTAGAGGGCCGACTTCCCGCAGTAGGTGCCGACCTCGAGGAGGGGCAGGCCGGGATGGGCTCGTGCCGCCGCTTCCGCCGCGGCACGCAACGCGAGCCCCTCGTCGTCCGGCATGAACCCCTTGGCGGCGCGGGCCGCTTCCAGCAGCGGGTCAGTCACCGACGGCTCCGTCGATGAGCTCCCGGATCAGATCCGCGTGGCCGTTGTGTCGCGCGTACTCCTCGATCATGTGGACGTAGATCCAGCGCAGCGACACCTCGGTTCCGCGCCGGCCGCCGGTGTCGTCAAGGCTGCGCGGCGCGGCGGCGGCACGGCTTCGCTCGCACGCCTGCTCCCACGTGGCGAGATCGGTCTCCCAGTCGGCGTCGTCGAGCGGGTCGAGGTCGGCGTCGCCGTTGTCGTCAGTCCAATGGAAGTCGAGCCACGTCTCGAGCATCCGGCGCTCGTCGGCGACGTGTGGCGGATGAACGCGGCGCGGGTCATCGAGCTCCTCGACGGGCATCCCCGCATTGTTGTCCCACCTCGTCGGTACGGTCGCCATGTGCCGCAGACGGGCCGGTCGAGTACCCTTGACCCTTCGACAAACCACCTGCCCCCGCACCGGGGGCCCCGGCCGGAAGGCCGTGGTCCGGAGGAGGAACAGCAGTAACCATGCGACCCTACGAAGTCGTGGTCATCCTCGACGCGTCCCTCGACGACGATGTCATCCGCGGCATGATCGATCGGTCAACCGAGTTGATCCGGTCCCGCGGCGGCAATCCCAACCGGGTCGACCGGTGGGGCAAGCGCCGCTTCGCCTACGAGCTGAAGCATCGTTGGGAGGGCTACTACGCCCTGCTCGACGTCACCGCCGAGCCCGCCGTGATGAGCGAGCTCGACCGGATGCTCTCCCTCGCGGATGAAGTGATCCGCCACAAGATCATCCGCCTCCCGGAAGGCGTCGCCGGCCGCGCTCCTCGCGTGTCGCCCGCGACAGCCGACGCCGAGGCGGAGACGACGGCGTCATAACGAGTACGTGGAGCGATAAGAGATGAGCAACGGAAACTCCGTCACCCTGGTTGGCAACATCACCCGCGACCCTGAGCTTCGGTTCACGCCTTCGGGCGCGGCCAACGCCACGTTCGGCCTCGCGGTCAACCGGCGGTGGCAGAACCGCCAGACGAACGAGTGGGAGGAGGCGGTCTCCTTCTTCAACGTCGTGTGCTGGCGCGACCTGGCCGACAACGTCGCCGAGTCCCTCACCAAGGGCACCCGTGTGCTGGTGACCGGCCGCCTCGAGCAGCGCAGCTGGGAGACCGACCAGGGCGAGAAGCGCTCGGTCGTCGAGATCGTGGCCGACGAGGTCGGCCCGAGCCTGCGCTGGGCGACCGCGAAGGTCGAGAAGACCGAGCGCCGCTCGCCCGACGAGGGCGGGTTCGGCGGTGGCGGCGGAAGCAGCCGCCCTGTCCCCAATGAGCCGTATCCCGATGAGGAGCCCTTCTGATGCCCCCCAAGACCAACGAGCGGCGTCGGTCGTCGAAGGATGCGCCCCGCAAGGTCAAGAAGAAGGTCTGCATCTTCTGCGCCGAGCGGATCGCATGGGTCGACTACAAAGACGTCAACCTGCTCCGCCGCTTCATGAGCGAGCGAGGCAAGATCCGGGCCCGTCGGGTCACCGGCAACTGCCAGCAGCACCAGCGCGAGGTCGCGGTAGCGATCAAGACGTCGCGTGAGCTGGCCCTCCTGCCCTACACGCAGCGCACCATGACCGAGCGCGGCCCCCGTGGCGGCGGTCGTGGTCCCGGGCGCGGTCGTGGCGAGGATCGCGAGGAGACGCTCGAGGCCGACGTCGACGTGCCGGAGATCGACGAGGATCTCGACGTCGACGACATCGACCTCGTCGTCGACGGCGGTCAGGTGAGCGAGGACACGCCGGAATGAGGATCGTGCTCCGAGCCGATGTGGCCAACGTCGGCAAGAAGGGCGACATCATCGACGTCGCCGACGGGTTCGCCCGCAACTTCCTGCTCCCGAAGGGTCACGCCATCAAGGCGAGCGACGGCATCGTCCAGCAGGCGCAGGCGATGCGCCGGTCGCGCGACCTCAAGGATGCGAAGGACCGTGAGTCAGCCGAGACCATCGCCCGCACGCTCGTCCCCCAGGTCATCAAGTTGAAGGCCAGGGCGGGCAACGAGGGGCGCCTCTTCGGGTCGGTCACCGCGCCCGAGATCGTCGCTGCCGTCCAGGAGCAGACCGGGGTCGAGCTCGACCGCCGCAAGCTGCGCCTCGACGATCCGATCCGATCGCTCGGCACCCACGAGGTGCCGGTGAAGCTGCACAGCGACGTCGAGTTCCGCATCACCGTCGAGGTCGAGAAGCAGTAGCGCCTCGCGGCTGAAGCATCACGTGGAGGGCGTCCCGAGAGGGGCGCCCTCTTCGCGTTGTCTCGCGACTTTCTGTCTCACCCCCTCCGTAGGGTCGCGGCTGTGGAGAACCCCGCCGATTTCCACCGCTCGTCCACAGCAAATCCAGAGGGTCATCCTCTGGCGACCCACAGTTCACCTCCGCTTTCCTTGACCCCCTGATGGTGCAATCGCTCGACGACGTACGACGCCGCAGCACCCGAGCGACGAACCGGGTCCCTCCGCACAACCTCCAGGCGGAGGAGTCGCTCCTCGGAGCGATGTTGCTCTCGCGCGACGCCATCGCCGCCGCGCTCGAGGTCTGCACGGCCGATGACTTCTACAAGCCCGCGTACGGCCACGTCTTCGACGCCATCGCCACGCTCTACGGCCAGGGCGAGCCGGCCGACCCGGTCACCGTGGCCGACGAGTTGCGCCGGGCCGGGCTCCTCGACGCCATCGGCGGGCCGACGATCCTCACCGACGTCGTCGCCGCCACGCCGTTCACCGGCAACGCCGCCCACTACGCGCACATCGTCGAGGAGTTCGCCCTCCTCCGGAAGCTGATCGGCGTCGGGGCCGAGATCAGCGAGCTGGGCTACAACGTCCCCGACGACGTGACGTCCGCGATCGACCAAGCCGAGGCGATGGTGTTCGACATCGCGCAGCGGCGGGTCACCGACACGATCGCCGACCTGAAGGGTCTCCTCGGCAACACGCTCGACCGCCTCGCAGCGCTCTACGAGCGTGGTGAGGCGATCACCGGCACACCCACCGGCTACATCGACCTCGACGAGCGGCTGAGCGGCCTGCAACCGAGCGCGCTCACCATCGTCGGGGCCAGGCCAGGTTGTGGCAAGACGTCGTTCGCGCTCGGCATGGCCGCCCACGCAGCGGTCGAGAAGCGGCTGCCCGTGCTGTTCTTCTCCCTCGAGATGAGCCACGACGAGGTGACCCAGCGCCTCCTCGCATCGGAGGCCAGCGTCGAGGCCACGAAGCTGCGCAACGGCAAGCTCAACGACAACGACTGGAAGAAGATCAGCCACGCCATCGGCCGTCTCTCCGAGGCGCCGCTGTGGATCGACGACAACCCGAACCTGACGGTGATGGAGATGCGGGCCAAGGCGCGGCGTCTCAAGTCGCGTCTCGGAGGCCTCAGCCTGATCGTCGTCGACTACCTCCAGCTGATGACCGGCCGGCGCAGCGCGGAGAACCGTCAGGTCGAGGTTTCGGAGATGTCGCGGTCGCTGAAGATCCTCGCTCGTGAGCTCGAGGTGCCGGTCGTGGCGCTCAGCCAGCTGTCCCGAAGCCTCGAGATGCGCGCCGACAAGCGGCCGATGCTGGCCGACCTTCGCGAGTCGGGCTCGCTGGAGCAAGACGCCGACGTCGTGATGTTCCTCTATCGCGACGAGCTGTACAACGCCGAGAGCCCCGATCGCGGCATCGCCGAGGTCATCGTGGCCAAGCACCGAAGTGGCCCCACCGGCACCGAGCGGCTGGCGTTCCTCGACCGGTTCACCCGCTTCGCGAACATGGCGCGGGTGTGAGGCGTCCGACCCGTACCCGCACCCGGACGTACCGCCGGCCGCGGTCGTACAACGGCAGCCGGCGCCCGCCGGGAAGGCGGACGACGTCGGTCGCTCAGCCCTGAGACCGAGACAGCGCGGCGCGGCAGACGGTGCGTGCGCCTGAGCGGCCGAACCACAGACCATCGGCGAGCTGACCGATCAACCAGAGGCCGTAGCCGCCGAGCCCGACGCCCGGCGGACGCAGCCCGGCGAACGGATCGGAGACTCCGGGCCCTTCGTCGGTGACCTCGAGCACCACCCGCACGTCCGGTGCCGACTCGACCCACGCGGCGACGGTGACGTCGCCATGTCCGTGGCGCAGCGCGTTGGCGACCATCTCGGTCATCGCGAGGCGGGCGTCGTCGACGAGATCAGGAGGGCAGACCCACTCGCCGCTGACGAGTGCTTCGCCGACGGCCTCCCGCGCCTGGGCGGGCGTGGGTGCGGTGAGCGCGACGAGCAACGTGGCGCCGGCACCAGCCTCGACCGGTGGCAGCTGCCAATCGCCGGCCCACCGGCCGTACACGGGCGACGTCGTGCGACCTTCCGTGCCTTCGCACCCGACCAGCAGGCCGTGGGTCGTCTTCGCCTCGTCCAACACCTGCCGGGGTGTCGTGCGCACGTCGTAGGAGCAGATGCCCCGCAACGGGACGTCGACGAACACCTCGTTCACGGCAGCCTCGTAGTGGTGCCACCGACGGTCGGCGTCCGACCCGTCGAAGCTGAGCGCGCCGAGCGACCAGGCCGCCCCGGCACCTCTGGCAATCGCGTCCGCTACGAAGCGGTGCAGGACGGCCATGGCGTTCGCCGGCGCGGCGTACCGATCGGCTGCCGGCACGTACGTGACCTCGTCGACCCGGTCGCCCAGCCCCGCGGCGACCGGCCCCCACGCGGTTTCGTCGAGGCAGACGAGGACCGCCTCACCGCGGTCGAGCGCCTGGAGAAGATCGGGCACGGTGCGGCGAGCGAGGTCTTCGGGTCCGTCGTGGAAGACGGCGACGTGTTCGAAGGCGTTGCTCACCGCGCCGCCACCACAGCTCGTAGCTGCATGAGGTCGAGCAGCCGTCGGAGCACCGCAGGACCGCCGTCGAGCACGACGCACGATCGCGACGAAGTGGCCAGCCGGTCGAGCATCGAGAGCCCGGCGTGATCGATGAAGGCGAGGCCGGAGCAGTCGATCTCGACCGTGGACGCGACCGGCATCGCCCGCCCGAGCACCGTCCGGAACGCGTCGGCCACCAACGCATCGACCTCGCCCACCAACGCGATGCGACGGTTCTCGATGGCGAAGAGGGCGAACGGCAGCGCGCCGCCGTGCGACAGCGGGTGGATCGATGCGAGCTCGTCCGCGCCATCGCGGCCGGTGCCGGCTGCGCCGTAGCCGCACATGGCTGCGAACGGAAGGCCGTTCGCGCACAGGTGATCGACGACGTGCTCGTACCGGGCGAAGGCGTCGAGGGCTCCGGTGGTGGCGACGAGCGCCGTCGCGTCAGCGGCGACACGAAGGCCGGTGTAGCCGTCGGCGAGCGCAGCCTCGGTGAGCGACGCGTAGACCTCGTGCTGGTCGGACCAGTCGTGGGCGGAGGTGCCGGCGTAGGTCGACGCGACTGACGCGATCGACAGCTGCCCTGACGCGAGGAGCGCGTCGACATCGCCGAGCCCGCCGAGGTCGCGGGCCAGCCGCGTCTGGTCGAGGTCGCCCACGTAGAGCAGCCGCTGCGAGAGGCGGAGCCCCTCGGCGAGGAACGCCACCGCCGAGACGACGAACTCGCTTCGGTCGTCGTAGATCCAGCAGACGTGGTCGCTGAGCCCGGAGCCCTCGGCTGAGTGGATGACGCCGAACGCCCGCACAGCCGGACTGTACCGGTACCCCTCCTCCTACCCGCGTTCGGATCGTCGCGAGCTGTCACTAACGGCGCGAACAGGGCGACAATCGGGACATGCAAGGCGACGTCGTCTCGGTCGAACGGGTCATCGCAGCTCCCGCTCATCGCATCTTCGAGTTGCTCGCCGATGCGGCGAAGCACGCGCTGATCGACGGTTCGGGGACCGTGCAACAGGTCGTCGGCGACGGCGACAGCAAGCTCCGCCTCGGGTCGACCTTCGGCATGGCGATGAAGGCGGGCGTTCCGTATCGGATGCAGTCGACGGTCGTGGAGTTCGAACCCGATCGGCGGATCGCATGGCAGACGCGGGTGTCGGGGCCGGTCGGACGAGTGGTCGGCGGCCGGATCTGGCGCTACGTCCTCGAGCCCATCGGCGACGACCGGACCCGCGTCATCGAGAGCTGGGACCTCTCGAACGACAAGCAGCGCATGGTCCTCCGCCTGGGGCCGCTGCCGGAGAAGACGCGTTCGAACATGGCGGCCACGCTCGAGCGCATCGCCGAGCTGGTCGAGATCGACGGGTAGCGGTCGGGCTACGGCGCGACCGGCGCGCCGAAGATCAGCAGGTAGCCGTTCGGGTCTTCGACGGCGAACTCGCGCATGCCGTGCTCGCGGGTCGTCGGTTCCATCACCACGCGTTCGACGCGAGGTCGCAGCTCGTCGTACAGCGCGTCGACATCGTCGGCGTCGAGGTAGATCGAACCCGACATCGACGGCTCGTGGCTGTGCACCTCACCGTCGTCGTGGACGTGGGGCTCGGCAGCGTTGAACATCAAGCGGATCCCGTCGCGCGCGACCTGAGCCCACGTCGGCGGGTCGCCGCCGAAGGTGTTCACGAGCTCGAACCCGAGCCGCTCGTAGAACGCCACCGTCTCCGGGATCGACCGAGCATCGAGCATCGTCCGCAGCTGCGTCAGCCTCGCCATGGGCGAAGTCTCGCGCTGAGCCCGATGGCGTCGCCGAGGCGATCATGGATGCCAGCACGGGCCGGACGTCATTGCCCGGCGCACGCCCTCGGCGGTCGATCCGTCGAGCAGGACGGGCCGGCCGTCTCCGCCGATGCGTGCGGGGCGGACGTTGGTCGTGACCAGATCATCGAGCTCGACGTCGAGCACCGCGGTCAGGTCACTCGGCGGGCGGTTGTGGTACCAGACGAAGTTCCCGAGGCTGTAGGCGGTGGCCCGGTCGGGCCGGAGGTCGGTCCCCTGGAGGACGTGGGGGTGATGGCCCGCGACCACGTCCGCGCCCGCGGCGTGGAGCTGCTCCGCGAGGCGGACGAGGTCAGCCGACGGGCACCGCGCCAGCTCGACACCCCAGTGGACGAGCACCACGACGTGATCCGCCGCGGCTGATGCTCGACGCACCGCGTCCATCGCCCGACCGGTGTCGTAGGCGCTCGCGACACCGGCGCGAGCCGGCGTCGCGGCCCAACCGTTCGGCACGACGCGCGAGAGCCCCACGAAACCGACGCGCCCGCCCGGTGCGTCGACGTAGCGAGGCTCGAACGCTTCATCGACGTTCCGGCCGGCTCCGACTGCGACAAGGCCTGCGTGTCGAGCACGATCGAGCGTCTCGAGGAGAGCGCCCACCCCGTGATCGAGCGCATGGTTGTTCGCGAGCGAGACGACGTCGACGCCGTCTCGCTTCAAGGTGTCGAGCAGTTCGGGCGGAGCGAGGAACACGAACTCCTTCGCCTGCGGCGACCCGGGCCGGCTGGCCGGCGTCTCGAGGTTGACGGCCGCGATGTCCGCACCCGCGATGATGCTGCGGACACCGGTGAGGAGCGGCTCGCCCCGGCGGACGGCGTCGGCGATGTGACGCTCGCCGTGGACGTCTCCCGCTACGGCCACCCGCACGCCACTTCGAGCCGTCGCGATCCAGTAGCCGTCGCCGGTGGACGCGGACGACATCGCGACCGCGCGACGTCCGGCGCCGATCCGGCCGACCGCTGATCCGTGGAAGGTGGCGTCGCCGAAGGTGAAGACGCCGCGGTCTCGCGCAAGCAGCCAGTACCCGCGGCCGGTGGGTGTTGCGGCGGCGCCGACGATGGGTTCGTTGAGTCGCATGGCGCCGGTGCTTCCGTGGAAGGTGGCGTCACCGAAGGTGAAGACGCCGCCGTCTCGGGCGAACAGCCAGTACCCATCGCCCGACGTCGTCGGTGCGATCGCGACGACGGGTGCGGCAAGGGTGTTCCCGACCGATCCGTGATGCATCGCTTCCCCGGCGACGTCGACCCGTCCGGTGGCGGTCGTCGTGATCAGGCCCCATCTCCCGGCCCGGGACATGGCGACGGCGCGATCGGTCGGTACATCGAGAACCGGCGCGTCGCCGAACGCCAGGACGTTCGACGGCGTCTCGGCGGTAGCGCCAGACCGCCGGGACGGGGTGGGGTCATCCGCCGGCCCGATCGTCATGGCACCAGCCGCGGCGATCACCGTCGCCGCGGCCGACCACCACCGTCTACGCCCCGCCTGCGTCATGCCCGTTCCTCTACCAGGCCCGTGTCCCGCTGACGTGGAGGTCGTTCCATTCCTGTCCCCTGTTGCTGCGGCGCCCTGCGCCCAGATGAACCATCCGACCTGCGGCTGTCGCCGCGCTGTCACGGGGAACAGGTCCTGCTCCAGCGTGGCCCTGGAGCAGGATTCGACCAGTCAGCGCGCCGCCGTCGGACGCAGGTCGAGCCGCCGCAGGAGCTGCGCGTTGAGGGCGACGACGATCGTCGACACGCTCATGAGCACGGCGCCGATGGCGGGCTGCAGCGTGAAGCCCGCCCACGCCAACGCTCCCCCGGCCAGCGGGATCGCGACGACGTTGTAGCCGGCAGCCCAGAAGAGGTTCTGCAACTGCTTGCGGTAGGAGCCTCTCGACAGCCGGATCACGCTCGTCACCGCCCGTGGGTCGGAGCTGGCGAGGATGACGCCGGCCGACTCGATGGCCACATCGGTGCCAGCACCGATCGCGATGCCGACGTCGGCCCGGGCCAGCGCAGGAGCGTCGTTGACGCCGTCGCCGACCATCGCCACCGTCAGCCCGCGAGCCTGGAGCTCGGCGACCTTTGCGTCCTTGTCCTCCGGCAGCACTTCGGCCATCACCTCGTCGAGGCCGAGATCCGCACCGACGGCCTCGGCGACCTGGCGGGCGTCTCCCGTGATCATGATCACGCGCCTCCCCAAGCCCTTGAGGTCGGCCACCGCTTGGCGTGCCTCCGGTCGCACCTGGTCTTCGAGAGCGAACGCCGCGACGACGTCGTCGCCCCGCAGCAGATACAGCACCGCGGCGCCGCGGTCGCGCCAGGCGTCCGAGCTCGCCGTCAACTCGGCCGGTTCGGCCACGTTTCGCTCGACGAGCAACGCGGGCCCGCCCACCGCGTACGCCGTGCCGTCGACGGTCGCTTCCACGCCGCGCCCCGTCAGCGACCGGAACCCCGTGGCGACGGCGATGTCGCCGTGTTCACGGGCTCTCCGCACCAGCGCTCGAGCGAGCGGGTGCTCGCTGTCGGCCTCGACCGCGCCGACGGTGCGCCAGATGGTCGACTCGTCCTCACCGGCGGCGACGGCCGCGCCGACGACCTCGTGCTCCCCGAGCGTGAGAGTGCCCGTCTTGTCGAACAGCACCGCGTCGACGGTGCGCATCCGCTCGAGCGCGATCCGGCTCTTCACGAGGATCCCGTTGCGGGCGGCCAGCGCCGAGGAGAGTGACACCACCAACGGCGTCGCGAGCCCCAGCGCGTGCGGGCACGAGATGACCAGCACGCCGACCGTCAAGAGCACCGCACGATCGGTGTGGCCGGCGAGCACCCACCCTCCGGCGGTGACGACCGCAGCCGCAGTGGCCACGTAGAACAGCATCGCCGCGGCGCGATCTGCGAGCGCCTGCGCCCGAGACTTCGACGACTGGGCTTCCGCGACCAGACGCTGGATCCCGGCGAGCGCGGTGTCGTCGCCCACCGCGTCGACCCGCACCCGAACCGACGAGTCGGTCGACACCGTTCCCGCGACGACGCGGTCGCCCTCGGTACGGGGAACTGGTCGCGACTCGCCCGTGATCATCGACTCGTCGAACTCGGCTGCGCCCGCGACGATCTCGCCATCGGCCGGCACACGCGCTCCCGACCGCACGAGCACGATGTCACCGGCCGCCAAGTCGTCGAGGCGGACGTTCTCGGTGGTGCCGTCGTCTCGGACCCGCTCGGCGTCATCGGGTAGCAGCGCAGCGAGCGCGGCGACGGCGTCCTGTGCTTGACCGAGCGCCTTCATCTCCTGCCAGTGGCCGAGGAGCATGATCGTGATGAGCGCAGCCAGCTCCCACCAGAACTCCTGCGAGAACCACCCGATCGAATACGCGAGCGACGCCACGTAGGCGACGGTGATCGCCATCGCGATCAGCAGCATCATCCCCGGCTGCTTCGCTCGCAGCTCGGCGGCGCCGCCGGACAGGAACGGCCACCCGGCCCACAGGTAGACGATGGTGCCGAGGACCGGACCGACGAGATCGATGCCGGCGAACGACAGGTCGTAGCCGAACCAGTCCATGATCATGTGGCTCGTCGCGACGATGGGAAGCGTCAGCAGCAGGCTCCACCAGAACCGGCGCCGGAACATCCCCACGTGATCGCCGTGGCCGCCGTGATCGCCATGGGCGTGCTCCCGGTGGTTGCCGTGGTCGCTGTGGTCGCCGTGGTCGCCGCCGGCGTGCTCGGGCGCCACCTCGTTGGTTTCGATGTCGTGATGCATGTGGTTCGCGGTCATGTCTGCTCCTCCCGCACCCCATGAACCATATACCCCCCTAGGGTATTCCACAAGTGGCCAGAGATCGACGGTCGGCTGCGACAGGCGCCTGCAAGAGCGACGCAAGTCACGGGAACCATCGTCGAAACGGGAGCGTCCATTCACGTGTCGCTTGGTGGGAGGAGATGCGGGATGAAGTCGTGTGCGTCCGTCGCGGTAGACGATGGCGAGGAGCTCGAGGTGCGTCGGATCGACGTCGACACCCGGCACCGCGTCGTGATCCGGTTGCGCGGCCCGTTGACCGTCCGCACGGCCGCAGTGCTCCGCGACGTGCTGGTCAAGGTCGAGCAGAGCGGAGTTCCCGCCGTCGTCGTCGACCTGGAGTCGGTCTCTCACATCGACGCAGCGGGCATCGGCGTTCTGCTGGCGAGCCGGGCGCGGTTGCGGAAGGCCGACCGCACGCTTGCCGTCACCACGCCGCAGGCGCCGGTGCGGGCTGCTCTGCAGATCACCGGTGCGTCGGACCTGATCGGCGGACGGGAATGACGTCCGGCGTAGCCCTTCACGTCGCTCCGTCATCGCGCCATGCCGATCGGAGGGGCGTAGCCGTCGACGGCCGGTCACCGTTGCTCATCGCCCGTTCGGCCCGAGCCGAGGAGATCCACGACGTGCGACGTTTCGTGGCCCTCCACCGCCCGGCGCTGGCCCTCGCCGAGCTCGACGTCGTCATCATCGCCCAGCTCGACGGCGAGCTCGTCGGCGTCGCCGCCACGACCCGGTCGGGACGGCGCCGGCAGGTGTTCGTCGTCGCTGACCCCGACCTTCGACTCGATCCCCGCCCGCTGCTGTTCCGGTCGCTGCGACGGGAGCTCGACGTCCTGGCCGCGCCGGACCGAGCTCAGACGCGCGCGACCGGCGGGAAGAAGGTCGCTTCCGGGGCCTCGCTCAGCGGCGGCTCGTCGGCGGAGAGCAGCGCTTCGGCCTCGGCGACGTCGGTGTCGTCGAAGTCGCGGAGCGTGCAACAGAACTCGACGGTGATCCCGTTCGGGTCGGTCGTGTAGATCGACTGACAGAACCCGTGGTCGACGTGCGCGACGTAGCAGCCGTGCTCCCGCCATCTCTCCCGCATCTGCTCCATGTGCTCGAGCGTCCGGGAGTCGAAGGCGATGTGGTTCACCCAGCCAGGTAGCCCGACGCTCTTCGACAGGTCGGTCTTCACCTCGTCGATGCCCGGGACGTGAAGGTCCCAGAAGGCGATGCTCTGGAGGGCGCCCTCGCCGGTGTCGAAGAACACGTGGCGCGCCCATCCACCTTCCGGCGTCGGCGCGGCGATCGTCTTGACCAGCCGGAACCCCATCACCTCGGTGTAGAAGCGATGGGTCGCCTTGATGTCGCGGGACGCGAACGCGAGGTGGTTGATGCCCATGGCTCCAGCGTTGCACGGACCGGCTCGCGG
>DATLGL010000053.1:0-40133 GCA_035540495.1 Acidimicrobiales bacterium
CGGGCTGACCTACTCCGAGATGGGCCGCTTCGCCGTCGCCAGCGGTGACCCCGCCGGCACCAGCGACCCCGAAGAGGCGCTCAAGGGCGCCGACGGCAAGCCCGTCGCCAACCCCCTCCGCAACGTCGCCTTCCAGGCCTCCACGCTGCGCACCAGCCTCTACACCTCGATCATGGCCTTCAACGTCGCCGACCTGGTGATGGGCCTCGGCCTGATGATCGCGGTCACCGGCATCGCCGTCGGCGGACTCGGCTTCGCCCTCGCCGGCCTGGCCATCCCGACGCTGGCCCGCAAGGTCCACGTCGACCCCGTCGCCGCCCACTGAGCCGGCCACCAACCAACCTCCCCAACCCGAAGGAGCCCCCGCCACGGCGGGGGCTTCTTCGCGTGCAGCCAGCGGGCAGGTGCACCTGCCTGTTCAGCTAGCAGCGACAGTGTGGGGTGGAGCATGTTGCCCGGCTCCTGTTGTCGCTGCTAGCTGAACGACAGCGGGTCGGGTGAGGCCCGACCGTGGTTTCTGTCCCACCACGATGAGATCGTCGGACATGGCAGAACTGCGAACGATCATCTGGTCGGAGCTCCGGTATCGACTGACGTTGGCGCTCGTCGAGTCCGGGCGGCCGATGTCGATCCCCGACCTACTCGACGCGCTCGCGAGCGAGGGACTCGTACCGGCCGGGGCTCGTCCCGGGAAGGAGGTCTCCGACGCTCTTCGCCGGGCTCGGCGTCAAGGGTGGGTGGTGCGCCGGTCTCGCGGGGTGTACGCCGCTGGACGAGTGCCGAGGTCCTCCATGCACTTCGTCCGCCGAGCACTGGCGGAGATCGACGACTGGCATGCACGGCAACCGTCGCGGGCGCCGTGACCGGCAGCGGTACGTTCGTCTCGTGACCAGCGAGGAGGAGCTGCGAGCCCGGCAGCTCGCGGTGATGAAGCGCCGGGCAACCGGGCTGCTCGTCGTGGTCACCGGGTTGTTCGGTGCAATCGTCGTGCTCGGCGACGATCGCAGCGGGTGGGGCTACCTCCAAGCGGCGGCCGAGGGGTCGATGGTCGGAGGACTCGCCGACTGGTTCGCCGTGACCGCGCTGTTCCGCCATCCGCTCGGCCTTCCGATCCCCCACACCGCGATCATCCGGGAGCACAAGGACCAGTTCGGCGCCACCCTCGGCTCGTTCGTCCAGGACAACTTCCTGAGCGCGGACAACATCGCGGAGCGGGTGCACACGTCCCGGGTGGTCGAGCGGGCGGCTGCGTGGATGACGCTGCGCACCAACGCCGAGACGGTGGCCCGGTACGTCACGGACGCGATCGTCGGTTTCGCGGACGTCGTTCGTGACGAAGACGTCCACCGCCTCGTCAACGACGAGGTCGACCGCCTCGTCGACCGCCTGCCCGTCGCCGACCTCGCAGCGCGCGGGATCGAGATCGCGACGGCGGACGGCCGCCACCAGCAGCTGCTCGACGCGATCCTCCGCTCGGTGTCGGGGTACCTCGACGACAACCGCGACGACCTGCGCGCTCGGTTCGCGAACGAGTCGCCGTGGTGGCTCCCGGGTGCGGCCCAAGATCGCATCTTCGAACGGATCCTCGACGGGGCGCGCGCGTGGCTCGCCGCGATCGTCGGTGACCCCGAGCACGAGATGCGCAAGACCTTCGACGAGCGGATCATCTCGTTCGTGGCCCGCCTTCGCGACGACCCGGAATTGATCGAGCGGGCGGACGACCTGAAGCACGATCTCGTCGCCCATCCGGAGCTGAGGCAGTGGGTCGGCGGATTGTGGGGTGATGTGAAGGCAGGTCTGCGCGAGCAGGCCGCGGATCCGTCGTCGCGTCTTCGCTCCCGTGTGGCCGACGCGGTGATGGCCGCGGGCGAGCGTCTCTCGACCGACGAGGCGCTGCAGGACAAGGCGCGTTCGTTCCTGGAGCGAGCGGTGCGCTACGTCGCCGAGCACTACGGCGACGAGATCGGCGATCTCATCACCGGCACCATCGAACGCTGGGATGCGGAGGAGACGTCGCGGAAGCTGGAGCTGCTGCTCGGACGCGACCTGCAGTTCATCCGCATCAACGGGACCGTCGTCGGCGGCCTCGCAGGGCTCGCGATCCACGCCATCGCGGACGTCGCCGGCTGACGCGGCGTAGCGTCTCCGGTGGGATGGACGCAGCCGGCATCGAACACCGCATCCGCTCGCTCCCAGAGCTCGTCCAGCAGATCGCGTACGCCGCGCTCGACGCGCTGCGCTTCGCCGTGCCCCTCGAGCTTTGCGCCTACCTGCACCTCGACGACGGCGAGGGTCCGCAGCTCTACCTCCGCGCCCCCGATCTCGCCTCGATGAACGCCGGGGAGGCGTTCGATGTCTTCACCGCGTTGCGCGACGCGCTCGACGCGTCGGACGAGCGGCGGATCGCGCTCGCGGGTTTCGACGCGGTGGCCATCCGTTCGAGCGGAGAACGATCGCGCGGGGTGTTCGTCGCCGGACGCCGGTCGGAGTCGCTCCGAGACGACGAGGTCGATCTGGTGACGGCGATGGCGGAGGCGATCGGCGTCGCGTGTCATGCCGTCGCGCCGTCGTCCTCGAGCGCGACGGGCGCGCCGTCGTCCATCGTCGAGCCCGCCAGCGTCGGCGTGCGCGTCGACGGCGGGCTCGTGCGCGCCGACGTCACCTTCACACGCGGCGCGAGCGAACCGAGCGCAGGTACCGCCACCGCGCCGGCGACGACCGAAGCGGTCGCGCTCGCGGCGGCCGACGCGCTCGGGTCTGACGCGAAGTTGATCGAGATCACCGAGGGGACCGTCGCCGGCGAGCGGATCATGATCGCCCTGTTCCGCGACGACCTCGACCGTCCGCTCCTCGGCACGGCGATCGTGGGCGCCGATCCGGTGCGGGCGGCCGCTGCCGCCGCGGCCGACGCGCTGGCCGACGGTCCTTCTTTGGGCCATAGCGCATCTAGGTAGAAAGGGGCGGTGGCCACACCGCAGCCTGGGATCTTCGCCCTCGGAACCCGATCGCACCACCACCTCGAGCTCGAACTGACGGGACCGGTCGACCGGCTCATCCCGGCGATCAACCGGGTGCGGGAAGCCGCCACAACGGTCGTCGGCGTGAACATGGTCGTCGGGTTCGGCCCGGCGCTCTGGGCCCGACTGCGGCCGGACGCCGCCCCCGAGGGGCTCTCGGCGTTCGAGACGATCACCGGCGTCGACGACCTCGTGATGGCCGGACGCCAGCACGACGTCTGGATGTGGTTCCACGGCGCTGGTCCCGACGACGTGTTCGACATCGCGCGCCTCGCCGCAGTCGGTCTGCGGGGCGTCGCGGACGTCGTGTGCGAGCGGCCGTCGTTCGTCTACCAGTCGAGCCAGGACCTCACCGGCTTCGAGGACGGCACGGAGAACCCGCCCCTGGGCGAGGCCTACGACGTCGCGACGATCAGCGACGACGACGCCGCCGCCGGCTGCTCGGTCGCGCTGTTGCAGCGGTGGGTCCACGACCTCGACGGGTTCGAGGCGCTGGAGGAGGCCGATCGCGAGGCCGTCATCGGCCGCACCCTGCACGGCAGCATCGAGCTCGACGACCACCGCCAGGAGCCCGACTCCCACATCAGGCGAGTGGTGATCGAGGGCGACGAGGGGGAGGAGCTCGAGGTCTTCCGCCGGTCGACCGCGTTCGGCGGCGTGCTCGAGCACGGGTTGATGTTCCTCGGGTTCACGAACGACTGGCGGGTGCTCCATCGCATGCTCGAGCGGATGGCCGGACTCGACGACGGCGTGCGCGACCGCCTCACCCGGTTCTCCACACCCGTGGCGAGCGCGTGGTACGTCGTGCCGTCGCTCGAGCACCTCCGTGCGCTCGGCGACGGTTCGTCTACTTGAACTGGAGGGTGCCGTCCTCGAAGTCGGCCGCCGGCAGCACCTCGCGCTCGACGTTGTACTCGTGGAGCAGGCGCCACGGGTCGCGATCGCCCTGCTTCGGCATGAGGTGGAGCGAGCGGGTCAGGTAGCCGGGATTGAAGTTCTCCGGGTCGACCCACGGCCCGAGCGTCATGTCGGCCTCCTCGTCGCGCAAGGCTGCCGTCACCATGGTCGCCCCCCGGTCGTCCATGTGGTGCAGGAGCCGGCAGACGAAGTCGCCGATGAGGTCGGCCCGGAGCGTCCAGCTCGCCCGGAAGTAGCCGAACACGTAGGCCATGTTCGGGATGCCGGTGAACATGATCCCGCGGTAGGTGACGGTGTCGGCCGGGTCGACCCGCTCGCCATCGACCTCGAGGGGCAGATCGCCGAGCGGGCTCAGGTCGAAGCCGGTCGCGGTGATGATCACGTCGGCCTCGAGCGCCCTTCCGGACTTCAGCAGGATGCCCGTCTCCGTGAATCGCTCGATGTGGTCGGTGACGACGGAGGCCTTCCCGGCCCGGACCGCCTTGAACAGGTCGCCGTCGGGAAGCACCGCGATCCGCTGCTGCCACGGCCGGTAGCTGGGGTTGAAGTGCTTGTCGATGTCGAAGCCCTCGGGCAGCAGCGGCCGGATCTGCTCGAGCAGCCCGGCCCGCACGAGCTCCGGCTGCTCGACCGACAGCTTCGTGATCATGTCCTGGTCCTGGAAGATCTTCCGGCGGACGATCTCGTGGGTCCACTCCTCGGGGATGTCGAGGGAGCGGAGCGTGTCGGCGAGCTCGTTGGTGTTCGGCCGTACGAAGAAGAACGTGGGCGAGCGCTGGAGCATCGTCACGTGCTCGCAGTCGTAGGCGATCGCGGGGATGAGCGTCGCCGCGGTGGCGCCGGAGCCGATGACCACCACGCGCTTCCCGGTGAGGTCGACGTCGTCGGGCCACGTCTGGGGGTGGATGACCTCGCCCTTGAAGTCGGCGAAGCCCTCCCACTCGGGCGTGTAGCCCTTGGCGTGGCGGTAGTACCCCTGGCACATCCACACGAAGTTCGCGGTGTACGTGACCTCTTCGGTGTCGCCGTCGTCCGTCGAGCGCTGGACCGTGACGGTCCACCGTCGGTGATCGGTCGACCAGCTCAGCGCGGTGATGCGGTGCTGGTAGCGGATGTGCTTGTCGAGATCGTTCTCCTCGATGACATCGCCCATGTACTTGAGGATCTCGTCGGCCGTCGCGAGCGGGTTCCCCCGCCACGGCTTGAACCGGTAGCCGAACGTGAAGAGGTCGCTGTCGGAGCGGACGCCCGGGTACTTGTGGACCCACCACGTGCCGCCGAAGGTCTCGAGCGCCTCGAGCACGACGAAGCTCTTGTCGGGGCACTGCGTCTTCAGGTGGTAGGCGGCACCCACACCCGAGATGCCTGCGCCGACGACCAGGACGTCGACGTGTTCCACCGCTTCGACTGCGTTCTTGACCACGCGGTCAAGTTACAGGGTCCGCCTACAGGGTGTAGCGGTAGACGTTCGTCTCGCGGGGCTCGAACCCGAGCTTCTTGTAGATGTGGTTCGCGGCCTCGCGAGACGGGCGTGACGTCAGGTCGACGGTCTTGCACCCGAGCGCCCTCGCCTTGTCGAGGGCAGCTCGAGTGAGTCGCTCACCCAGCTGCTGGCCACTGGCCCCTTTGTCGACGATCACGTCCTCGATCCAGGCCCGCATCCCGGTCGGGATGCGGAACGTCGCGAGGGTCAGGGTGCCGACGACGGTTCCGTCTTCCTCCCTCGCGAGAAAGAGCGTGCTGCCGGGATCGTCGACGATCTCCTGCAGCTGTTCGGCGGTCGGCGGCGGCGACGAGCTCGACAACTGCGGCGTGAGCGTGACGAACGCCGTCACCATCGCATCGTCGACCTCGGTCGCCTCCTCGATGCGGGCGGCCATCAGTCGAGCGCGGGCACCGGTGCCGGCGGCTGCGGGCCGACGTAGCGCGCCGAAGGGCGGATGATCTTGTTGTGGGCGGCCTGCTCGAGGATGTTGGCGCACCAACCGATCACCCGGCTCGACGCGAACGTCGGCGTGAGCATGGTCCGCGGGATCCGGCACAGCTCCATAACGACGCCGGCGTAGTACTCGACGTTCGTGTAGATCTCACGTCCCGGCTTGAGCTCGCGGATGACCTCGATGATCTTCGCCTCGACCTCGATGGCGTACTGCACGAGGTCGCCGCCGAGGCGCTGGGCGACGCTGCGCAACAGCACCGAGCGAGGATCGTCGGTGCGGTACACCGGGTGGCCGAAGCCCATAACCGTCTTGCCGCTCTCGATGATCGGGCGCACGTAGTCGTCGACCCGGTCGACCGATCCGATCTCGTCGAGCATGTCGAGGACGCGGCTCGGAGCGCCACCGTGCAGCGGCCCCGACAGCGAGCCGACGGCGCCGGTGACAGCAGCAGCCAGATCGGCGCCGGTCGCGGTGATCACCCTGCCGGTGAAGGTCGATGCGTTGAACCCGTGATCGACGGTCGTGATCAGGTACTGCTCGATCGCCCGCTCGTGCTCGGGCGACGGCACCTCGCCGGTCATCATGTAGAGGTAGTTCGCCGCGTATCCGAGCTCGTCGTGGGGCTCGATCGGCTCCTGGCCGTTGCGCAGCCGGTGCAGCGCGGTGAGCACCGTCGGCGCCACCGCGGCGATGTGCATCGCGTTGGCGCGCAGCTCCTCGCGTGAGACGTCGATCGACGGGCGGAACCCGGCCGCGGCGCCGATGAGCGAGATGGCCGTTCGCATGCCGTCGAGGGGAAGCTCGGATGCCTGCGCGATCGCGGGCAGCAGCGGCTTCACCTCTGCTGGGATCGCTCGGAGCGGTCGGATCTCCTCCACGAAGGCATCGCGCTGCGCACGGTTCGGGAGCTCGCCCTCGAACATCAGGTGCCACACGCACTCGAGCGACCGCTCGTTGGCGAGGTCGACGGCCGAGTACTGGCGGTAGTGGTAGAAGCCCTCGTATCCCCGTACGTCGCCGACCTCGGTCTTGGTGACGACGACTCCCTTGAGCCCTTCAGGGACCTCGATGGCCGAACCGGGCAGCGGCTGCAGCTGCGCGACCCGCATGAGGTCGCGCATCGACACGATGCCGAGCAGCGTCCCGCCCTCGTCGACGACGGGGATGTGGCGATAACCCTTCTCGCTCAGCCGCTTCCACGCTTCGGTGACCTCCACGGACGGGCCGATCGTGCTGGGCGACTCGGTCATCCACTCGGAGACCTTCGTCGTCGACGCGTCGGCACCGGTCGCGGCGAACCGGACGAGGTCGCGCTCGGTGAGGATGCCGACAGGCCGGTTGCCGTCGACGACGACCACCGACCCGACGAGCCGGTCCTGCATGCGGCCGCTTGCCTCGGCGACGGTGTCGGATGTCGACGCCGTGACGACCGGGCTGCTCATGACGTCGGCCACCGTTCGAACCTTGGACATCGAACCCCCTTGTGCCTTCTCTACCCGATCCTTTCACAACGGATGTCGCTGGCAGTTCGGGCACCAATAGACGGATCGTCCGTTCTCGAACCGGGCCGACCGCACCGGCGTCCGGCACCGCTTGCACGGGCGGTTGCGGCGCCCGTACACCCACGGCTCCTGCGGTCTCGTCGTCGACACCGACGCCGTCATGAGGCGAGCCGCGGTGGCTACCAGCGCGTCGAGCGTCTCGTCGGACACCTCGCGCACCGGTGTGGCCGGATCGACCCGCTCGACGAAAAGCGTCTCCGCCCGCCAGATGTTGCCGATGCCGGAGACGATCGCCTGATCGAGCAGGACGTCGGCGATGGGGCGCTGAGGATCGGTCGCCCGCGCCCGGCGCCGCACCTCGGCGACGTCGATCGGCGGTTTGAGGACGTCAGGGCCCAGGCGCGAGATGCTCGGGTGCAGGACCTCCGAGCGACGGTCGATGAGCTCGACGACCGGAGCGTTGAAGCACACGGCGAGCCGGTCTCCGCACTCGAGAACGGCCCTCGCCTCGCTCCTCGGCCGCCGCCACCGCTCGCCGGCCGAGTACACGTGCCACGAGCCGGTCATCTTCATGTGGGTGTGCAGGGTGAGGTTGCCGGTGCAGCGGATGAGCAGGTGCTTGGCCTTGGCCTCGACCTCCTCGACCGTCTCCCCTACCAGGCGCTCGATCGACCCGCCGGTGATGCGCCGGCCGCCGATCCAACGGCGGAGGACGCTGGCGGCGCGGAAGATGGTGTCGCCCTCGGGCACCGTGGAAGTCTTCCCCGATGGCCGCGCCAACTCCCGTTCCGGATCCCGCCACCGTCCGCCGGATCAGCCGCCGGTTGTGGAACCTGATCGAGCCCATCGCCTCGAGCGTCTACTTCGTGCCCGAGGTGCAGGCCGCCTACGCGGATCTCGGGCTCGACGACTACGGGACGTCGTACTTCGCCAGCCGCGGCGCGTGCATGGGGCAGGTGCCCGGACAGGTGGTCGCCGCGGCGTTCGGCGTCTTCAACCCGTCGATCGTGGTGCCCGCGGTCGAGCGGGCGTGGTCGAAGACGACGGCGGCCGACCTCGTCGCTGCTCGGCTGCGCGGACAGACGGCCGCGCTGCGGCGCATCTTCGACGAGGCGGGGGTGACGCCGTCGGACGAGCAGTTGCGCCGGGCCACCACCATCTTCTGGGACGCGGCGACGGCGGTGGCGGGTTCGCACGAGGGCTTCGCGGGGCGACCGCTGTTCGCCGGCCTGTACGCGCTCGGGTTGCCCGGCGACGGCGGTCTCGGTGACTTCTGGCGAGCGGCCGACGTGCTGCGCGAGCACCGCGGCGACTCCCACGTCGCGGCGTGGGTGGCCATGCGGATGAGCGCGGTGGAGGTCACGCTGCTGACGGAACTGTGGTGGGGCGGGCGTGCGGGGCGCTACATCCGCACGCGTGGTTGGGACGACACCGCCATCGCTGCGGGGATCGCGTCGCTCCAGGACCGGGGGTTCCTCACGCGAGATGACGAGCCGCAGTTCACCTCCGCCGGGGAAGAGGTGCGGGCGGTGCTGGAGGAGATGACCGACCAGGGCGAGACGCTGGTCGTCGCCTCGATCGCTCCTCACGCCGACGAGCTGTTCGCCATCCTCGAGCCCCTCGCAGCCGCGGTCGTCGCCGCCGGCGGCTACCCCCGCGACCCGGCGTCGCTCCCCCGCCAGTAGGGGAAAGCTCAGCGGTAGAGGGTCCAGCCCTTCGGCGTCGGCGTGTACCCGGCGTTCTTGAGGACGGGCTCCAGCTCGACGTCGACGCGCTCGATCACCAGCCGCGCGAAGCGTCCGTCGGCGACCAGCTCGTCGAGCGCGCCGACGGCTTCGGCCTCCCACGATCCGTCGAACGGACGGAGCGCGACCAGGCCCTTCGCGCGGCGCTCGACGAAGAGCGACGGGATCCCGTCGAGGAGCACGACGTACGCGCCCGCGACACGCTGCGGGCGTCCGCCGGCGCCTACCGGCTCCGGCCATGGCACGGCCACGCCGTACGCGTTGGCGGGATCGGTCGCCGCGAGCAGCAGCACGCGGTGACGCCCGCCCTCGGCGCCGGGGTCACGGAACGAGCGGAGCCGGTCGACCGCGCCCGCGACCGCGAACTGCGCGCCGCCGAGCCCGCTGACGAAGTAGCCGCGCCGCACGCGTCCCGAGTCCTCCATGGCGCGGAGGATCGGGTACACCGACGCGAACCCGCCGGCGATGCCCTCGCCTCGCACCGCCTCACGGGTGAGCACCCCGTGGCGCTCGAGCAGCGACGTCGCCAGAGCATGGGCGGTGACGGTCGGGTCGGCGCCACCCCGCTGGACCAGCGACCACCGCCCTTGGCCCGATGGCGGTCCGAGAACGGTGAGCGTGCCGAGCCGCGGCTTGCGCCCACCCTTCGGCTTGGTGACCCGCTTGCGCCCGCCCGAGATCGCCCGCACCGGGGCGAACGAGTCGTTCGTGACCTCCCCTGCCCAGACGAGGTCCCACAGCGCGTCGAGCGTCTCGCGATCCGACGAGCCCGCGAGGTCGCGGAAGAACGCCGTCCCCCGCTCGGCGAGCACGTGACGGATCCGATCGTGCTCCTCGCCCTCGGGAGGTTCGCCCAACGGCGCGTTCACCGCCAAGGGCGAACCGCGCAGGTAGAGGCGGACCTTGCCGTCGTCGCGACCGAGGGAGCCGGCGCCCACCCACACGACCTCGCCTGCGGTGCACAGATCGTCGAGCAGGCGGGGCGAGTAGTCGCGCATGCGGCTCGGAAGCACGTCGCGCTCCAGCACCGACGCCGGGATCGGTACGCCTTGCAGCTGGCTTACCACCTCGTACAGCCGGTCGAGGCCCGACGCCTCCGACCGCACGCCCTGCCACGCGGGGAGGAAGCGAACGAGCGCGTCGACCTCTGCGGGCTCGACCTCCTTGCGGAGCGCGGCGAGTGACCGCTGGCGCAGCACCCGGAGGACGTCGTCGTCGACCCACTCGCGCTCGCGCCCTTCGGGGCGGAACGCGCCCCGCAGCACCCGTCCTTCAGCTTCCAGTCGGGCGAGCACCTCGTCGACGAGGCGGCGGTCGACGCCGAACCGGGCTGCGGGCAGGTCGCTCGTGAACGGCCCGTGGGTGCGGGCCCACCGGCGGACGAGCTGGTCGAACGCATCCGGCACCGGCTCGAGGAACGCGTCCGGGATGCCGGGCGGCAGGGCGACGCCGAGGCCGTCGCGGTACCGGCCCGCGTCTTCGATCGCGACCAGCCGCGCCTCGCCCGCGATGCGGACCTCGATGGCGCGACGCCCAGCGAGCAGCGCCTCGGCGAAGTCGTCGTGGGAGCGGGCGCGCAGCTCGAGGCGGTCGAGGTCGCCCAGCCGGCGGAGCAGGTCGGCCGCGTCGTCCGGCGAGCGCGCCCACCGCCGCTCGTCGAGCGCCTGCAGCTCGTCCTCCAACCGAGCGAGGGCATCAGGATCGATCAGCTCGCGCAGCTCGTCGGATCCGAGCAGCTCGGCGAGCATCCGCCGGTCGAGCACGAGCGCCTGGGCCCGCCGCTCGGCGATCGGCGCGTCCTCGAGGTCGTAGAACTCCTGGACCCACGACCACACCAGCGACCCCGCGAACGGCGACGGCCCGGTCGTGTCGACCGACACCACCCGCACCTTGCGCTGCTCGATGTCGGTGAGCAGCGACACCAGCGCCGGCAGGTCGAAGACGTCGCGCAGGCACTCGCGGTACGTCTCGAGGAGGATCGGGAACGACGGGTACTTCAGCGCGATCCGTTGGAGGTCGGCGGCCTTCTGGCGCATCTGCCACAGCGGGCGGCGCTTGTCGGGAGATCGGCGTGGCAGCAGCAGGGCGCGCGCCGCGTTCTCCCGGAACCGCCCGGAGAAGAGCGACGAACCCGACAGCATCGACACCACGCGGTCTTCGACGTCGTCGGGCGACGGCAGCAGCTGGTCGAGCGGCGGTACGTCGTCGGCATCGGGGAGACGGATCACGATGCCGTCGTCGCCGTACAGCGTCTGCACCTCGTAGCCGAGCGACTCCGCCAGCATCGACTCGATCGCGAGCGACCAGGGTGCATGGACCTGGCTGCCGAAGGGCGAGAGGATGCAGATCCGCCAGTCGCCGAGCTCGTCGCGGAATCGCTCGACGACGATCTGGCGGTCGGTTGGCAGCACGCCGCCGGTGACCTCGCGCTCCTCGTCGACGAACGCCCGGAGGTTCTTCACCGCGAGCGCGTCGAGCCCGCCCTCCATCAGCTCCTCGTCGGACTTGGCGTCCATCGTCCGCAGGAACTCGCCGAGCGCGCGGCCGAGCTCGTACGGGCGGCCGATCCCGTCGCCCCGCCAGAACGGGAGCTTGCCGGGCTCGCCGGGCGCAGGCGTCACCATGACCCGGTCGCGGGTGATCTCCTCGATCCGCCACGTCGTCGCGCCGAGGACGAACGTCTCGCCCTCACGCGACTCGTACACCATCTCCTCGTCGAGCTCGCCGACCCGCCCGCCCTCGGGTGTGAAGACGGTGTAGAGCCCGCGGTCGGGGATCGTCCCGCCCGAGGTGACGGCAAGGGTGCGAGCTCCTTGGCGCGGGGTGAGCACGCCTTCGATGCGGTCCCACGTCACCCGGGGGCGGAACTCGGCGAACTCGTCGGACGGATAGCGGCCGGCGAGCATGTCGAGCACCCCCTCGAACACCGACCGGGCAAGGTCGGCGAAGGGATACGCGCGGGTCATCGTCTCGAAGACCTCGTCGACCGTGACCTGCTCGTCGGCCGCGACCATCGCCACGATCTGCTGGGCCAGGACGTCGATCGGGTTCCGCGGAACCCGCGTCTCCTCGATCAACCCGTCCTGCATGCGCTTCGCCGTGACGGCGGACACGAGCAGGTCGCCCCGGAAGCGCGGGAACAGCTTGCCCTTCGACGGCTCGCCGACCTGGTGCCCGGCACGCCCGACGCGCTGCAGCCCCGACGCGACCGACGGCGGTGAGGCGACCAGCACGACGAGGTCGATCGAGCCCATGTCGATGCCGAGCTCGAGCGTCGAGGTCGCCACCAGGCCTGGCAGCTTCCCCGCCTTGAGCGCGTCTTCGATCTCGAGCCGCTGATCGCGGGCGATCGACCCGTGGTGGGCCCGCACCAGCTCCTCGCCCGCGAGGTCGTTCAGGCGGCCGGCCAGGCGCTCGGCGAGACCGCGACCGTTCACGAAGATCAACGTCGACGTGTGGGTCTTGATGAGCTCGAGCAGCACCGGGTCGATCGACGGCCAGATGCTGTTCCGCACGGTGGGATCGCCCGCGGCCGGGCCCGACAGGACCTCGCCGTCCTCCTCGTTCGCCAGCTGGGCCGGCCGCCCGAGCTCGGCCATGTCTTCGACCGGGACGACGACCTCGAGCTCGAGCTGCTTGCGCACACCCGCGTCGACCGCCGTGACCTCTCGGCCGACACCGCCGAGGAAGCGGGCCACCTCGTCGAGCGGGCGCTGCGTCGCCGACAGCCCGATGCGTTGGAAGTCCGGCGCGACGCGCTCGAGACGTTCGAGCGTGAGTGCGAGGTGCGCGCCCCGCTTCGTCGCCGCCACCGCGTGGATCTCGTCGATGATCACGTGCTCGACCGACGTGAGGATCTCGCGCGCCTGCGACGTGAGCATCAGGTAGAGCGACTCGGGCGTCGTGACCAGGATGTCGGGCGGGTTGCGGACGAGCTCGCGACGCTCCTTCGACGACGTGTCGCCGGTGCGGATGCCGACCCGGACGTCGTTGACGTGCTCGCCCAGCCGCGCGGCCTGGTTGCCCATGCCGATGAGCGGTCCGCGCAGGTTGCGCTCGACGTCGTAGGTCAGCGCCTTCAGCGGCGACACGTACAACACCCGGCAACGCTTCTTCTCGTCGTCGACCGGCGGACCGGTGAGCAGGCGGTCGAGTGCCCACAGGAACGCGGCGAGGGTCTTGCCGGAGCCGGTGGGGGCGAGGATCAGCGTGTGGTCGCCGCGGGAGATCGACGCCCAGCCCTTCAGCTGCGCATCGGTGGGCGCGTCGAACGCGGCGTCGAACCACGCCCGGGCCACCGGGCTGAACCGTTCGAGGACGTCGTCGGTCACCGGTCGGAGGCTACGCCGCGGGTGCGACACCCCAGCCGGGCGGAAGCGCGACCACGGCGACGGTGACGTCGAGACGCGAGAGCACGTCCTCGACGAGCGCGCCGAGGTGGAGCTGGCCGGCGGCAGGCTGCAGCTCCGCGCTGAGGACGACCAGGTCGGCGGAGTACTCGCGAGCGGCGTCGACGATCGCCTGTGTGCGGTCGCCCGCCTCCTTGACCACGGTGGTGACGTCGGCGCCGAGACGTCCGGCCAGGTCGGACGCCTCGGCCAGGATGCTGAACGCGACCTCCTGCGATGCCGCACCGTCGCTCACCACGTGGACGGCGAGCGCCTCGGCCTCGGTGTGGGCAGCCAGGCTGAACGCGAACTCCTGCGCGGCCCGGTTCGGCTGCGTCCCGACGACCGGCACGAGCACGCGGTCGAACCCGGTCGAGCGCCCCTTGCGGTCCGCGGTGTCCCACACGAGCAGCACCGGCACCGGCGACCGCGCCGCGAACGCCTCGGTCAAGGGCGCGAGGAGCTCGTCACCCCGACGTCCGTCGCGAGCTCCCATGCCCACGATCCCGTACCCGAGGGCGACGTGGTCGAGCAGCGCCTCCACCGGGTCGTCGCCCTCGACCGCTTCGACGTCCACGTCGGCACCGGCGTCGTCGGGAAGCGCCGCCTCGAGCAACCGCGCCGCGGTCTGCCAGCCGTCGCCCTCAGAGATGGGCACGAGCACCCGCCCCGGCCGCACGAGCACGTTCGCCGACAGGGTCTCCTCCCGCTCGAGGCGCAGCTGCTCCTCGGGCGAGCCGCGCCAGTTGCGGGCGAGGAGCCGGAGCATGGGCGGCGCTGCCATCGAGGTGACGATCGCCATGAGCACGACGACGGTGTAGGCGCGGTCGTTGAGGATCCCGAGCGAGAGGCCGACGGTCGCGATGACGATCTCGAGCGCGCCGCGCGCGTTGAGCCCGATGCCGAGCGCGAGGCTCTCGCGGTTGGCGAGCGCGGCGAGCTTGCCGCCGATGAAGGCGCCGAGGAACTTGCCCGCCGTGGCGACGAGGATCACGACGATCGCCCAGAAGATGACGTCGAGACGGGCGAGCAACGCGAGGTCGACGCGCAGGCCCGCGGTGGCGAAGAACAGCGGAGCGAAGAACGCGCTGGTGGCGGCTTCGAGGTGGTGGAGGACGCGCCCGTCCTGGAACCGGGAGCGGCTGAGCACGATGCCCGCGACGAACGCGCCGAGCACCGCCTCGACGCCGAGAGCCTGCGTGACGGCGCCGGCGCCGACGGCGACGACCAGCGCGGCGGCGAGGCCGCCCTCGACGCCGGACCGCTTCGCGCGAACGCGGCGGAGCAACCCGTCGACCGCCTGCTGCCCGACGGTGAAGGCGAGTCCGAGGAACAGGGCCATGCCGACGAGGGCGAAGATCAGGCGATCGGGTGCGAACTCCCCTTCCTTCGCGATCCCGGCGATCGCGCCCAGGATGAGCCAGCCGACGACGTCGTTCGCCATGCCGGCGGCGAGGATGACCTGACCGAAGTTGCGCCGCGTCATCCGCAGCTCGCTCAAGATCTTGGCGATCACCGGCAACGACGAGATGCTGAGAGCGGCCGCGATGAAGAGCGCGAAGACGCTGCGCTGGTCGGCCTCGGCGACGAACGAGAGCGGCAGCGCGAACCCGACGGCGAGCCCGAGGGCGAACGGGATGATCACGCTCGAGCCGGCGACGAAGACGGTGGCCCGCCCGAGTTGGCGGATCAGCTTGAGATCGGTCTCGAAGCCGGTGACGACGAGCAGCATCACGATGCCGATCCACCCGACGACGAGGAGCATCGCCGACTGCGCCTCGTCGGGCGGGAAGAGCCACGCCGCGCCGCCCGGCCACAGCTTCCCGAAGACGGTCGGGCCGAGGACGAGACCGGCTGCGAGCTCGCCGACGACGGCAGGCTGGCCGACCCGCTTCATCGCCGCACCGAAGAGGCGCGCCACCGCGAGCAGGACGAACAGCTGCACCCAGAACACCAGCATCTGGTGCTCTTCGATCGAGACGATCTCCACCGGCAGCTGCGCCTACCCGTTCGGTTACGACCGCTAACGCGACCGGCCGGGTAGCGTGGGTGTCCGATGTCGTACGTGCGGTGGGACTCCCGCCCGCAACTCCGTCGCCCTGTGCTCGTCGCCGCCTTCGAGGGCTGGAACGATGCCGGCGAGGCGGCGACCACCGCTCTGCGCTGGTTGCACGCAGCCACCGACGCGCGCGAGTTCGCGTCCGTCGACCCCGAGGAGTTCTACGACTTCACCGTCGCCCGGCCGAACGTGAAGCTCGACGCGGGCATGACCCGCCGCATCGAGTGGCCGGCGCCGACGTTCTCGGCCGCCACGATCGAGGGCGGATCGCGCGACGTGATCTTCCTCGTCGGCATCGAACCGGCCTTGAAGTGGCGCTCGTTCACGGAGTCGGTGCTGTCGGTGGCAGACGCGCTCGACGTCGAGATGGTGTTCACCATGGGCGCGCTGCTCGCCGACGTCCCCCACACCCGCCCGGTGCGGATCACGGGCACCGCGACCGACCCGGAGATCATCTCCCGGCTCGGCTTCACCCGGTCGCGCTACGAGGGCCCGACCGGCATCCTCGGCGTGCTGATGGACGCCTGCGCGCACCGCGGGTTGAAGTCGGCGTCTCTGTGGGCGACGACGCCCCACTACCTCCGGGAAACCGCGTCACCCAAGGCCGCGCTCGCGCTCGTCGAGCGCCTGAACGAGCTGATCGAGCTGCGCCTCGACACGACCGACCTCGAGATCGCCAGCGCGGCCTACGAGCGCCAGGTCAACGACATGCTCGAGGGCGAGGACGACGTCGTCGACTACGTCCGCCGCCTCGAGGAGGACGACGAGGACGACGCCGATGAGGAGCCGTTCGAGATCCCGTCGACCGATCAGCTGGCCGAAGAGGTCGAGCGATTCTTGCGCGATCAGCGGGGCAACTCCTGAACTAGTCATCCCGTGGCATTTCGTCAATGGTCATTCACTTGACCCGGCGCGATGCCCGAGGATCTCAATGAGATGACGGAGCGGGTGGCGCTTCGGGGCGTCTGGAGGGGCACCCGAAGCGATGCAGGGATGTCGATCGTCGAGGTCGTGGTCGCGATGGCGGTCTTCTCCGTCGGGATCCTCGCGATCGCGAAGACGATGGACACCGCGTTCGCGACCGCCGACCGCACCTCGCACCGCTCGAAGGCGCTCGCCGTTGCGACGAAGCACCTGGAGGAGCTTCGTGCGACGCGGTTCGACCAGCTGCCGACGTCGATGGAGACCGGCGCCGATCCGGTCGGGAACATGACGTGGGAGCGGACGGTCACCGACGTGAGCGGGGCGCCGTACAAGAAGGCGATCGTCGCCGTGCGCTGGACGGACGGAGCCGGCGGGCACGAGATCAACCAGACGAGCTACCTGTACCCGACAGCATCGCCTGCATCGGACGCTCCGGCGCCCTCCGGCGTTGTCGGTGTCGGCCCGTCGCTCTCGGCGCTGAGCCAGATCGACGCGACAGGCAGGGGCACCCTCACGTGGACACCGCCGGCCAACGTCGCGGGGCAGCAGGTCGGCCGGTTCATCATCCAGCGGGCGCTGAACAACACCTTCACGGGGCACGTCTGGACGATGACGGAGCAGGAGCCGCCGAACTCGCGCAGCTTCGACTTCTCCGGCCTCGCGGCCGGCACCGACTACTTCTTCCGTATCCGGGCGGTGTACCTGGATGGCTCGCTGTCGCAGTGGTCGCCGGTGCAGCAGGTCTCGACCGCGGCATCCGCAGGCACGGCGGCCTGCGAGGTGCGGCGCGTGTCGACATCGCCCAGCTCGGTCGCCCGCGTCGCTCCATATCCCTCGCAGCTGGAGGCGGCACCCGTGGTGGTCGCCGAGACGAACGGCCGGTGCACCGGGCTGCTCGTCCACTACGACGGGCCGTCCGGCGATGCGACGCCGATCCCGCTGACCGGCAGCGGCGGCGTCCTCACCGCGACCATCTCGAACACGTCGGCCGCGCAGTGGCAGCTCGGGCAGTACGGCGTGGCGGTCAAGAGCGCCACGAACCAGAACTACGGGACGTCGTCGTTCATCGTGTGCGAGCAAGGCACCTGCTGATGCATCGATCGGCCCTCGCCAGCGATCGCCGTGACAGCGGCTTCACCCTGGTCGAGGTGTCGATCGCCGCGCTGCTGGCTGCGATCGTCGGGACGATCATGATGAGCGTCCTCGTGTCGGCCCAGCAGAGCGAGCGCCACCTCGAAGAGATCTCGGCGTCGCAGGAGGAGCTGCGGCGGGCCATCGTCGAGGTACTCCAGGACATCCGCAGCGCCGAGCCGCTGTGGTTCGACGCGGCCTCGTCGCCGGCGCCGGCGCCTGGCAGCGAGATCCGGGTCGTCCACCGTCGTGCCGGTTCGACGCAGCCCACGTACATCCGCTGGCACATCGAGGGCACCGACCTCGTGCGCGACGTCGTGTCCGTCGACGGGTTCAACCAACTGCAGACCGTCGCCCGGACCTACCGGCTCGCCGGTGTCGATCCACTCGTGACGTCGTTCGCCTACGACGACAAGTCGGCCCGCGCGACGTTCGCCTCCGACGCACCGGTCGACTGGCGCAAGCTCAACCAGTGCACGGTGCGGGTGACCGTGGTGCTCCGTGCGGCGCCGCTTCGTGGCCGGCACCCCGTGTCAGTGACGAGCGAGGCCCAGCTGCGCAACAACGCCGAACCACCGGTGTTCTGCCCCCGATGAAGACCGCTTCGGCCAACGCGACGCCGACCGACGAGTCGGGCAGCGTGCTGATCATCTCGGTGATCGTCATGCTGATGCTGTCGACGCTGGCTCTCGCCGGCCTCGCCCGCACGCTGTCGGTCATGAACGTGGTCCGCCATGGGCAGTCGTACGACTCCGCTCACGCGGTCGCCGATGCGGCGCTGCACGACGCGATGTACAAGCTCGACTACGGCCTGAAGCCCATTGCCGGATGGACGGAGCCGCTGACGACGCTGGAGCCCGGGAAGACCTACCAGTACAAGGTCGTGAAGGTCACCGACGACCAGTACCGGATCGATGTCCTGGCGACGCACCAGGCGACGTCGCACGCAGTTCGAGCGGTCGCGAAGAGGGGCGCAGGGCTCGCGCTGTTCTCCGACGACCCGCTCGTGATCGGTTCGACCGGAGGAAACGGGGTCCTCGGGGTGAACCTCACGTCCGTGCTCGACCTGGGCTTCACCGGAACGCCCGATCCCGTCCACATCGGGTCGAACAGCGAGATCCGGGTGGCCTCGGGCGCAGCCGGAACGGGCGATTTCCAGCACACGTTCCTGAGCCGCAGCGGGCAACCGGCGCGGTGCACCGGGTGTCCGCACGAGGTGCGCCACTCGCGCACGTACCCGCTGCGGGACGTCGTCGCCCCGCCCTTCACGACGGCGGCCGACGAGGCTCGCTGCAACGCGCTGAACGGCACCTTCACCGGAGCGATCAACGGCGGCGGCGGCCAGCCGTTCATCTGCCGCCGCGACGTCAAGGTCGGCCACTTCGTGCTGTCGAACGGCCCGCTCGTGATCTACGTGTTGCCCACCGTCGACGCCGACGGCACCGAGACGCACCACTCCCTCGACATCAGCGGCGCTCCGATCAACCTCAACGGCCGGGCCGCCGACCTCCGCATCTACAAGGCCGGGCCGGCGCCGGTGAAGCTCAACGACGACGTCATCACGTCGACGCTCGAGCCGCTCGTGTGCACGACACAAGAGCCGGTGAAGGACCTGTTCGGCAACACGATCGGCTGGATCACGGTCGACCTCGGCACCGTATGCCGCATCACCGGGAAGCTGTACCTCGGCGACGTCAGCTTCACCGGGCTGCTGTACGCACCCGACACGGTCCTCAAGGTGAACGCGGACCAGTGGTGGAAGGGGGCGATCCTGGCCAAGCGGATCGAGGCGTCGGGGACTCCCCTCGTCACCTTGTCGTACGACCAGGGCCTGCAGCGCTTCGCCCTCGACTGGGCCATCACCAGCTACGAACAGATCCCGACGACGGAAGCAGTGGTCGCATGACGCTCACCCCGAACGAACTGGCCGACAAGGAACTCGCGAACAAGGAGCGCCGGCTCGAGGAGGTGAAGGCTCGCCTCGAGGAGCGCGGCCTGCTCCGCAGCGGCGGCCACCAGCAACCGCTGCCCGAGGTGGAGTCGCGCACCATCGTGCTCCCCGACGCAGGTGACGGCGGCGTCGGCACCGCCAGCGCCATCGTCGTGGCCGGTTCGCCGTGCATCGACGTGCCCTGCCCAGCGTGCGGCCCGACGTCGACCCGCGCCGTCCCGGTGAACCGCACCCGCTTCGACTGCCGCTCGTGCGGCGAGTCGTGGCGGTGGTCGATCTGCTCGTCGTGCGATCGTCTCGCGGTGACGAGCGAGTCACTCGACGGCTGGGAGTGCCGTGGATGCGGTGGCGTCACCCGCTCGTGGTGGCGTTCGACGCTGCCGACGATCGAGCCGGCTCGGATCATTCAGCGCCGCACGGTGCAGCTGACCGCGCTCCAGGTCGCTCACGGCCAAGCGGTGCACAGCGAGACGTCGAAGCGGCGCAGCCGGGTGGTCGCTGCGGTCGTTGGCGCCGCCGTCATCGCGGTGGCCGGACTCGCCATCGTCGACTCGGCCAGCGGTATCGGTGCCAAGGGCGCCGCGTGCGGCGAGTTCCGTCGCCTCGTCGACGACGCGGCCACCGGTCGCCTCACGCCGGCCGACCTCCAATCGCGACTCGACGCCATCGCCCATCGCGCTCGCGGCATCGTTGGCCTCGAAGAGCCCGCCACGACCATGCGGGCCGACGCCACGCTGAGCAGTGTCACGTTCCAAGCCGCGAAGACCCAGTTCCTGGAGGCGTGCCGGGGAGGATGACGGACTAGTCATCCTGTGCGGTTGGCTAAATGACACTCACGCACGATCACTGCTCGTGCCGACACCTAGATCGGCATGGACCGATTTGTCTGCCGCAAGTGCAGCGACGAGGGCTTCACGTTGGTCGAGCTCGTCGTCGCGCTCACGATCCTGGCGGTCGGGATCGTCGGTGTGATCGGCGTGACGAACAGCGGCTTCCGCGTCGCATCGGCCGCCACGTTGAAATCGAAGATGGTCGCCAACGCGACCAAGGAGATCGAGGCGCTCCGAGCGATCCCCTACAACGAGATCGCTGACGGCTACATCGACCAACCGCGCACCGACAACGGCGTCACGTACCAGTTGCAGCGCGCGATCACGACTGCGCCGGGGAACGACAAGCACAAGGTCGTCACCGTCGCCGTCATCTGGACGGAGGCCGGCAGGGTCAACGAGGTCCGCCAGGCGAGCTACCTCTATCCCGGCGGCGTCGGTCTCGCGACAGCGGGGTCGACCACCACCGTCGTCTCCAACTGCACGCCCGACGCTCCGAGCAGCCTCACGGTGGCGCAGGTGTTGAGCGGCACGGCGCTCCAGGCCGCGACGTCGCTCGACCTGTCGTGGACCATCTCCACGACGGGCTGCCCCGTTGCCAGCTACGTCATCCAGTACAAGGCGCTGACGAGCTCGACGTGGAGCGAGGTCACTCGTTTGGCGACGTCGCGCGAGTGGCGGGTCACCGGTCTCGTCGCCTCGACCACCTACCAGTTCCAGGTGCTCGCGAAGGCGCCCGGCGGGAAGCTCTCGACCCCGTCACCGATGGTCACCGCGTCGACCGCGGCCATGATCGGCGCCAACTGCACGATCGGCACGATCACCGTGACGCCGTCGGCGGTGAAGAAGATCAACGGCTCGCCGACCGGCAACATCGAAGCCGCTCCGGTCGTGGCGATGCCCGTGAACGGCACGTGCGCGAGCTTCGACATCGTCTACAAGAAGATCCTCGCCGGCTCGACCATCACCGCGCAGATGACCGTTGCGAATGGCGTCAACACGGCTACCGCTACCGCGCAGGGGCCGTGGGATGTCGGTAGCCGCTTCGTCGACGTCGTCGAGCGGTCGAGCCGCACCAAGGTCGGCTCCGTGCTGCTCGTGGTGTGCGAGCACAACGTGAAGGACTGCTCGTGATCGGCGCCATCGCGCGTGTCACATCGGCCGCTCGCTCGCGCCGACGCGACGACGCCGGCTTCACCGTCGTCGAACTCGCGATCACGATGATGATCGCGGCGATCGTGTCGGTGGCCATCACCGGGATCCTCGTGAGCCAGTCGAACGCCGAGCGTCACGTCACGCAGTTCACGGTCAACCTCGAGCAGGTGCGGCAGGCGATGGTCGAGATGCAGCGCGATCTGCGATCAGCGGAGCCGCTCATCGGCATCGGCGCGACCGTCGACATGCGCTACAAGCTCGACCTGAAGATGTACGACACGATCACGTCGACCACGCCGCGCCATGTGCGCTGGCGGGCCGACACGGTCAACGACGAGCTCGTGCGCGAGGTCCTCGACGCCAGCGGCAACGTCACCGCGACCACCTACAGGCTGCGCGGCGTCACCAACCTCGACCCGACCGAGCCCCTGTTCCGGTACTACCCCGCCGGCCCCGATGCGGCGCCGTACGTGCTGTCCACCCAAGGGCTCACGCCGGGTGACGTCGCCTACTGCGCCGTCCGCGTCCGCATCGATCTGCGCGCCCTCCCGACCGGTGGACGCCAGCCGGTGCGCCACATCTCGGAGGTGCAGCTGCGCAACAAGCTGCCGGGGGCCGACGAATGCCCCAGGTGACGCCCGTGACCACGAGCCGGCGCCGGTGCGCCGGTGACGAGGGATCGACGCTGATCCTCGCCATCACCGTGATGATGATCCTCGCCACGCTGACGATGGCTCTGCAGGCGCGGACGCTGTCGTCACTCAAGATGATGCGCCACTCGCAGGACTCCGACGCTGCGCTCGCCGCGGCCGATGCCGGTCTGGCCAAGGCGGTCTACCGGATCGAGAACGGTCAGGTGAACGACTGGTTCGAAGACGGGTATCCCGGCTGCCCGTGGGACGACCTGACGTCGTGCGAGAACGCGAAGTGGCCCAACAAGTACCGCTTCCAGGTGCAGCGGGTCGGCGGCACGCCGCCCACCGAGTTCATCGTGTCCGTTCGGGGCAAGGTGGGCGGCGGCGCCAAGGCGATCCGTGCGCTCGTCACCCGCGACGCGCTCTTCCCGTACGCCCTCTTCGGCTACCAGAACCTCACCATCGACGGATCGACCGACGTCGGCAACGTCATGCAGTTCTCGGTGGCCGGCGCCGTCGACGCGTCGTCGGTCGGTGTGCGGATCGGGTCGAACGGGATGATCACCTGCCGCGGGAACAGCGCCACCAACGTCCGCTTCGACTCCTTCGGCGGCTTCAGCGGATGCCCGGCGAACCAGTGGACCGCGATCGACCAGAAGCGACCGCGCCTCGACATCGACCCCCCGCCGATACCGAACCGCGCCTGCCCGACCGACGGCCGCACCTTCGGCACCACCGTGACGATGCAGTTCACCCTCGCAGCGGCGACGCAGATCAACGCGTTCCTCCAGGGCAACCCGTTCGGCGCCCTCATCTCGGCCGCCCAGACGGCCGGGCTCTCGACGGTTGGGCTGCCGGTGCAGGTGATCGACGGCACGGGTGGCCCGTTCATCTGCCGCCGCTCCGTGACGTTGAGCGGCATCGTCATGACGACGGGGTCCACACCAGTGCAGATCTACGTGCTGAAGACGACGAGCGGCGCGTGCAACACCCTCGACATCAGCGACGCGCTCATCAACTCGACCGCCGCGGCGGGTCAGTTGCTCGGCAAGGCCCGGATGTTCCAGATCTACAAGGACGGGGACTGCGACCTCACGATCGGCAGCGGCAACACCTCGGACACGCTCTCCTACAACGGCGTGCTCTACGCACCCGACAGCGTGATGACCGTCAACGGCGGCAAGCAGTTCCAGGGGTCGATCATGGTGGGCCAGATGAAGATCAACGGCGGCCCGAACATCATCATCAAGTGGGATGACGATCTGAAGACGTACTACGGACAGAAGTGGCGCGTGTCGAGATATGCAGAGGTGAGCAACTCCGACCTCAACTTCACGGGACCGTGATCACGGTGAGCGACGACCACGCCGACGCGATCGGTATCCCGTCGGCGATGGCTCTGGCGGGCGAGTCGTCGACCGATGCTCACGAAGCGATGCCCGAACCGTCGACCGGGTCGGCGGAGCCGTCGATCGACGAGGTGCGGGCGCGCCTGGCCGCACGCGGGCTGCTCGCCACGTCGCCCCGCATCGAGGTCCCGAAGGAGCCCCGACCGGAGGGCGCCGAGCCGATCAACCTGACGACCCTCGACACGTTCGACGCAGGCAGCCACTGGGCGGACGACGAAGCCGACGAGTGGGACGTCGAGCCCGGCCTCGAAGAGGTCACCGTCCGCTGCCCGCAGTGCCGTGACGTCTACTTCCGCCCGCTGGAGTCGACGCGCTTCGCCTGCCCGTCGTGCGATCGCGCCTGGCGGTTCGCGGTCTGCGGTGAGTGCGACGTGCTCGCGTTCACGATGGAGCGTCAGGAGAGCTGGCGCTGCGGCTCGTGCGGAAACCACAACCGCTCGTGGTGGCGCACGCCCACTGCGCAGAAGACCGCCTTCGACGTCGTTGCCCGCCGGAAGCACCAGGCCATCGAGGTCGAGCGCAAGCTGATTCGCGAAGGCATGAAGAAGCGGCGCTGGAAGCTCGTCGCTCTCGCGGTGTGGGCAGCGATCGCCGCGATCGGGGTGATCGTTGGGGTCCGCATGGCCGAGCCTTCGACAGCCGCGGGATCCGAGGTCGCGTGCCGCCACTTCGACGCCATCCGAAGCGGGCTGGCGAGCGGCACGCTCGATCGGGCCGGACTCGACCGCGAGTTGGAGAAGCTCCACACCGAGGCTCAGGGCGCAGAGGAGGTCGTCCAGAAGGCGGTCATCGACCTCCGGGCCGCGACCCCGGGGACGTCCGAGTTCCTGGTCGCCCGAACCACCCTCGCCGACGCCTGCGACTCCCTCAGGCGCTGAGGAACTAGCTCCGGATCCCGAACTTCGCGAGCACCTCGCGCACGTTCGGGAACACCGGAGTGATCGCGTCGGCGACCTCTTGCGGTGACGTGACCTCGAACGCCTGGCGCGCGACCAGGTGGCGCAGCGCGCAGTCGACGGCCTCCACCGACGACGGGGCCAGCGCGCCGACCGCCTGCGCGCCCTGCACGTACACCGATCGGTAGTACGACCCCTGGCGCGACTCCCAGAACGTCATCGGCTCACCAGCCCGGCCGCGTCCGTCGGCGGGGATGTCGCGGGCCATCAACGACGGCGTCGTCCCCTCGTACCGCCCCTCGGCCCACGTGGCGAGTCCCTCGTCGATCCACGGGTCTCGGCCCTGGTTCGTCGACACCAGCCCGTAGAACCACATGTGGGCGACCTCGTGCGACGTCGTCCGACCGATCGTTCCGGGCCCCTGAAGGACGTGCATCGGGTACTCGATGCCTCCGCTCAGTCCGGGTGTGATGGCGAACGACAGCGAGGGCCACGGGTACGGGCCGTACAGCTCCGAGAACCGCTGCACCGACCGCACCACCTTGTCGAGGTACGGGTCGGGTGACTCCGCCACCGACGCCTCGACGCCGACCGCGAACGCAACGCCGTCGACCTCGCGGGACCGCACCGTCATTCGCGCTGCGGTCATCGCCCACTCCGGCACCGCGGACGCGAACCACGCGCCGTCCTTCTGCACGCCGGTGGCGAGCAGCGCGACTCCTTCGGGAAGCCCGGTCACGGAGACCTGGTAGTCGGACGGCACCGAGGTCGACGCCTCGGCGAAGCCCGCCGTCGGCGGCTGCTCCTGCCACCCGACGCCCGGTTCCCACGCGAAGACGGGAAGGAAGGAGCCGAGGCGCACCCAGTCGGCCCCTCGCATGATGCGGTCGTTCGTGGCCGACGCCGGGAGCGTGAGGTTCCAGACGAGGCCGGTCTCGAACCGTTCCCCGGCTCGAACGGGGCGCCGGATCACGATCGTCGTCGCGTCGGGCTGAGACGTCGCCGAGGCGAGGGCACCGTCGACGAACACCTCCATCCGTCCGCCGGCACGGGTGATGCGTGGCGAGTTCGCCCACAGGCGGATGACGACGCGCTCGGTGTCGGCATCGGGGGTGAACGACATCTGGCCCCGTCCGTCGACGACGCCTGCTGCGAGGTCGACGTTCACGGTCCAGCGATACGACGGACGGTCGGCACGCGGCGCGCGCCGCTCGGGCACGGCCGGGCAGGTGAACGCGGCGGCCGTGGTGGCCGGCTGCTCCGGTGCCGGACGCACGGGCGCGACCTGCGCCGCCACGGACGTGGTCGTCGTGGTGGTCGTGGAGGTCGACGACGTGGACGACGTCGAGGTGCTCGTCGAGCCTGTCGACGCGCGCTCCGACGAACGGTCACCGTCGCCGCCCGAGCAGGCCGCCAACAAGAGGAGAACGGCCCACGTGGCGGCGAAACGGCGAGTCATACACTCCGATCATGCACGGGTTGATGCAGGACTACCCCCTCACCACCGTCAGCCTCTTCGAGCGCGCCGAGCGGCTGTGGTCGAAGAAGGAGGTCGTGACGAGCCTCCCCGACGGGCGCCACCGCTACACCTACGGCGATTGGGCGGAGCGCACTCGTCGTCTCGGCGGCGTGCTCGACGTCCTCGGCATCAGCGCGAGCGGGCGCGTCGCCACGTTCGGATGGAACTCCTACCGCCACCTCGAGCTCTACTTCGCCATCCCGAACACCGGGCGGGTGCTGCACACCCTCAACATCCGGCTGTTCCAAGACCAGCTGCGCTACATCGTCGATCACGCGGAGGACGAGGCGATCTTCGTCGACCGCAGCCTCCTCGGCCTGCTGTGGCCGCTCGTCGACACGCCCGAGTTCAAGGACGTGTGGCACTACGTCGTGATGGACGACGGCAAGGGCGACATCCCGGACGACAACCGCATCCTCATGTACGAAGACCTGCTCGCCGAGGCGAAGCCGGTCGAGTTCGACGTCCGCGACGAGAACCGCGCCGCGGCCATGGCCTACACCTCGGGCACGACCGGGAACCCGAAGGGCGTCGTTTACAGCCACCGGTCGACGGTGCTGCACACGCTCGGCTGCATGACCGCCGACGTCCTCGCGGTGAGCGAGAAGGACACGATCCTCCCGGTCGTCCCGATGTTCCACGCGAACGCGTGGGGCCTCGCGCACGCCGGCGTCGCGGCCGGCAGCACGCTCGTCTTCCCCGGCGCCGACCTGTCCCCGGGCAACATCGTCGATCTCATCGAGTCGGAGAGGGTCACCGTCGCCGCGGGCGTCCCGACGATCTGGATGGGCGTGCTGCCCGCGCTCGAGGGCCGCGACGTGAGCAGCCTGCGTGCGATCCCCTGCGGAGGAAGCGCGGTGCCGAAGTCGCTCAGCGAGGGCTACCGCGAAGCGATCGGCCTCCCGATCCTGCAGGCGTGGGGCATGACCGAGACGAGCCCCATCGCCAGCACCGGCCACATCAAGAGCTACCTGACCGACGACGGCGACACCCGGGCGCTGCAGGGCCTGCCCGCGCCGCTGGTCGACATCCGCATCGTGGAGCAGGACACGCTGAACGAGCTGCCGTGGGACAACGAGTCGACCGGGGAGCTCCAGGCCCGAGGCCCGTGGATCGCTCGCGACTACTACGACGACCCGACGAGCCGGGAGAAGTTCACCGAGGACGGGTGGCTCCGCACCGGCGACGTCGCCGCCATCACGCCCGAGGGCTACATCCGCATCACCGACCGCACGAAGGACGTCATCAAGTCGGGCGGCGAGTGGATCAGCTCGGTCGAGCTCGAGAACGAGATCATGGGCCATCCGAAGGTCGCCGAGGCTGCCGTCATCGCACTTCCCCATGCGAAGTGGGCGGAGCGCCCGCTCGCGTGCGTCGTGGCCAAGCCGGGCGTGGAGGTGACGAAGGAGGAGATCCTCGAGCACCTGTCGACCCGCGTCGCGAAGTGGTGGCTGCCCGACGACATCGTGTTCATCGACGAGGTCCCGAAGACGTCGGTCGGCAAGTTCTCGAAGAAGACGCTGCGCGAGCGCTT
The DNA here is from genome assembly GCA_035540495.1 of Acidimicrobiales bacterium. Lineage (GTDB taxonomy): Bacteria > Actinomycetota > Acidimicrobiia > Acidimicrobiales > CADCTF01 > DASVEG01. The sequence goes on from DATLGL010000053.1 coordinate 27,554, forward strand.
CGCCGACTACAAGCTCCCTACCGAGGGAGCGTGAACCAGAAGGTCGCGCCCTCGCCGGGGGCGCTGTCGACGCCTGCTTCGCCACCCATCAGCCGCGCGTAGTCACGCACCAACGCGAGACCGATGCCGGTGCCGCGGCGGGAGTTCCGTGTCGCCTCCGCCCGCCAGAACGGCTCGAACACCCGCTCCAGCTCCTCGGACGACAGCCCGTCACCGGTGTCGGCGACCTCCATGCGCACCCGCTCGGAGTCGTCGACGGTGACCGCACGCACCGCGATCGCGGCCGACTGCGGGGTGTACTTCGCAGCGTTGGTCAAGAGGTTCGTCAGCAGCCGGCGGAGGATGCCGGCGTCGGCACGGGCGGTCAGCCCCGTGGGCACGTCGATCACGATCGTGCGGTCGGCGAGCACGGGCGCCAGGTCGGCCACCGCCTCTCGGGCCTCGGGCTCGAGGTCGATGACGCCGACGTCGACCCGCAGGCGTCCGGCTTCGACCGACGCGAAGTCGAGCAGCTGCTCGACGAGCGCACCGAGCTCTGCCGCGTTCGCCCGGATGCGGGCGATCATGTCCTTGCGATCGGCCTCGGCGATGCGGTCCCAGTGGTTGAGGATCGTCTGGGCGAACCCGCTGATCGCCGTCAGCGGTGTGCGCAGCTCGTGGGAGACACCGGCGACGAGTTGACGCCGCATGTCGAGCGTGTGCTGCAGCTCCGCGACGAGCGACCGCTCGAGCTCGAGCTGGCGGAGCTTGGCGATGGCGATGGCGGCGAACGACGCGAAGGTCGACCCGAGGCGCGTCTCCTCGTCGGTGAATGGGCCGCCGCTCCGGCGGCGCACCACGAGATCTCCGAGGCGCCCCGTCTCCGGCAGCGTGATCGGCACCCGCAGCTCGAGCGACACCTCCCCGGCGACAGCCCGCGCTCCGGCCTCTTCAGCCAGCTGCACCTCGCACTCGTCCGCCGCGAGCAGCCGGAGCGCACCGGCGACGATCTCGTGCAGCGCGCCGTCTCGATCGGGCGCCGATGTGACCAGCAGAGCAAGCCGCTCGAGCTCTCTGGCGCGTCGTTCGAGATCGTGGTGGCGCCACGCACGCTCGACGACCGTCGGCAGGTTGCGGAGGTACCCCGAGTCCTTGACGACGTAGTCGCTCGCGCCGGCGCGCATGCAGGCGATCACCACCTGCTCCGACCCCATGCCGGTCACCATGATCACCGCGGGCGGTGCGGGCAGCGACCGGATCTGGCCGAGCACCTCGAGACCGTCGCGCCCGCCGAGCTTGTAGTCGAGGAGGACGAGGTCGACGCCTCCGAGTGCCGCCAGGGCTTCGTCTGCGGTGGCGACGGGGGTGACGCGCATCCCGACGCTCGTGAGGCGTCGCGAGATCAGCTCGCGGTGGTCGACGTCGTCGTCGACGACGAGCACCGACGCGACCCGAGCAGCCAGCTGCCCGTCCGCGCGCACGGCGCCGTCGGACGTGACGACGTCGAAGGTCACGAGGCCCCGGACGGAAGCGACACCAGTCGTCCCCAGTACTCGCCGAGCTGGCGGAGGCCCTTCTTCATCCCGGCCGCCGTTGCAGGCTTCGTGACGTAGGAGCTCGTACCCAGCTCGTAGGCCTCGGTGATGTCCTCGCTCCGGTCGGACGAGCTCAACATCACCGTCGGGATCGATCGGAGCTCGGGGTCCGCCTTCAGCCGGCGCAGCACCTCGAGCCCCGACACCTTGGGCATCCGGATGTCGAGCAGCACGAGGTCGGGACGGCGCTCGCTGATCGCATCGAGCGCCTCCTCGCCGTCGGCTGCGGTCTCGATCTCCAGCTCGACGCCTTCGAGATCGCTCAGAGCGCGCACGGTGAGGAACCGGTGATCCTCGTTGTCCTCGGCCAGCAGCACGCGTACAGGGGTCATCAAGAAACCTCGATCAACGGGCGGGCCGCCGGGCGAACCGCGTCGGAAGGGAAGATGATGCGCACGTGGGTGCCCACGGGAGAGTCGATGATCCCGACCTCGCCGCCGGTCGTCTCGACGATCTTCCGGCACAGCGCGAGGCCGATCCCGGTGCCCGGTGACGAATCACGCGGCGACAGGCGCTCGAAGATGCCGAAGGCCTTCTCTCGATACTCCTGCGGGATGCCGACGCCGTCGTCGACGACCGACACGACGGCGGATCCGTCGTCGCGGATCGCAGAGAAGAGGCGCACGGTGATGTCGGTCCGGCCACCGTGGCGGGCCGCGTTCTCGATCAGGTTCGTGAAGAGCTGGCGCGCTCTCGACGAGTTCATGTGGATGACCGGGAGGTCGCCGGCCTCGACCCTCGCCTCGGGGAACTTCGAGCGGAGGTCGATCGACACGTCGTTGACGAGGTGGAGGAGATCGACGTCCGTGGCGTCGACGGCGACCCGTCCGACACGCGACAGCTCGAGGAGGTCGCTGAGCAGCTCCTGCATGTACAGCGCGGCCTTCTCCATGCGGTCGAGGTAGTGCAGCCCGTCCGGGCCGATGGCCTCGCCGTGGTCCTCTCGCAGGTACTCGAGGTAGCCGAGCAACGAGATGACCGGGCTCTTCAGGTCGTGGGAGATGCCGTAGACCAGCGTCTCGAGCTCCGCGCTGGTGCGTTCGGCCGCGTCTCGCGCGACCCGCTCGGCCTCGAGGAGCGTGGTCCGCTCGAGCACGAGCTCGAGGAAGGCCGCGAGCGACCGCACCATCTCGAGCTCGTCGGAGCCGAAGAAGGGCGAGTACGGACCCGACGCCACCACCAGGTACCCGTCGGCGACCGGGATGGAGATCACCGACGTCTCGTCGTCCGAAGCGACCGCCACGTCGCTGAACGACGCGTCGATCCCCCCGACCAGCGCGGCCACGTGGGGCAGCACCGTCGCCAGCACGCGCTCGCGGTTGTCGGCGGCGATGAGCTGCAGCTCGACTCGCCGCAACGCGGCCTGATCGGGGCGGCGCCAGATCGTCCGGAGCCACATCGGCGGCGCGAACCCGAGCGCGAACAGCAAGGCGCTCGCGGGCGGGAGCACCATCGCGACGATCTTCAGCGCGATCGGCTGATCGGCGGGCGGGACGAGGCCGGGCAACAGCGCGAGCGCCAGGCCCGCTGCGCCGACCGACAGCATGCGCATGCGGTTCCTCGCCACGCCCGGCAGGCCCCGACCGGCCCGCCACAGGCGCCGGGCGACGACGGCGCCGACGCCGGCCCAATCGGCGAGGAACGCGATGGCGTACAGCTGGAACCACCACGGCCGCGTCGCGTCGTCGTCCGGGAAGCGGGGCACGGCGATGGTCGCCACGGCGACCGCTGCAGCCATCGCCACGACCACCACGTCCGCTCGCCGAGGCAGCCGCTCGAACGACGAGCTGAACCGATAGAGCGCGACCGGATACAGCAGGATCCCCAGGAGCACCACCTTCACCGCGACGGCGCTCACGTCGTCCGGTTCGTCCGGAAGCGCCAGACCGGCGAGCGAGATGAGGCCCAGGACACCGAACGTCGCAGCAGCCCATCGGGCAGGTTCGGTGCGGGTCCGGCGGGCCATCGAGAGGCACAGCAGCGCCAACCCCGCGAACAACGCGAGGTTCACGTACTGCATCACCGCCGTGGCCCGCTCCACACGATCGACGCTACGACTGAGGGTCCGCACCGTCGATAGCACGACCGGTCTAGTCCGGCCGCCCGTGCGGGGCGTGTTGCAGCCCGTACCCTGAGGACGTGGTGCGCGTGCGGATCGGCCCTCTCCCGGCGTCGAGCGCCCGCGCGTGGGTGCCGTACGCGTCGTCGGTGCTGGAGGCGCTCGCGTCCGGCGCGGTCGACGTCGGGCTGCCGCTCGACGACGACGTCGTCGAGGCGTTCCGCCGGTACCTCGCCGAGTGGGACGCCCTTGCGCAGCGCAACGGCGACTTCGAGTGGGAGACGCTTGCGGATCGCGACCTCGTCGCCCGCCTCTCGACGGCGTGGCTCGAGCTCATGACGAAGCTCTCCGGCCGGGTCGCCGAGCTCGGCTTGCACGAGGGGCCGCCTGCGGGAGAGGTCTTCTACCACGCCCTCGTGAAGTCGATCGGCGACGCGCTGGCCGCCGACGACGATCCGCTCGGCGAGAAGCTCCAAGAGGTCTGGCCGGCGATCGGCGAGATCGTTCCTCGCGCCGCCGCCGACGAGCCGAGGCGCATCCGCGTCGTCGTCGCGGACGACGCTCGCGACCTCCGGCTCGTCGTTCGCCTCGCCCTCGAGCAGGACGGGCGCTTCGAGGTCGTCGGTGAAGCCGCCGATGGCAACGAGGTGGTCGACGTGTGCGAGCGGGAACGCCCCGACGTCGTCCTCCTCGACCTCGTCATGCCTCGGGTCGACGGGTGGACGGCTCTCGAACGCCTGCGCGAGGCGTGTCCGGAGGCGAGCGTGGTGGTGATGTCGACGATCGACGAGGCGGTGGCCGCCGATCGGGCGCTTGCCTCAGGCGCCGCCGCCTACGTGCAGAAGTCGGTGTCGCTGGTCGACCTGACCGAGACGCTCGCCGCGCTCGCTGCTTGATCCCGCTTCGTGTGACGCTTCGGCGGCGGTCAACAGGTTCCGGGCGACGAGCGCGGCGAACAGCTCGAACAGCCGGATCATCGACAGGTTCGGCACGATCGGATCGGCCGAGGCCCCGCAGAGGGTGCCGTAGAGCGTGCCGTCGGGGGCAGTGATCGGCACCGTGATGTGGCCGCGCACGCCGCCGAAGCGAGCGAGGGCGTAGCGAGGGAACGACTCCGAGAGGTCGCTCGTCGCTCGCGGGCCACCGGCGGCCATCCGCTGGCACGGCGACCCCGCCCAGGGCATCACCATGCTGGCCGGCACCGCGAGACGCCCGCCGTTGGCGGTCGCCCGCACCTCCTGGGCCTGACGGTCGTGGTGGTAGACGGCGACGTAGGTTGAGTCGAACCCGCTCACCCGCTGCAGCTCGTGGAGCATCACGCGCACGCTCGTCGAGTCGGGCGTCTCGAGGGCAGCGGAGGTCACGAGCCCGAGGAACTCGTCGTGCGCGTCGTGCTCGAGCTCCTCGCGGCCGGTCTCGTTGGGCGTGTCGAGCAGACCGGCCGGATCGTCGAGGAGCTCGACGAGCGCCTCGGGCCGGAGCGGGCGGGCCAGCAGGTAGCCCTGCACCTCCTCGACACCGAGGTGGTGGAGGCACGCGAGCTGCTCGAGCGTCTCGACGCCCTCGGCGACGATGGCGAGGCCGAGGCTGTGTGCCATAGCGACGATCGCCGCGATCAGCGGAACGTCCTGATCGGGCGAGGTGATCTCCCGGATGAACGCGCGGTCGATCTTGAGCTTGTCGACCGGGAAGTCGCGCAGGCGGGAGAGCGACGACCAGCCGGTGCCGAAGTCGTCGATGGCGAGGCGGACGCCGAGCCGCTTCAGTCCGTCGAGCGTCTCGTCGAGCGGACGGTCGTCGCTCATCAGCGCGCCCTCGGTGATCTCGAGGAGCAGGCTCGACGGATCGATCCCGGTCTCGTTCAGCACTGCGGCGACCTCGTCGACGAGCCACGGGGTGAGGAGCTGGCGAGCGGCCACGTTCACCGCGACCGAGAAGCGCCCGGTGCCGTAGCGCTGCTCCCATTCACGCACGTGCGCTGCCGCGTTGCGGAGCACCCAGCGACCGATGTCGGCGATGAGATCGCTCTCCTCGGCGACTTCGATGAAGTCGGCGGGGCTGAGCAGGCCGCGGGTCGGGTGCTGCCAGCGGATCAGCGCCTCGGCGCCGGCGACGCGACCCGAGGGGAGCTCGACGATCGGCTGGAAGTGGAGGACGAACTCGTCGGCCTCGACGGCCCGCCGCAGGTCGGCCTCGAGCTCGATGCGCAGCAATGCCGCTTCCTGCATGCCCTCCTCGAACACGCGGTACCGGCCCTTGCCGCCGGTCTTCGCGGTGTACATCGCCAGGTCGGCCGCTTGCAGCAGCTCCTCGGCGTTCATCGAGTTGGTGACGCCGACCGCCACGCCGAGGCTGCCGCTGGGGACGATGGTCCGGCCTTCCACGTCGAACGGCATGCGCAGCATCGACAGGATGCGATCGGCGATGACCTCGGCCACCTCGGGGTCGGCTCGCTCGACGAGGATCGCGAACTCGTCGCCGCCCATGCGGGCGACGGTGTCGCCGGGGCGGACCGCCGCGGCCAGTCGCGCGGCGACTTCGATGAGGAGACGGTCACCGGCGCCGTGCCCGAGGGTGTCGTTCACGCTCTTGAACCCGTCGAGGTCGAGCATGAGCACCGCGATGGTCTGCGGGTTGCGCGCCGCCAGCTGCGATGCGTGCTGCAGGCGCTCGTGGAACAGCACGCGGTTCGACAGACCGGTGAGCGGGTCGTGGAGCGCGTCGTGACGCAGCCGTTCCTCGAGCGACTTGCGCTCGCTGACGTCGCGGATGGTGAGGAGCAGCCCGTCGACGCCCTTCTGACCGAGGAGGTTGCTGACGGTGGTCTCGGTGACGACCCACGTGCCGTCAGCCCGCTGCATCCGCGCCTCGACGAGCTCAGGGTTCGCGGGCGGCGGCGGGGCGCTCCGCACGCCTTCGACGAAGGCCGGCAGGTCGTCGGGGTGGACGTAGTGCGCGAGCGACGCGCCGACGAGCCCTTCGGGCGTCAGGCCCAGGACGTGCTCGGCGGCAGACGACTGGTACCGGATCACGAGGTCCTCGTCGACCACGGTGATGACGTCGGACGCGTGCTGCACCAACGCCCGGAACTTGCTCTCCTGGTTCTCGAGCTCGTCAGTGCGCTCCCTCACGAGCGAGTCGAGCTCTCGGGTCAGCTGCAGCGTCTCGAACTGCGCGATCAGCTGACGGAGGAACAGCAGACCGATCAGGACCACGGCGATAGCGATCGACGGCTGGTCGAGCGTGCCGCGGATGAGCCGCGCCGCGGCCTCGGCGCCGGCCACCACGAGCGGCGCGTACGAGAGCAACAGGTGGAACTCGCGTGCGGGGCGCGGGTCCTGCGCGAGCGGTGTGGCGTCGTGATGCGGTGAGAGCAGGGCGGCCACGACGAGCAGCACCGACCCCAGCGACCACGACAGGTCGTCGACGGTCGTGAGGTGGAGCAGCTCGTCGAGGCGCAGGTACGCGAAGGCACCGTCAGCGAGACCGAAGAGCACGAGCGCGCCGGCGATCAGCGACCACTGCTGCCGGCTGGCCGAACGGACGCGTGCGCCGGCGACGATCACCAGCGCGAGTACGGCGAGGTCTCCGAACGGCGCGGTGAGCGCGACCAGGCGATCGAACGCCAACTGGTGACGCTCGATGAGCGGCTGGAAGAGCGACGGCCAGCTGAGGAACAGCAGACCGGCACCGACGACGAGACCGTCCGCGGCCACTCGCATGCACGTCGCTGCGGTCAGCGCGGGCCGCAACCACTGCACCACCGCGACGGCGGCGGTGATGGTCGCGAGGATGCGGATCGGTACGAGGCCGTCGCTTCCGCCGCTACGCGCGAGGGCCCAACCGAGCGACGCGGCGGCGAAGAGGATCCAGCCCTGGCGCGTGCGGCTCCCGGGAACTGAGCGTCCCGCTGCGTAGAGGCAGGCGGCGGCCGCGAGCGTCGAGAAGATGGGCGGCGCGAGCCGCGAGATGTCGCCGACAACCGCGTCGAGACCCACGAGGGAGTTGTCGTGCCGTTGCGACGCGAACTTCAACGCGGACAGTGGTCGCGCGCCGCAAATGGTCAGAAGGAACTAGTCACCTGGGAGAACACCTCGGCGACGCGGTCGACCTCGGCATCGGTGATCACGAGGGGCGGACAGAAGGCGACCACGTCGGCGCCGAGGGGACGGGCGATCACGCCGAGGTCGAGCATGCCGTCCCGCACCGGGGTCGCTCCGATCGCGGGATCGACCCGGGCCGCCCACACCGCCCCGTCGCCCCGCACCTCCAGCACGCGCGAACCGTCGACGTTCGGTGCGAGTCCGTCGCGCAACCTCGCCCCGACGGCGTCGGCGCGGCCGCACAGGTCTTCCTGCTCGAGGACGTCGAGGTTCGCGAGGGCCGCCGCGCAGGCGATCGGATGGCCGCCGTAGGTGTTGCCGTGGCGGAGGACGTAGTCGCCGTCGGCCTCGAGCGGCTCGCGCACGCGACGACCGACGAGCACGCCGCCGACCGGTTGGTACCCGGACGTCACGCCCTTGGCGAAGGTGACGAGGTCGGGGACGACGCCATAACGCGACCCGCCGAACCAGTGGCCCAGGCGGCCGAAGCCGCAGATCACCTCGTCGAGGATCAGGAACGCGCCGTACCGGTCGGCCCGCTCCCGGAGACCGGCGAGGTAGCCGTCAGGAGGCGGAAGCACGCCGCCCGCGCCGACGACCGGCTCGGCGACGATCGCGGCCACCGCGGAAGGGCCGCCGTGCTGCTCCACGACGGCGTCGACGGCGTCGAGGTCGTCGTAGGGGACCTGGACGACGCCGGAGACGAGGGGGCCGAAGCCGGCCTGGTTCGCCGCGATCCCCGTCGCGCTGAGGCCGCCGAAGGTGACGCCGTGGTAGCTCGGTGTGCGGCTGATCACGAGTGTCCGCTCGGGCTTGCCGTTGAGGTGGTGGGCCAGTCGAGCCAGCTTCATCGCGGTGTCGACCGCCTCGCTGCCTCCGCTCACGAGGAACACGCGAGCGTCGTCCATCGGCGCGAGGCGGCTCAGGCGGTCGGCGAGCGCGTCGGCCGGTTCGTTGGTGAAGCGATCGAAGGTGTGGAACGTGTCGAGCTTCTGGGCCTGGGTGACGATCGCGTCGACGATCTCGCTCCGGCCGTGACCGGCCTGGCAGTACCAGAGGCTCGCGAGGGCGTCGATGTACTCCTTGCCGTCGCGGTCGACGACGGTCGCTCCTCGGCCGCCGGTGATCGTCAGGAACGAGGTGGCGGGTGCGGCCGGCTTCGCGTAGGCGTGGAGGAAGCGGGGGACGTCGCTCGAAGTCACGGCGCTGGGTCTACCAGTCGCCTCCGCCGAAGTCGCCGCCACCGAAGTCGCCTCCGCCCCCGCCGAAGTCGCCGCCACCGAAGCCGCCGAAGCCGCCGAGCATGTGGCCGAGAAGGAGGCCGGTGAACAGGTCGTTGCCACCGAAGAACCCGCCGCCGTACCAGCCGCCGCCGTACCCGGCGTAGCGCGGCCGGCGGTACTCGTCGCGCTCGTCGATCTCGATCGCCGGCTCGCCGTAGCGACCGGGGTGCGTCAGCTCCGGCGGCGGAGCGGGCGGATCGAGATCGCGCACGATCGCCTGCGCGCGGGCCATCGCGTAGCGCGCCTCGGCCATCGCCCGCTCGATGCGGGGCGGGTCGTCGGGCGAGTCGATCTGAGGGATCGCAGCTTCGAGCCACCGGTACCTGCTCACGGCAGCCTCGTAGTCCGGACGAGCGGCGGGCCGCATCGCGATCTCCGGCTCGAGCCGAAGCACGTCGTCGGCCAGCACCGAGAGCTCGGCCAGCAGATCCTGCTGCGCGCCTTGCAGCACCTGGCGCTGCTCCGCGAGTCGCTGGTTGTTCCTGCGGCTCGACCGCACCAGCCACACCCCGCCGGCAACCGCTCCCCCCACGAGGAGGAACGGCATCAACGACCCGCCGCTCTCCCGGCCGCCGTCACCGGCACCCCGCCGGCCCTCGCGGCCCGTTCCGCCCGACGCTCCTGATGCACCCGCGAGCTGGTCGACGAAGGCCACTGCGACCGCCGCGGGCCCTCCGTCACGCGCCTGGTTGAACGCCGCGGTGCCGGCCTCTGCCGCTCGCCCCGGCGGACCGCTCCGGAAGGTCCTCGGACCGACCACCGCGTACGCGGCGCCGATCCCCGTCTGGTCGATGAGCTCTCGCAGCACCACGTCGGGACCGCCGTTCGCGGTGATCGTCTCGGTCGTGAACACGGCGACCTTGGCCGCGACGCCGGCGTCGCGTATCCGCGCGCTGAGCTGGTCCTCGTCGACCACGCCCTCGGCCCCGGGCTCCACGTACACCGCCTCCTGCCGCAACACCGACGCGGCCGACCCGATGGCGGTGTCGGCGGTCGTCGTCTGGGCGAGGTCGGCGCCGGCACCGACGCCGATCAGCGCTGCAGGAACGAAGGCGAGCCAGGCGAGGAGGGCCACGCCATCGATCTACCCCCGCGACGCGTTGAGAAGCCTGCCGACCTGATCGGCCCGCTTGCGCAGCGTCGCTACGAGGTCACGCCGCTGCTCCTCGGTGAGCTCGTCCCACCGGTCGTCGAGCAGCGCGGCGGCGGTGCGGATCGCCGTCACCGCGTTCCTGCCGTCGTGCTGGTCGAGCCAGCGGAGGTCCACCGATCGCGCCACGTCGAACGTTGGCGTATCGAACGTCCGAGTTCGTCGTCAACTTGCCTTCCGCTTCTTCCGGTTCCTGCACCGTTTCAGCCACTGCGCGCGCTGCAGCGGGTACGGCGAGTGGCGGCCGGGGTAGAAGAGGTAGCGCCGTATGGGGGACGTGGACGGTCTGTTGGGGACGGTGCTGGTGGTCGACGACGACCCCGTGAGCCGCGCGTTCGAAACCGCGATCCTCCGCAGCGCGGATTACGAGGTCGTCGAGTGCGAGACGGCGGAGGCGGCGCTCGACCTGCTGCTGTCCCACCACGACGAGATCGACGTCGTGCTGTTCGACAACCACCTCCCCGGCATCACCGGCGCCACCGCGGTCACGCACCTGCGTGCATCGCCGGCGACGCGGCGACTGCCGGTCATCCTCCTGACGTCGGACGGCGCGGTGGAGTCGCGCGTCGCCGGGCTGCGGGCCGGAGCCGACGACTACGTCGTGAAGCCGGTGTCGGCGGAGGAGCTCGTCGCACGCGTTGGAGCGCGGCTCAGGTCGGGCACTGCGGGCGGCGACCTCGTCGAGCGTCGGCGCCGCCGGAAGGAGCTGGAAGAGCTCCTGGCGGTGGGTGCGTTCGTCCCGCACTTCCAACCGATCGTCGACCTGCGCGACCACACGTGGCCGGTCATCGGCGTCGAGGCCCTCACCCGCTTCGACGACGGCGCGTCGGTGGAGGCCCGGTTCCGCTCGGCCCAGTCGGTCGGCCTCGGCCAGGAGCTCGAGCGGGCAACGTTGACGGACGCACTGCGCTCGGCGGCCGCGTTCGACGGTGACACGTGGGTGAGTGTGAACGTCTCGCCGACGTTCCTCATGACCGACGGTGCGCTGCCGGGGCTCCTCGAGACGTGCGATCGCCACGTCGTCCTCGAGATCTCCGAGCAGGAGCCGGTCGACGACTACGTCGCGCTCGGCCGGCTCGTCCGCAGCTTCGGACCGCGTGTCCACCTCTCGGTCGACGACGCGGGCAGCGGGTTCGCGTCGCTGCGTCACATCCTCCTGCTCGAGCCCGAGTTCGTGAAGCTCGACCGCACGTGGATCCATCGCGTCGAGACCGACCCGGCGCGCCAGGCGCTGATCGCCGGGCTCGTCCACTTCTCGACGTCGACCGGCTGCAAGCTCATCGCGGAGGGGATCGAGACCGAAGCCGAGCGTTCCGTCGTCGAGAGCATCGGTGTCGACTACGGCCAGGGCTACCTGCTGGGCGTGCCGGCGACGGTGAGCTGATTCGATCCTTGGCTGCGGGCCGGTGGCTATGTTCAGCCGCCGATGCCCGACCGCGCGCGGATCCTCGTGATCGACGACGACCCGCAGGTCCGGTCGTTGCTGCGGCGTGTGCTCGTGGCCGAGGGCTTCGAGGTGTCGCTCGAGGAGGACGCACCCGCCGACGTCAGCGGGATCGGTGCCGACCACGACCTCGTCCTGCTCGACATCTCCTTGCCGAGCGACGACGGCCGAGACGTCCTCGCCCGGCTGCGGGAGGCGAGCGACGTGCCGGTGATCATGCTGACGGGTATCGCTGACGAGACCGACCGGATCGTCGGCCTGAAGCTCGGCGCCGACGACTACGTGGCGAAGCCGTTCTCACCCGGTGAGCTGGTCGCTCGGATCGAGTCGGTGCTCAGGCGGACGCAGCGGCCTGCGGATGCGAACGCGTCACCGAGGAGCGACCGGCTCGACTTCGGTGGCCTCGTGATCGACCTGACGACGCGCGACGTGCACGTCCGGGGGAAGCGGGTCGAGATGACGGCGAAGGAGTTCGATCTGCTGGCGTTCCTCGCCCGCTCGCCGAGGCAGGTGTTCTCGCGCGAGCAGCTCCTCGATCACGTCTGGTCGAGCTCGTCGGCATGGCAGGACGACGCGACGGTCACCGAGCACGTGCGGCGGGTGCGACGGCGCGTCGAGGACGACCCGCTCAACCCGCGCTGGGTGCTGACCGTCCGCGGCGTCGGCTACCGCTTCGAGCCGTAGTCGGATCGACCGGTACCCGCGCCGCGCGGAGGCATCCGCGCGTGAGCTTTGCCCTGTCGTTGTGATCGTGTTGATGAAGGCCGCCCGAATAGTTCCGTGTGCGAGCGATTGCGGTGTCGACCCTTCTGGCCCTGTTCCTCCCACTCGCGGCGGTCACGCCGGCGCAGGCGCAGTGTCTCGTCGGCGTCCTCTGCCCGCCTGACGCCCCGCCGCCTCCCGCGCCGGCACCCGCGCCGGCACCCGAGCCGCAACCCGCACCGCAGCCGGCCCCTCAACCCACCCC
>DATLGL010000054.1:0-24216 GCA_035540495.1 Acidimicrobiales bacterium
GGGCGCGGCGGGGTCGACTTCACGGGGGACGCGGGTCGTGGTGGCGCGGTGCGCGCCGTCGAACTCGGTGGTCGAGCGGTTCCCGTCCGCGTCGGTGGCGGCCACGACGTTGTCGACGCCGTCGTATTCGGTCGCCGTGGCGCACACGTGGAGGCCGCTCAAGAACTGGCCGCTCGTTGTGTCCCTCGGGCAGGTGGCCGGCGCCTCGGCGGAGTTGGCGCTCCGCGACCAGCGTGCACCGGTGGCCCGGTTGGCGGCGTCGTAGGTCCACTGGCGGCGGCGGCCAGTCGGGTCTTGTTCGGTCGTGCGGTTGTCGAAGTCGTCGTAGGTCCACGTCCAGCGGCTGCCGCTCGCGGCGCCGCTTGGCAACGTGCGCGACGTCAGGTTGTCCTCGTTGTCGAAGGTTTGGGTGACGTCGAACGCGGTGCTGGCGGCCTGGTTGCCTCGCGGCGGGCGGGTCGTCCGCCGGTTGCCGTTCTCGTCCAGGGTGTAGCTCGTCAGGTTCCCGTTGGGCCGCGCCGTGTCGCGGATGGCGTCACGGCTCAAGGTCTCATAACGCCACGCGCCGGAGTAGGTGGAGTTGTCGGCGCGGCGCAGCGTCGCGGTGTACGACTTCTCGGCGTAGTTCTGGGACGGCGGGGAGGTGACCCACGGGTCGCTGATGCTGCGTCCCGCGGTGGCGTTGCGGTCCCACGATCGGGCGGGGTGGCCGGCTTCGTCGTAGGCGAACACCACGAACTTGTTGTCCGGGTCGGTGACGGCCTTGAGCCATCCCCCAGCGGAGACGCGTTGGGTGAGGTCGAGGTCGGCGTCGGCGTAGTAGGTGTAGCTGGTGCACTTGAGTCGGCGGCTGTCGTAGACCGGACACCGCTGGTCGGTGGTCGTCCAGGCGGATTCGGTCGTCTCGGCGAGCGCCTTGGCGTTGGTGGTGGTGAGGCGCTGGCCGAACCGGTCGTAGGTGTGCCGAGTGGTGGGCCGCGCGCCGCCGGCGTTGGTGGCGCGCGACGTCTCGGCGCAGACGACGCCGGTGTTGCGCGGCGCGCCGCCGCACAGGACGTCGTTGGAACCGCCGAGTTGGTTGGGTGCGATCGTCGAGGCGTTGTCGACGGCGAAGGTGGTGAGGAACTCGGTCCAGTTGGCGCCCGCGTCGTTGCCATTTGGCGAGAGCGTGTTCGTGCGGTCAGCAATCGCGAACAGCACCGTCGAGTCGGCGGCGCGTGCGCCCGCGGTGACGGCGCGTGGGGCGGCAATGGTGTCCGCGGCGGTGGCGGTGGTGCCGGTCGTCTGCGGCTGCTGGACGGCGTAGCCGTGGGTTGTGGTCAGCTGGCGCGTCGCGTTGACGTTGACCGACTGCGAGAGCGGGAGGCCTTCGGCGTTGTAGGTAGTGGTAGTGATCTCGTCGTCGGCGGGATCACCCGTCTTTGCCCCGCGGACGCGTCGGCAGAGGTTGTTGTCAACCTTGTTGTCTGGTTCGCGGCAGGTGGTGCCGCCTTGACGGTCCCAGGTGTAGTGGACGGTGCGGAGCGCGACGGTGGCGGTGCCTTCGTCGGTGCGGCCAACCCGCCCGGCGTTGTCGATGGCGGCGAACTGTTGGACATGGCTGCCCTCGGTGAACCGAGCGGAGTCGGTGCCGTAGTCGACGGCTGTTGCTGACCCGTTGCGGTCGGTGATGGAGCTCACCCGCGAGAGTCCGACGGGCGGAGTGTTGTAGGCGAAGGAGACGTTCGCGCCCCGAGGGTCTTTGGCTGAGCACAGCAGATTGCCTGGGCAGTTCGTTCCGTCGTAGGTGTAGGAGAGCGTGGTGTTGTCGGGGTTGACGACGGAGGTCAGCCGCTTGGGTTGGCCTTCGGCGACGGTGAAGATGTAGCGGGTAAGGCGTCCCGCGGGGTCAGTGACGCGGGTCTCGGTCTCGGCGGGGTAGGTGAAGCGGAAGGCGCGACATGAGGCGGGGAGGGCGTCGCGGGTCGTGGGTGTGCTGCCGCCGGGCAGCGCGCACGAGGCGGGCTCGAACACGGCGGTGAGCTGCGGGATGAGCCCTGGGACCGTGACCTGGGCTTCGTAGAGGTACCGGAGGGAGACACCGGCGCCGTCGGTCATCTCACGGAGCCGACCGGAGGCGTCGAACTCGTAGCGGAGCCGGTCCGGGCGAACGGCGGCGAACCCGACAACCGCTGGCTGGGTCCCGGCCGCCGGCGCGCATGTCCCGTCGGCGTTGGTGACCTGCAGGTACCGCCACAGTCCGAGGTGGACGCCGGCGGGAGCGGCGTAGGTCTGGTCCACGCAGATCGTCGTGCCAGCTGGCGCGGTGAACGACTGGGGCGCGACGGCCGCGTTGAGCGTGGCGAGTGGGATCGGCGACGCGAGACCCTTGGGGCGGAACACGTGGCGCGTGCCATCGCGGTCGATCATCGTGACCGCGAGCGGGTTCTTCACTGCCGCCGCCACCGCCGGGACGTGCAGGCCCGATGGCGTGACGCCGTCGATGGCGAGGTCGTCGGTTTGGCCGATATTGAGGATCCAGCCGGCACCGAAGCTGCCCGGCAGCGTCGCGATCGTGGTGTCCTGGCTGTTGTAGGTGCGACGCAGCACGTACGCCAGGCGCCCGTGGGCTTGCATGGGTTCGCTGTCGGTCTGCTGGACGACGACGTTGCCGTTAGCCGGGTTGAGGTACGCAGTCCCCTGCGGCCCGAGGTCGCGAGTGACGAAGCTGAACCACGGCTCGCGGCCGAGTCCGGTGTCGCAGAACGACACCGGAACGTTGGCCGCGAAGGTCCCGCCCCCGGAGTCGGTGCCTCCGACCGTGTTGACCACTTGGTCGCAGTTGCGGTCGCCGCCGACGAGCACGACGGTGTAGGAGATCGACTCGGTCGCGGTGAACGCGGGGATGCCGCGCAACTCGAGCGCTCGAGAGCCGTCCGGGGCGGCGGCGCCGAGGACGCACTCCAGGCCCACCGGGTTGGCGCTGAACGCGTCGACACAAGGAGTAGTGACGCTGTCGACGGTTACCGCCACGTTCTCGGCGGCGACGGTGGACGGGAGCGTGTCGGTGAAGGTGACCGGCGCGTGCGCAGTCGGGTACCGGTTGGTGAGCGTGACGGTGTAGACGATCGCGTCGCCCTTGCCGAGCGTGCCCGACTCGAAGGGCACGGCCGACTTGACCGCTGTGAACGCGCTTGGCGTCGTGACCACATTGGAAACGCCTTCGCTGCTGGCCCCGGCGGCGTTCAGCGCAGCCACGCGGAACTCGTAGCGGCGGCTCGGGAGCAGACCACCGACGTCGGTGCGCGTGCAAGTTGCGCAGGCGCTGACCTCGACGTTCGCGTACTGGCCGGTATCGGCCAGATAGGCGCGCACGCGATAGCCCGTGATCGGTGAGCCGCCGTTGGAGGAGGGCGGTGTCCACTCGACCGTCGCCGTGCCGGGCTCAGCCGCGTTCTGCGCGGCGACATTCGTCGGCGCACCCGGAGCTGCTGCGGTCGTCGCGGTGTTGGACTGGCCAAAGGTTCCAGTGCCGGCCGAGTTCGTCGCGGTCACTCGAACGAAGTAGCTGGTGCCGGCGGGCAGTCCGCTGAAGGTGGTGGTGAAGCACGTGCCGCACTCGGGGCGGGTTTGACCGGTGCTGGTGCCGTTGGCGTTGAACAACTCGGCCGTGTAGCCGGTAACGCTCGCGCCGCCGTCAGAGGCCGGAGCCGACCATGAGGCGGTAATCGTGCCGACGCCTCCCGAGGCGTTCACGTTCTGCGGCGCGCCGGGCTTCGCGATCGTGGTGATGTTCGGCGTGAACCCTTCAACGCCTCCGCCGGCACAGTTCGTGGCGGTGACGCCGAAGCGGTAGCTGGTGCCTTGCGCGAGTCCGGTGACCTGTCCGCTGGTCTGCGGGGCGAGCACAGTGGCCTGCTGTCCCGTGAACGCGCCCGTGGCCGGGTTGTAAGCGCGGACGGTGTACGAGGTGATCGGGCTGCCGCCGTCCGAGGTCGGCGCGAGCCAGGACACCGACGCCGAGGTGCCGTCGGGATTAGCGGTAGCCGCGGCGTTGCGCGGCGCGCTGGCGGTCGTGACGATGGTGACAGTGCCTGTGATGGCCTCGCTGCCGTAACCGGCATTGTTCGACGCCGCGATCCCGAACTTGTAGGACGCACCGCGGGCGAGGCCCGTCATCGTTGTCGAGAACGTCGTGCTGGAGACCGTCTTCTGGATACCGGCGTAACTTCCGTCGGGGTTCAGGGCCCGAATGCGGTAGCCGGTGATCGACATGCCGCCGTTGTCGGCAGGCGCCGTCCACGACACGGTGGCAGTGGTGTCGCATCCCGTCACAGTTGCAGCGGGAGAGCCCGGCGTGCCGGGGACGGTCGGGGTCGTGAAGCTCGCCCACGCGGAGAAGCCGCCCCATTGGCCGCCGAGACCGTCAGCGGCCTGCGCTTGGACGCGCCAGTAGTAGAACGTGCCGTAGCCGAGGGCCCCGGCGGGCACCGATGCTGAACAGGTCCCACCCGAAGCCACCTGCGGTGCGGCGAAGCGCGCGTGGCGGAAGTTCTGAGCCGAGTTCCACACCTCGAACCAACAGGTGCCGCTCTCATTGTTGGGGTCGCTGTAGGTCGCGCTCAAACCAGGCGTCGTGGACCCGACGCGGCTGCCGTTCGGGCTGAGGTTCGCTGGGGCGTTCGGCGGGAGGTCGTAGGTGACCTCGAGGCGGTTCTGTCCGCCCGTCCCGCGCGTCTCCTCCTCGTCAGAGCGGAACTCGTAGTAGGTGAAATTACCGGCCGTGTTTATGGTGAGGCCGTTGTTGGCCATCGCGCCATGCGTCCAGTCGTGCACCCACGACGTGATGTCCCGGCTGATCCAACCGGTGCCGGCGCCCGCTACCGAGCCGCCGAAGTGTCCGGGAAAGGTGTTCCAGGTGACGGTGCTCGGGTTCCAGCCGCCCGCTGTGCGCCACATGTGGAAGGCGTCGGCTCCGTCGCGGACGTCGAAGTGGCCGTACCAGTAGCCGTACCAAATGTTCTGCCAATTCGCGAACCCGAGGTCGTAGTAGAGCAGCGAGTAGAACTCGGGCGTGACCTGGCCCGGACGGCGGCCGACCTTGTTCACATACGCGTAGCCGTTCCACTGCGACGAGCTGTTGTAGTTGCAGCCGGTGCAGCCGCTCGAGATGTAGGCGTCGTGGTCGTAGTAGGCGCCCTCACCAGCGGGGACCCACGGATCGACGCGGACCGGATAGACACGAGCCGGATCAGCGAGCCAGTCAGGGTCGACGGTGATCTCGAGCGCTTGGGTGCCTGCGGAGCCGACGAGGCGGACGTTCGCGAGAGTGTCTGCCGCGGGCCGCGGATTCGAACCTGTGTCGGCGGAGTCGAACGCGACTCCCTGCGGAATCCGCGCGACGACCTCGCCGTCGCGGCCCGTGAAGACGACGACGCCATCATCGCCCTGGCTGGCCGTGACGCCCCGGAGGTCGAGGTCGAGCCGCCAGCGCGCCTCGTCGGGACGCGCATGAAGAACGAACTGTTGCTCGACGCCGCCGCCGAGGACGTGGAACTCGACATCTGTCTCGTCGTACGCAAGCGGATAGACGACCCGGTTCTTGATAGCCACGGCGGGGACGTCCTTCGCTCCAGGTAGCCCGAAGGCGATGCTCCAGCCGACGCCCCGCAGTGTTGCGCCGCCGCGCGCGGACTTGCCGAACTTCGCCGTGAACGACCCCGCCTTGTTGCGATACCCGCCGCCCTCGGAGACGAGCGTCGACTCGATCGGGCGCCATGTCCCGTCGAGGGCCCGGTAGTTGACCGGGCTCGTGTACACCTCGGCGGTGCGCGTCCCGTTCGGGTTCTCCCAGATGTTCGCGGTTGCGCGCCGCTCAACCAAACGCGCCTTCGAGCGGTCGAATCGGAACGTCGGGTCGGCCGGACGCGGGCGAGCCGCCTCCGGCTCCCGCTCCAGACGCGGCATTGCCGAGGACGCCGACGCTTCCCGCTTCATTGGAGTGGGCAGGTCGACGTCGGCCTTCAGCGGCTGCGGCCTGACAGCCGTGGCACTTGCGCGCGCGGGCAGCGCCGCGAGCGTGGTCGCGAGAACGACCACCGACACGAGCACGTACCGCAAAGACAACACCCGCCTAACAGGCATGCAAACCCCCAGGTGCCCACCCGAGCCCGCGCTCGGCGACCCGACCTGCATCGTCCGGATCAGGGCATGTCGGGTCAATGTCACTGAATGACGATTCGGGACGCTCGTTCGGTCTAGTCCGCGCTCCGTCGCCGAACGCGCCTTCCGCAGCGGGCCGTCAGGTGCGTACCCTTCGGCTTGTGGTTCGGCGGGTTCTCGCGATGTCGTGCTCGGCGCTGTTCGCCGCCGGAGTCGCGGCCGCGTTCGCGCACGAACCTCAGCACACCGTCGTCGTGCGGGTCGCTGGCGCGGGAGTCGCACCAAGCCTCGGCGACGACGTGTCGTCCGCCACGATCCCGGTCCCAGTCGTCTCGCCGCCCACAGCGGCCGTCGCCGTCGCGCCTCCTTCGTCGGCAGCCCCGCCGACTCGACGTGCACCTTCCCCGCGCTCCGCGCCAACCGACATGCGGCCGCCAACGTCACCCACCGCTCCCCCGACGACGTTGCCAGCGGTGACGACCGTGGCGCCCGCGCCGACGCGGCGGCAAAGCCAGCGCTGCGAGTCCGCGGCCCGTCGAGAGCCGGTGCCGGCCCGCATCGAAACGCCAGGCAGCTACACCGCCGACGGGACCAGCCTCACGAAGCTCGCTTCGAGCGTCGATCCCGGAGCGTGGTCACCGGACCGGCGGCTCTTCGCGTTCAAGGTGGCCATCGACGAACGGTTGGTCGAGATCTGTGCGGTGGACGTGTCTGCAGGCCGCGTGGTCAGCGCCGGGAACGAGTTGCAGGCTGGCGCACCCTATGCCCCAGGGGCGACGCAGCTGTGGAGCGATACCGGCCGGCTGATGATGAACCATTGGGGAACCGAAGTCGACCTCGTCGAAGTGGACCCCGAGACCGGCGGCCGAACGAAGGTCGCTGAAGGTGGGATGTTCGACGTGTCGCCCGACGGGCGAAGACTGGTGACGCCCTCCGGTTCCGCCGACGATCCTTCGCTGTCGATCGTCGACCTCCACCGGCGTGCCACACGGGCCGTGATGCTGCCGCGCCGCCCGTCGCCTCCAACGGCGCCCCGGTGGATCACTGCCGACAAGGTCGCCTATCACTCACGCGGCCTCTTCACGCTTGACTTGAGCACGGGAGAGCACGCAGCCGTCGTCGAGGAGGCGGACAACGCCGCCATCGGCACGTTCGCCTTCAGCCGGGACGGACTGGCCGTCGCCTGGTCGTTGACGGGCGCTACGGCATCTGCCGACCACGGCCTGTACATCCGCCGCGCGGCCGGCCCCGTCACGAAGATCGCGAGTCCCGCGAATCCGCTCGCCTGGAGCGCCGATGCGACTGCCCTCCTCACAACGAGCTGTGACGACCGCTCTTGTCGCCTCGACGTCATCGACTTCAATAACCAGCAGTCTGCGTTGATCGCGCAAACCTCGACGAACGAATTGCGGTTCCTGTCGCGGTCGGGATGGACCCCCGACGGGGTGATCGAGTTCGGCGTGATGGCCTTTCCGATGGCTCGCTGAGGTGTGTGCCGGACACGACCGAGGACGCGGTCATGCAGGCGCGATGACCTGCACCGGCGGCCGGAGCAGCACCTCCCAGAGTGGTTCACGTGGGCTGAGCTGGAGTGGTAGGTCGGCGGTGGATGCTTGCCGCCAGTAGGAGGTCGCCGCGTGGGACACCTCGAGTGCGGAGCCTCTCAGCGTCAGCCACCGCAGGTCTGCCCTGAACCCGACGTGGTCAGTCTGCAGCCTCCAGATGGTGCCGCTCCCGCCGCAAAATTCTGATTGGAACCGCCGGGTGCTGGTGAGAGTTTCGAACGCAAAGAGGCTTGGAAACGGGACGGAGCTGCCGGCGTGACTGCCCGGCGCGTGTACTCCCACAGCAACTCGATGTTCGGAGCGACGGCGAGCCCCGCCACGTCTGGACGCAAGAGGTAGCGCTCCCCATGGCGAGACACGCCGTGGGGGAATAGCTCATCGACGTGTGCTTGCAACTCGGGCGGGTTGATGTCGGACCACCGATGCAGCCCGACTGTGCCGGGACGAAGTGAGCCGAGGCGGTCGACGGTGAACCGCTCCAAAGGAACGCTCCCGGTTGCCGTGATGCAGTAGTCACTGGCGGCGACCGTAATGGGTCACAGCTCGATCCCGATGCCGCGGTCTATGCCTCGGTCGATGGACCGTTCGAGGGCAAGGCGGTCGAGTCGTTCTGCTATCTCGAGGCTGTGGACGGCTGTGTTCCATTCCCGATACTGGGCGCCGTCGACGGGTGGCTGGCGTAGGTCGTCAGGCGCGACGCTCCACTGTTCGCGGTAGGCCTCGACCCGACCGGCAAGCGTGGCCCAGCGCTGCCGTTCGGGCTCGGTGTCGGGGACGGGCCCGACCAGGTCAACGAGGCGTTGGGGTGGGTTGAGGAGGGAGGCGAGTCCGAGCGCGTCACGCCGGGCCTTCACCTGCTGGGCGAGGTCGTCGCGGTAGGCGAACAGGTCGGCGTGGTCGTCGAGCCACTGGTCGCGTTGTGCTCGTGCGGCCTCCAGCTCGGCGGCCCGGTCGTCCAGGTCGCGGACGGTCCGCCGGAGGTCGCGCCCGGCGCGGGTGAGCCGGCTCGGCTGGTGGCGTTCAAGGTAGGTGCGGCGGGCGGCGAGGCGGGCGAGTTCGGGTTCGGGGTTGTCGGGTGTCTCTCGTTGGATCTGCGCGTCGAGGCTGGCGAGTTTCGGGGCGAGGACGGCGAGGGATTCGCTGGCGGCGAGGGTGTCGCGCAGCGCGGCGAGCGCGGCCTGCTCCGCGCTGCGGCGGCTGATGGCGGCGGCCAGCACGTCGGTCGGGTCCCTCGGCGGGTCGTGGTGGTCGTGGTCGACGGCGTCGACGCACACCAGGGCGGTGTTGTCGTGTCGTCCCCGGGTCATGGCCACGTACAGGCCCTCGGCGGTGGTGGTCTCGTCGACGACGGCGACGGCGCGGTCGACGGTCAGCCCTTGGGCCTTGTGGGTGGTGAGGGCGTAGGCGAGGTGGACGTGGTCGGCGACGTAGTCGGCGGGGAGCGTGGTGCGGCCGTGTCCGTCGAGGTGGGACACGGCGAGCGATCCGTCGGCGTGGCGGGCGGTGATGGCCCAGCGGTCGCCGTTGCGCACCCACCGCCCGCTCGTGGTGGTGAGGGTGCGGTCGTTGCGGAGGGTGACGATCTGGTCGCCGACGCCAACAATGTGGCCTGCCGCGCGCACGCCGCCGGCTTCGACGTCGCCGGCGGCGACACGGGCTTGGCGGATGGTGTCGCAGATGGCGGACACGGTGGGGTTGTCCGCCGCGGTGATGACGATCGACTCGCCAGCGGCGCGCGCACGGAGCCACGCGGTCGCGGCGGTGTCGACGACGCCGAGGCGGTCGCTCGCCACCACGCGTCCGTGTTCTTCGTACACGGCGGCGACACCGGGGTCCCTGGCGCGAAGACGCAGGCTGGCCGCGGCCTCCCATGCGGCGCTGAACCGGCGCACCCCGCCGAGCTCGACCGCGTGCGCTTCGGCCAGGTGGCGGAACAGACCGCCGGCCTCGATGGCACCGAGCTGGGCGTGGTCGCCGACGAGGACGAGCTTGCCGCCCGCCCGGTCGACGAGCTGCGCGAGGCGGGCGAGATCGCCGGTCGCCACCATCCCGGCCTCGTCGACCAGGACCACCTCGCCCGGTCGCAGCCGCCACGGGCTGTGCGGGTCGGCCGCTCGGTCGTTTTCGAACAAGAACTTGGCGATCGTCTCCGCGGGCACTTGGGCTTCTTGAGACAGCACGCCGGCTGCGACTGCCGACACGGCCAAGCCACGCACCGGGATGCCGCTGTCCTGCCAGGCGGCAGCGGCGGCGCGCATGGCCCGCGACTTGCCGGTGCCGGCCGGGCCGACCACGCAGGCGACCGTGTCGCCGTGCTCGGTCACGGCCCGGACAACCTCGGCTTGGTCGTCGTCGAGGTCGTGGTCGCGCACCGCTCGTTCCACAGCGTCCGGCTCGGCGATAGCGCGCCCCGCGTTGCGCCCGCAATCGGCGAGGTCGACGACGCGCTGCTCGACCTCGAGAGTGGCGAGGGTGGTGTAGCGGGTGTTGTCGTGACGGTCGAACACCGACTGGCCGTCGCGGCGGAGGAGCTCGGCCGGTGGCGACGGCTCCGGTGGCCGCAGCCCGATCACGGCCGTGTGGGCGAGCACGCGATCGGTGGTGGCTTCGATCCAGGCGCGGGTGTCCTCAGCACTGCCCGCGCCGGTGGGCGCGCGACGGGCGGCCTCGCGCGTCACATCGGCGCGCCGCCACGTCGAGCGGTCCCTGGCCAGCTGGGCGACGATCTCCTCGACCACCGCGTCGCGTTCCAACGTGACCGCACGCGGGTGGCGGTCGACCGTGTCGCCGATCCAGGACACCGGCGCCAGTCCCACGGCGACGGCCTCGCGCTGCCAGCGGTCGTGCAGGCCCTCGGTCGTCTCGCCGTGGTGGTCCTTGGCGTCGCGGGTGTCGAGCACCGCCCGCTCGAACGCCCGCCGCCGCTCCGCCGGTGTCAGGTGGCGCTCGAGGCTCGCCTCAAGCTCGGCGATCCGCTCGGCCGCTCTCGCCTCGACGGAGGCGCGGCGCTGGGCGAACAAGCGGCGGAGCGCCGGTGGCACGCCGACGATCTCGGCCTGGCCGTTGCGGTCCACCGCCGCCCACTCCACACCCAGGCGCATGGTGAGCTCGGCCCGCAGCGCGGCTTGGTAGACCATGCCCGCGGGCTTGAGCTGGCGGTGCAAGGCCCGGCTGTCGAGGGCGCGCCACACCCCGTCGTCGCAGCGCACCCGGCCAGACACCAACACGTGGGTGTGCAGCTGCGGATCACCCGCCCGGGAGGTCCGATGGACGAACGCGGCGGCGAGGAAGCCGTGGGTGTCGACCTGGCGCACACCGGCCTTGCCGGTGCGGGAGAACGCGGCGTGCTCCTCGAGGTAGCGCAACGCGGCGGTGACCGCGGCGTCGTGCGCGTCGCGCACCTCCATGCCGACGTCGCCGCCACCGACGGCCCACAGGACACTCACTGACTTGGGCGCGGAGAACGTGAGGTCCCATCCAGTCACCACGTCCCGCCACGGGCCCACCCGGTAGGACGCGCCGAGGGAGTCCCCGGTGCGGGGGTGGCGGCCTTCGAACAGTCGAGCCAGTTCCTCGGCCTCGACCTCGCCGCGCAGGCGCTCGTGGGCGGAGCCTGCACCCACCCACACGCCCTTGGCCTCGCCGCGGCCGGCGTAGTAGTCCTCGATACCCTTGGCCACCTCGTCCGTGTAGTAGGACACGGCGGCCGGGGTGACCTTGCCCCTGCTCAACACGCTCGTTGACCACCGGCGAGGTAGTCACCGGCGCCAGCCGGTGAGAGCACGGCACCGCAGGGTGCCAATGTGTGAGCCGTCCGTCCGCGCGCGCTCATCCGGCGTCCTCGGCCTCGCGGTCTCCGGCGTCCTCGGCCTCGCAGTTTCCGGCGTCCGCGTTCCTCGCGTCCGCGGTCTCGCGGTTTCCGGCGTCCGGGGTCCTCGCGTCCGCGGGCTCGCGGTTGCCCGCGTCGCCGGCGCGCGAGTTCAGCGCGTCGGCGTCGAACAGCGACGGCTGCGAGAACCCGGCCCTCCCTGCGCGCACCGACTGCGGCGGCCGGCGACGGCCGGGTTCCGGTGCCGCGCTGGAGGTAGCACCGCCCGGGGGGATCGCGCAGGGCTGCGCGCGCAGTTCGTACGCGGCCGATCCGAACCGGCCGCGTTCGCCGCGCTCAACCGGAAGCGACGCGATCAGGTCCGCTGTTGCGAGTCGCCGCAGGGCGCGGGCTGCGGTGTCCTTGCTCACACCGAGGTTCGCGGCCAAGGCGCGGACGTTGCTGCGTACGACGCGACGGCCGGCGGCCTCCTGCTCGGCGTCCTCGGCGAGGTCCTCGAGCGCGCACCACGCCACCGGCCCCAGCCGGCGGCGCAGCTCGCGTCGCTCGCTCACCTCACTGACCGGACGCGGCCGGCAGATCCTCGAGCAGCCGCCGCAACGCGGCGCGGGGGACGCGCAAGCTGCGGCCGAGCGTCACCACCGGCAGGCCCGCGCGGCCGTTCGATGCTCGATACTGGCGCGCCAGCTCGTAGGCGGCGCCCCGACCGATACGCAACACCGCCGCGGCCTCCTCAACCGTCAACACCTCAGGCAGGTCATCCAACGACGGTGTCGCAGCGCTCACGACTTTCAGCTCCCCACGCATGGCCGGACGGAAGTTACGCCCTTGCAATTCGTTCGTCAACTGATAGATTGGGAGTCCGTGGACACGTTGACACTGGACGGCACCAGGTAGGACTCGAAGGCACGAGGACGCACGCAAAAGAAATGCGCAAGAGCAAGCCCCAGAACGCAACCAACGGCGACACCGGCGCCGACTTCTTCGGCCTCACCCCCAACCAAGTGGTCGCCTACAACCTCACCCAGGCCCGCGAGTGGAAGGGCTGGACCCAGGACCAGCTCGCCGAAGCACTCGAGCCCTACCTCGGCAAGCGATGGTCCAAAGCCTCGGTCAGCCAGGCCGAGCGCTCCGTCGTCGGCCGATTCATCCGCCAGTTCACCGCGGACGAGATCGTGGCGTTCGCCCGCGCCCTCGACCTGCCGCTCGGCTGGTTCTTCATGCCACCACCACCGTGGGCCGATCGTGCGACACCGCTCAACCTCTCAACCCCAGACAAGAAGAAGTTCGGCGCCGCGCTCGCCGAGCTCGTCGACCTCGTCTTCGGAGACGAACACGGCCAAGCCCTCCTCCAACTCCGCCTCCGCGCCTTCCTGGACCAGCTCGGCACCAGCGGGCCCCTGTCGCACAAACAGCACGCGGTCCAACAACTCGTCAGCGCGAAAGTCGACGCACTCGTCGAACACGCACTCGGCGACCTCGAGACCTGGCAGACGCAACTGCGAGCCCTCGCCAGCCACCTCGAAGACCTGCAAGCGCAGGCTCGACGCGAGATCGCCGAGATCCGCCCCGCGAAGGGAGAACCCGAATGACCACCGCGTCACCCCGCCGCGACCCGAATACCGGTACGTGGTGGTTCGTCGTTGATCTACCGCCGGGACCAAGCGGGCGCCGCCGCCAAGCGAAGCGCCGTGGCTTCCCTACGAAGAAGGCGGCACAGGAGGCGCTCGACGGCATCCGCGTTGCCGCACGGAAGGGCGGCTACGTCCCGCCAGCGAGACAACGGCTCGGCGAGTTCCTCGTCGACGACTGGCTGCCCGCCGTTCGTCAGCGGCTCGACGTCGACACCTGGCGATCGTACGAACGGAACATTCGCGTTCACGTGGTCGCTCGCATCGGCGGGGTTCCTCTGCAGTCGGTGGACGGTGCGCTGCTCAATCGTCTCTATGCCGACCTACTCGACGAGGGCCGCGTGGTCAGGGTCACCGCGCCCAAGTACTCCGAGCCGCTCCGGGAGCGTGCGTGCGAGTTGCGCAACCACGGCAGCTCTCTCGCGGAAACTGCCCAGCATTTGCGTCGGGAGTACCCGGACGAAGCCGCGTCATTGACCAAAGACGCCGTTGCCGCGATGCTTCGTCGGCTGGCCGAGCCCGTTCGTCCGGCCACGCCCGGACTGAAGCCGAGGACCGTGCGCTATATCCACACGATCCTTCATTCCGCGCTCAAGGATGCGGTGCGATGGAACCGGGTCGAGGGAAATGCCGCCGACCGCGCCGATCCACCGTCGCCGAAGGCATCGAAGTCGCCCGAGATGAAGGTGTGGACTCACGATCACCTAGCGGCCTTCCTCGAGATGATGGAGGGCGACCGATACCGTCCACCACTGCTCTTCCTCGCCACAACCGGCTGTCGTCGAGGCGAAGCACTCGGCCTGCGATGGACTGACGTCGACCTCGAACGGGCGGTCGTGTCGATCCGACAGCAGCTCACCGAGTCAGGCTTCAAGCCGCGCACCAAGACGGACAAGCCACGGGTCATCGAGCTCGACTCCGAGACCGTCGCGGCGCTGCGATCCTGGCGCGCCGAACAAGCGCGCGAGCGGCTGCTGCTCGGCGACGGCTACCACGATCACGGCCTCGTCTTCTGCCTGGCCGACGGCCGGCCCTACAACCCGGAGCACTTCTCTCGCGAGTTCGACCGCCGCCTCGCACGACGACCCTTCGTGACCGTGCTGCCGAAGATCCGTCTACACGACCTTCGGCACACCTGGGCAACCCTGGCGCTCGTCGCCGGCGTTGACGTGAAGATCGTGTCGGAGCGTCTCGGGCACTCATCTCCACTAATCACTTGGCAGACGTATCAGCATGTGATCGTCGGCATGCAGACCGACGCCGCCGAGCGCGTCGCTGCGTTGATCTTCAAGCGGCCAGCTACGTCCTGACGCACTTCCGCCCCGAGCGTTAGGTTCCGACCGCGATGACTGGCTCCGCCGAACAAGAACGCGCCAAGGCCATCGCCCAGGTGGAACCACACGGCTGGACTCCGGCACGCACAACCAAGCGCGGCTACGTCATCATGAGGTGCTCGTGCGGCCAGCACCAGGAGACGCTCCACAAGACCCCGTCCCTGCCCGGCCACTTCGCCCGCAAGGCAGCCCACATGATCGCTACGTGCTCGACACAGGTACCCTGATAGCGATGTTCCTCGTCGAGATGGACGTGCGCCTCGGGTTCGCCAGCCGGCCGATGACCGACGACGAGATCACGGACCTCATCGAGAGGCTCGTCGATGAACTCGACCGCCTCCCCGTCGAGCCCTCTGTCGGCACTGCGCGCGCCGGTGACGGGGTCGACATGACCGTCGGCGTCGTGGTCGACGACGACCACGAGACGTCGGCCCTTCGGCATGGTGCCGCGATCATCCGCACCGCCCTCGAGGCCGTGGGGATCGAGACCGCACGACTGTCCTTTCCGGGAGTCGACACTCGCGGCGCCGGCGTACGCGCGCTGCAGCTGACGTAACCGATCACGCGCTGTCAGCACGGCGCAAGCCCCGCCAAGTGATTGGCGACTTCCCGGCGAACCCGGCCAACGCGCGAGAGGCTGACAGTGGGGCATTCTGGCGGCGTCGGGGCGGCGGGCATCGGGCGATGTCAAGACCCGGTACCCGGGCGACAGAACGTTTCCGGTACCTGGGTGAGCACTTTGATGGTGGTTACGCGGCGTTGATGCGCCGTGGCCGACCGCCGGGGTTGGCCAGCGCGCCATGCTCTCGGGTGCGGTCGTGGCGCGCCGGATGGGTGCGGATGAGCTCCTCGCCGATGGAGATCTCGACGGTCTCGCCGACCACCGCGACCTGCACCTGGCGGCGCCGGTACTTCGTGCCGACCGCGTAGGCGGTGCCGGCGAAGCTGACGTCGCCGGAGGAGTCGACCTTGCGGGTGACCGATGGCGCGGTTACCGACGACCGACGCTTCGGCGGCTGCGGTCGCTGACCTCGGCGCAGCGCAGCGAGTTCCTTGTCGCTCGAGTGGCGGCGCGCGTGGGTGGCGATGAGCACGCCGCGGTAATGGAGATGCACGAGCCGAGCGTCGCACACGACGACGACCTCCTCGCCGGCCAACCAACGAGCCGCGGAGTAGCTCGCGCCCGCGAAGCTGATGTGCGGTGGCGCCGACCCGTCGCGTCGCGCCGCCGACGAGCACCTCGCTGTCGACGATCGCGGTGACGTCGACGTCCACCGGCTCGACGACCTTCGCCGCGAGTCGGAACCGGTCCCAGGGCACGGCCATGCCCAGGCTCTGATGCCCGCGCTCGAAGTTGTACTCGCGCACCCACGCATCCAGCTGGCGCTGCGCGTCTTCGATCGACGCGAACACCTTGCCGTCCAAGAACTCACGGCGAAGTGTCTTGTGGAACCGCTCGACCTTGCCGGTCGTGGTCGGTGACCGCGGTGCGGTCAGGAGATGGCGGATCCCGTTCTCCCGGCAGATCCGATCGAACAGCACCTCGCCCACGCCTTTGCCGAACCGGCCGGTGAACACCTTGCCGTTGTCGGTCAGGATCGCCTCTGGCACGCCATAGGTGCGAAGGGCCAAGGCCAACGCGTCGCACGTCGGGCGGGCGGTCGCTCGAGCGACGACGAACGCGGAGATGCAAAAGCGCGAGTGGTCATCGATGCCCGTCACGATCTTCGCCTCGGAGCCGTCGGCCAGGCGAACGCCGCCGACGATGTCCATCTGCCACAACTCCATCGACCGGCTGCGTTCCCAGCGCTTGTAGTCGCT
Organism: Acidimicrobiales bacterium; assembly: GCA_035540495.1. Taxonomy (GTDB): domain Bacteria; phylum Actinomycetota; class Acidimicrobiia; order Acidimicrobiales; family CADCTF01; genus DASVEG01. The sequence goes on from DATLGL010000054.1 coordinate 16,322, forward strand.
GCGTTTGCGTTTGCGCGCCTCGGGCGTGATCAGCCCATGGCGAATGAGGCAGCGATAGATCGATGTGCGTCCCGGCAGCGGCACGATCCCCTCCCGACCGAGACGGTGCTCGATCGTCCGCGGTCCCCAACCCGGATGCTCCCGGCGCATCTCCACGATGCGCGCCTCGATCTCCGGGCTCATCTGATGCGGGCAGGTGTTCGGCTTCGAGCTCCGATCGACGAGCCCGGCCAGCCCGTGGTTCGCGTACTTGACGAGCCATTCGTGCACCGCCTGGCGACTCACCCCGTTCCTCCGCGCCACGTCGGTCACCGAGGCGCCGTTCTCCAACACGTCCTTAACCGCGGCAAAGCGCTGTTCCACAAGACCCAACTCCACGAGCACCGTCGGCCTCCCTCGCAAACGTGAGCGCGAACGACCACAGCGAAGAAGGAGGCACCGGCTTGCAGGTGGACCCAACGGTGTCGCCCAGGAACCGGAGCCAGTGTCGCCCAGGTACCGGAGTCGCGTCCGAGAAGTGTCAGCCAGCTACCGGAGCCACGGTGTCAACCATGAACCGGAGCCGCACAGCGGGCATCGGGCGAACCGTGACCAAACTGTGACCACGGAACGCACGTCGTGGCACTTCATGCTCCCGACGCGGCGTTGCGACCTGCGCTTTCCTGCGCGATCCGTGGTGTCGGAGGGGGGACTTGAACCCCCACGCCCTTAACGGGCACTAGGCCCTCAACCTAGCGCGTCTGCCTATTCCGCCACTCCGACGTGGGGACCGTCACTGTATCGCACAGCGCAGCAGGCTCCGGACACGGGAATGCGATCGGAACTACCGTTGCCGCAGTGACGCGGACCATGCGGGCGCTCGCAGGGCAGCGGCGGCCGGCGGCGGCGTCGCGGGCACGTGTCGAAACGTCGTCAGGTGTTCCGCCGTGGCTGGAACCGCTGCGTCCGGCCGGGAACAAGGCGATCACGGGGCTGCTCGCGTCGGTGCAGCGCGATGACAAGGAAGCCCCGTCGGCCGACCTCCTCACGGCGAAACAGATCGCCGACGCGAAGCTCTTCTACAAGCTGCAGCCGCAGCTCTACCCGCCGGACATCGTCGTGCAGTTGAGGACGGCGCTGGGACTGTTGCCGGTCGGCGGCGTCGACGACGAGCTCGTGATCTCGGTGGCGAAGTTCCAGCTCGCCGAAGCTGGTGGATCGCTCGCGCTCAAGATCGACGGCAAGGCCGGCCCCCGCACGTTGCCGCGCATCTTCCGCAGCGGGCTGAACGTCGCGTCGGAGGGGGAGGCCTTCGGCAAGGACGTGCAGACCGGTGTCGTCGACCAGTGGGCGACGTTCGCCGACGCCGCAGCTCGTCGCGATGCGCTCGTCGTCCTGGTGAACAAGAAGCTCGTTGCTGCTGGTGTCCCGCCAGTGACCGCAGCCTTCGACGAGAACCCGTCGAACGCAGGGAGCTTCGACTTCAGCACGTGGCAGATGAAGATCGGTCGCAAGCGCCTCGACGGCAAGACGATCTCGGTCGAGGACGCCAAGGACACGGCCGACACGGTGTGGCACGAAGCGCGACACACGGAGCAGTGGTTCCGCATGGCGCAGCTGCGCGCCGGTCAAGGCCTCAAGGCGCCGGCTCTCGTGAAGGAGCTCGGCATCCCCGCGGCCGAGGCAGCGAAGGCCAGAGCCGCACCGATCACCGGGAAGTCACCGCTGGCGGTCATCGCCCAGGGATGGTGGGACAGCGTGTACGGCGCCGGTGGCGCGCACCGAGGAGCTGTGCTCGACGAGATCGACGCGGCGTCGAAGGCGCTCGACAAGGCGCGGGCCAAGTTCGGAGCCAACAAGACCGCCCAGAACAAGGCGGCCCTGGTGAAGGCGAAGGCCCGCTTCGACAAGGCGTTCGCTGCGTACCAGAACCTGCCCGAGGAGAACGACGCGTGGGCGACCGGCCCGGCAGCGGCGGTCGGCGTGACCAGCGGGAGCCCGGAACCCGAGCCCGAACCGGAGCCCGCGCCCGCGCCGGCGGTCATCGAAGAGCCTGCGGGCGCTCCTCCGACGCCGGGCGAGAGCGCGCACAAGACGATGCCGGAGAAGGATCTTCCGGAATGACCGGCGCCGCCGATCTGGCAACGGCGATCGAGTCGCTCCGCGCCGCCGTGGCGCGCAGCGCCGCCGGCACGCTCCGTCACGTGACGGTGGAGCTCACGGAGCCGCATGACGTCAGCGACCTCGAGGAGATCCTCGGCGCGGCGCACGAACTTCCGCGGGCGACGTCCCCGTCGTCAGCGCGCCGCGTGCAGTTCGACGACACGGTGCCGGACGAGGGAGAAGTCGGTGCCACGGTGCTCGCGGAGCTCGACGGTGGGGGACGGGTGTCGTCGCTGCTGATCCGACGAGACGAGTACTGACGCTCCGACCACGAACTCCGTGACGGGCGACCACCCGATGCACGACGCAGTCGCAGCCGCTCGTCGAGCTGCGCACGCGGCAGGGTTCGTCGTCGACGAACCGCCGGTGCCGCTTCCCGGTGTCGCGGACACCGTGCTCCACTTCCCGAGCGCGGCGGTGGTCGCGAAGGTCGCGGTGCGCGAGCGATTCCGTGAGGCGGCGCTACGCGAGCACGCGATCGCAGTGGAGCTCGCCGCGCTGAACGCGCCCGCGCCGCGTCCGCTCGTAGGAATCGCACCGGACGTCGATTCCGCTCCCGTCGTTCACGGCTGAACTTCGAGCGGCCAGGGCGGCACTGGATGACGTGACCGCAAGGCAGCCGGAGTCGCGGGATCGCGACCTGCTCGTCGACGTCTTCGACTCCCTCCTCCCGAAGGTGAGCGATCATCCGCGGGCAGCCGCTCACCGTCTGCACGGCGAGCCGCACCAGGGCAACAGGCTCGTCACGCCGGCCGGCGTCGTGTGGGTCGACCTCGAGAGCTGCTGCGCCGGCCCCCGCGAGTGGGACTTCGCCATCTTCGACTCGACCGCGACCGACGACAGGCCCGACGTCGACCGCGCGCTTCTGCACGACCTTCGAGTGCTCAACGCAGCCCGCTTCGCGACCTGGCAGACGCGCCTGATGGATCGCTTCCCGGACCTGCGCGAGCTCGCCGACGTGCACCTCGCGTTCGTCCGGACGACGTGGGCTATTCCGAGGTCGGACCGCTGAAGGTCGGCGACCGCTTCTCCTGGTGGGACGCCAGCCCTTCGCGAGCGTCCGGCCCGGTGAAGCCGAGGAACTCGTAGGCGAGCGACGCGTCGAAGATGGCCGTCTGCGCGCGGTACCAGTGGTTGAGGGTGTGCTTCGTCCACCGGATCGCGGCTTGCGCGCCTCCGGCCAGTGACGTGGCTACCTCGAGGGCGCGCTCTTGCACCTGCTCTTCGTCGACGCACAGCGACACGAGCCCGATCCGTTCGGCCTCCTCGCCGAGCAACGTGTCGCATGTGAGCAGGTAGTACTTCGCCTTCGCCATCCCGCACAGCAATGGCCAGCAGATCGCGGCGTGATCGCCTGCGGCGACGCCGAGGCGGGTGTGGCCGTCGATGATCCTCGCGTTCTTCGCCACGATCGAGACATCGGCGAGCAGGGCAGCGACGAGCCCGGCGCCGACTGCAGGGCCGTGCACGGCCGACACGACCGGCTTCGAGCAGTTGATGACGTTGAGCACGAGATCCCGTGCTTCGCGCAACACCCGCAGGCGGGTGGCCTCGTCGTTCATGATCCCCTCGATCAGATCGAAGCTCCCGCCGGCGGAGAACGCCTTGCCCGCTCCTCGGAGCAGAGCGACCCGGGTCGACGGGTCGCGGTCGACCGTGAGCCACACGTCGGCGAGCTGGCGGTGGACGTCCGGGCCCACGGCGTTCAGACCGGGCCCGTCGAGGGTGATCCGCAGAACGCCTTCGGCAGGACGGTCGAACGTGAGCGAGTCGAACGAGGCGTAGGGATCAGCGTCGGCCATGTGCCCTTGTTAGCAGCGGCGCCTGCGACCCCCGTCACGTTCGCGCCGCGGGCCGGTGGGTACGCATAGCTGGTCATGGCTGCGATCGCTCACCGGCTGCGTCCAACCGGCACCTCTTGGCTCGCCATCGCCATCGTCGTGCTGCTCGCGGCAGGGTTGTTGATCGCCGGCCCGGCCCGCGGATTGCGGGAGGACATCGCGAAGCAGCGTGACGACGTCGACGCGCAGCTCGACACGACCGAGGCGCAGCTCCAGACGACGCGGGAGCAGCTCGACACGACCCGAGCGCAACTGCGCATCGCGGAGGAGCAGCGCGACATCGCTCGGGAGCAGCTGGAGATCGCCCGCACGCAGCTCGCCGAAGCTCAGCGCCAGCGTCAGCTGACGGAGGAGTCGGTCGCAATCCAACGCGAGACGTCGCGGATCGCGCGTGAGACCCTCGGCGAGGTCAAGGAGATCAACCGGAAAACGCCCGATGCGCGGCCGGGCGACGGGCTCACGCCGTAGCCGGCGTCACCAGCCGAGCCCGAGTCGACGGACGATCGAGCGGAGCGCTCGCCACTCGACCCCGCACGCGGCGAACACGTCGGAGCTGGCCGAGCCGTGGAAGGCGAACAGCGCGAGGACGACGTGGATCGCGCCGATTCGAGACGAGTAGCCCAGCTCCCACGCCTCCGACGCCGCGAAGCGGACGACGTCGTCAGCGGACGGCACCGGCCGAGGCGAACTTCCGAGCGCCGCGGTGGCTTCGTCGGCCGCGCGGAGGAGCACCCGAGCCCGCGAACCGAGAGCCTTCAACACGTCGTCATCGGCCCGCTCGAGCAGGCGCCGCAGCAACAGCAGGTCGTCGACGCCTCCCGGCGCCTGGTCGGCGACTGCGTCGATGGCCTCCTGAAGAGCGTCGGCAACGTCGTCGTCGAGCTCTTCACCGAACACGGACTCAGCCTCCGGTGTGCTGCTGGCGCATGCGACCGGGGTTCGCCGGCAACCCGTCGAAGCGCCCTCGGGGCCGTATACCGCGGTATGCCTCGACGACTGGTTCGATCTGTTCGGGGCTCGCGCCGTGGAGGATCACGCTGTCGGCGCCGAGATCGATCTGGCGCAGCACCTCGGCCGCGCACTCCTCGGGCGTTCCCGTCGCGGACGGTGCGAGCCACTCGTCGGGAATCAGCTCGGCGACGTGCTCCAGCTCCTCGGTCGTGGCGTCCTGATCGAGGGCACCCCGGAAGCTCGAGACCATCGGATCCGACCGGAATCGGGCGAGCACCGCCGGGTCCCACCGGTTCGTCTCGACCATGAGGTCGCCGTACGCCTGGAGGTACGTGGCGAGACGACCCACCGTCTTCTTGAGGCGGACGTCGTCGGGGAGCCCGTCGTGCACCGTGGCGAGGCACGACCACACTCGAACGGACGAAGGATCCCGCCCCGCCTCTTCTGCCGCTCGCTTCACCGTCTCGACGCAGCGGACGAGCGTCTCGTCGGTGAAGTACGTGTGCAGCAGCACGCCGTCGAAGACGCGCCCGCCGAGACGGAGCGTGTTGGGCCCGAACGCGCTGATGACGAGCGGGATGTCTTCGTCGAACGACGGGTCGAGGCGCAAGACCGGCCACTGCCCGGCCGGGCCGTTGTGACCGATGACGGTTTCGCCTCGCCACAGCCGTCGCATGAGTCCGGCGATGTCGTCCAGCTGCGCGGTCGTGATCTTCCCGAACCCGAACGCCTGCTGCATCGGCGCGATGCCTCGCCCGAGACCGAGGGCGAAGCGCCCGCCGGTCAGCCGGTGCATCGTGGTCGCGTGCGCCGCGGTGACCATCGGGTGCTTGGTGTTGTGGTTGGTGACGCCGGTCGCGATGCCGATCGAGCTCGACACCGCCCCGGCTGCCCCCGACAGCGTGAGCGCTTCCTTGATGTTGAAGCGCTCGGAGATGAAGCACCCGCCGATCCCGAGCTCCTCCGCCTGCGCGACCTCGTCGACGAGGTCGCGCGGCGACTTCGGAGCGCCCGCCAGCGTGTAGAAGGCGAGCTCGGGAAGCTGCGGTAGTGCGGCCGACGCCGTGTCCGTCAGCGCGGGACCTGCGACCAGGGCAGGTCCTTGTCGACCCGCACGTCACCGGGGAGACCGAGCACCCGCTCGCCGAGGATGTTGCGCATCACCTCCGACGTGCCGCCTTCGATGGAGTTGGCTCGCGCACGGAGGAACGCCTGCTGCGTCGACCGGGAGGCCATCGCAGTCGCCGAGCGGTCCATGTTGTACTCGCCGTAGAGGCCGCCCTCCATGCCCATGAGGTCGATGCACAGCTCGTAGATCTTCTTGTTGAGCTCGGCGAAGTGCAGCTTCCCCGTCGATCCCTCAGGACCTGGGTTGCCCTTCTGTCGGTTCTGCGACGCCCGGATGTTGGTGAGGCGGAGCACCTCCGCTTCGATCCACGCGCTCATGAGGCGGTCCTTCAGTGCGAGCGCGGGAGCCGACGTCTTGTCGGCCCGGCCGTTCCAGATCTCGACCGCGGTTCCGATGGGTCCGCTGCCTCGGGGCGAGATCGCGCCGCCGATGGAGACCCGCTCGTTCATGAGCGTGGTGAGCGACACCCGCCAGCCGTCGCCGATCTCGCCGAGTCGCTCCTCGTCGGGGATGCGGACGTCGGTGAAGTAGACCTCGTTGAACTCGGCGTCCCCGGTCATCTGACGCAGCGGCCGCACCTCGACGCCGGGCGCGTGCATGTCGACGACGAAGTAGGTGAGGCCCTTGTGCTTCGGCTGCTCCGGGTCGGTTCGGGCGACGAGCATCCCCCAGCGCGACACGTGGGCGAGCGTCGTCCACACCTTCTGGCCGTTGACGACCCACTCGTCACCGTCGCGCACGGCTCGGGTGGCGAGCGAAGCGACGTCCGAGCCGGCGCCGGGCTCGGAGAAGAGCTGGCACCACACCTCTTCGCCCGTGAACAACGGCCGGAGGTAGCGCTGCTTCTGCTTGTCGCTGCCATGGGAGACGACCGTCGGCGCGCCCATGCCGTGACCAATGGGGTTCCGGTAGTAGGGCGACGGCGCCCCGGCCGCGGCCAGCCGCTCGTTGATCTCCCGCTGGAGCTTCGGTGACGCGCCGAGGCCGCCGTAACCCTCCGGGAAGTGGACCCACGCCAGGCCCATGTCGTACTGGGCGCCGAGGAACTCGCGCTCCGGCGTCGTCTTCGGGGGGAACTTCTCGAGCAGCTCGTCGATGAGCTCGGTGACCCGTGCGGTCTCGGCGTCGGGGGCGGTGCGGAGGTCAGTCATCGCTCATGACGCTAACGCGGCTCAGCGGGCGAGCTTCTTGTTGTCCCAGCTCACCGCGCGCGACGGCGTGAAGACGACCCACCGCCAGCCCCGGCCGCGGGCCGACGCGCCGTTCCGGACCTTCTCGCCCGCCGGTGCCTCCGGTTCCCCGTGGCCGCCCGAGTACTTGCGGCCCATCTGCCAGCGGACCTCCTCGAGGTCCGGCTCCGCGTTCTCCGCGTCGGCGTCTTCGAGCACCGTGGCCGTCCCCTGGAACATGACGCCCTGGAGCTCCGGAAAGCGCTCGTTGCGATCGACGAGGATGGTGCACTCCGGGTTCCGCCGAAGGTTCGTGATCTTCTGCCCGCGGCAGTAGAAGTAGATCTTCCCGCCGCCCCACCCGAACCACAGCGGGGTCAGGTTGATGCGGGTGCCCGGGCCGACGGTGGCGACACGCATGTTCCACGTCGTCGTCATCAGCTCCTCGAGCTCGTCGTCGGTGAGACCGAGCTCCTTCGGGATCTTCGCCATGCCGCACCCTAGGCACCGCGTCGCCTAGAACTTCCGGGCCGGGGTTCGAGGTGACAGTTGGGCCCCCTGGTTCGGGTTCATGATGCTCGCTTGAGCTGGTGTGAGGTGAGGACCTGGAGTGGTGTGCGCCCTCGCATGAAGTCGCTGTGGTTGCGGCGGCGGCGGTTGTAG
>DATLGL010000055.1:0-17517 GCA_035540495.1 Acidimicrobiales bacterium
GGTCGTGGCAGTGGTCGCAGACGCGGTCGAGCCAGTCGATGAGGGTGATCTTCGATTGGGCCCAGTCGATGCGGTGGTCGCGTTCGAGGCGTCCGACCTGGGGGCAGCCTTCGGTGGTGCAGACGGGGTCTTTCCACTCCAACGCTGATTGCTGCCACGCGTTGGGTGCGCGGCCGAGGTGGGCGACGCCGACGACTTTCTTGCCGTCGGTGACGATCGCGGCCAAAAACGCGTTGCCGGTGGCGAGCATCTCGTTGATCACGGAGACCGGCACGGGGCCGTAGCCGGCGATCTCGGTGACCTCGCCTTCGATGGGATAGCCGCGCAAGAGCGCGTCGAGGTCGATCCGAACGAGGATCTTCGCTTGCGACCCGCCGCCCCGCTTTCCTCCCGTGCCCTTCTCGGTCACGGTCGCCACGAGCGCGTCGGCGTCCAACGCCTCCGACCGCTCACGCCGGCCGTCACGACGCGCCGCGTCGAAGAGTTCTTGGCGCTTCGGCTGGATCGCCGCCATCACCGCGGCGATCCGCTCGGGGTTGTCCCGCAACGTGATCGACGATGACCCATCCGCGTGGCTGGAGCGTCGCAGGAACCGTTCGTCGTGGATCCGCTTCCGACGCTCCTCCGCGCCGCGATCAGCCTCGGCCTTCAAGCGATCGCACTCGGAGCGCAGCTCGCTGTGCGACAGCCGCTTCGCCTTGTCCAACAACGCACCCGCATCAGCACGCGGGTTCGCGGAGAGCGCGCCCGCGATCAGCGTCGTCTGCTGCGACGACAACTCACCGCGAGCGGCCGCGTCGGCCACCTCCGGCAACCCGACCAGCTGATCCGCCGCCGACAGCTCCGCCGCGGCCTGAACCACCGGCACCCCCGACAGCTTCGCCAGCTCGTGCGCGGGCGACTTCTCTCCCCGCTCGCGGTAACTCCCGAGCGCTGCCAATCGAGCGGCAGCCCTCGTGCGCAGCGAGGCGGCGATCTTCTCGATTCGCGTCGCCTTCTCGACCGCCAACCGAGCGCCGTGCAGATCGAGGAGCGCGGCGTCGAACGAGGCCGACACCTCGGCCATCTCCCGCTCGATCTCTCGCAACGTCAGCACAAAACGGACCATATGACGAGGGTGGGACAAGAATGAACGAACCACGACTCGTGCGTGGCCGCGTTCCTGTCTCAGGTCGGCGCGATGGTGCGTCCATGGAGAACGACGCCACCATCCTGAGCTTCGGCGAGAGGCAGCGCTCGCAGCGACGAGAGCGAGCGCGGACGCTTCGTCGGTCGATCGACAACCACCCGACGGCGCACCTCCGGCTCGTCGGCGACGCAACGCCCATGGCGGCCGCAGAACCGACGACGGGCAGCCCGAACGACGTCGCATAGCGCCGTGAGGTGGGTACGTTGCATTGGTGCTGATCGACCTCGATCACCTCCCGTTCGACAACCGGTTCACGTCGGAGCTCCCCGGCGACGAGAACGAGACGAACCGCCGCCGCCAGGTGACGGGCGCCCTCTTCTCCCGGGTCGTGCCGACGCCGGTGAGCCGGCCGACGACGATCACCTGGTCGCGAGAGGTCGCGGAGATGCTCGACCTCGACCCGAAGCTGTGCGCGACCGACGACTTCGCCGAGGTCTTCGGCGGCAACCGCGTGCCGCGGGGCGCCGATCCGTTCGCCATGAACTACGGCGGGCACCAGTTCGGCAACTGGGCCGGCCAGCTGGGCGACGGGCGCGCCATCGCGCTGGGCGAGGTCGTCGACGCGACCGGACGCCACCAGACGCTGCAGCTAAAGGGAGCCGGAGCGACGCCGTACTCGCGCACGGCCGACGGGCGAGCCGTGCTCCGGTCGTCGATCCGCGAGTTCCTGTGCAGCGAGGCGATGCACCACCTCGGCATCCCGACCACCCGCGCGCTCAGCCTCGTGCTCACGGGCGACCAGGTCGTCCGCGATGTCATGTACGACGGCAACCCGGCGCCCGAGCCCGGTGCCATCGTCTGCCGCGTCGCACCGTCGTTCATCCGGTTCGGCAACTTCCAGCTCCCCGCCTCACGAGGCGAGCTCGGTCTGCTCCGTCAACTCGTCGAGTACACGATCCGCAACGACTTCCCGCATCTCGTCGACGCCGCACCGCCGAACACGCCGATCGACGATCTCATCGCGCCGTGGTTCGCAGAGGTGTGCGACCGCACGTCGTCGCTCGTCGTCGACTGGATGCGCGTCGGGTTCGTACACGGCGTCCTCAACACCGACAACATGTCGATCCTCGGGCTGACGATCGACTACGGCCCCTACGGATGGCTCGAGAGCTTCGAGCCGGGCTGGACCCCGAACACCACCGACGCCGGCACCCGTCGTTACCGCTACGGCGCCCAGCCCGAGGTGTGCCACTGGAACCTCGCGCAGCTCGGCAACGCGATCCACGCGCTGACGAACGACGCCGAGCCGCTGCAGGCCGCGCTCGACGCCTACGCGGAGTCGTACCACCGCCGGTTCCGCGAGATGACGGCGCGAAGGCTCGGCTGGGTCGACTTCCGTGACGATGCCGACGCGAACCTCCTCAACGAGATGTTCGACCTGCTCCAGCGGACGGAGGTCGACCAGGTCCTCTTCTTCCGCAACCTCGCCGATGTCTCGACGGACGAGGCGGCGACGGACGACGAGCTCCTCCAACCGCTGGCCGACGTCTGGTACCAGCCGCAGCACGTCGATGGCGAACTGCGAGACGAGGTCGTCGGGTGGTTGCGCGCGTGGGCCGAACGTGTCCGCAGCACGAGCGTCGACGACGGCCGGCGCCGCGCCACCATGAACTCCCTCAACCCGCGCTTCGTCCTCCGCAACTACCTCGCAGCAGAGGTCATCGAGGCCGCCGAAGCGGGCGACGTCACGAAGATCGACGAGATGCTCGACGTCCTCCGCCGCCCGTACGACGAGCAGCCCGGGCGCGAACGCTTCGCGGCGAAGCGGCCGGAGTGGGCCCGCACCCGGGTCGGCTGCTCGATGCTCTCGTGCAGCTCGTGAGCCTCACCTCCTGAGGCTCACGCCGGCAGCGGCCCAGGCGGCGTCGTGTCGGGGAAGTAGCGGTGGTGGTGCGACCCCGTCACCTCGAAGATGGCGGTGCCCTCGCGGCCGTCGTCGGTGCGCACCTTCATCTGGTTGAGCCCGCCCCGCTGGAACGGCTCGTACGGGCGGTCGAACCGTCCCTCCGCCTCGACCACCACACGACGACCGCCCTCCAGGACGAACGTCGCCGTGCCTCGCAACCCGTGCGCCGACTCGCCGTGGTCGCCGTAGACCGCGGGCTCGCCTGCCTCGGTGATCCACTCGAGGTCGTGGGCGAAGTCGACGAGCGGCACAGGGTCGCTGCCATCGGTGGCCGCCCAGCACCCGTCGGTGTAGACGCGCGCCCCGTTCGCGTACTCCCAGTGCCACACGCCGAGGAAACCGTCCGGCAGCTGCACCTGGAACCACAACCACAGCGGGCACCGCCCGTGATCGCGGATCCCCCACGAGTGGTCGCGCTGACCCCACCACTGATCGACCTCGTAGGTCTGCCCCGCGTGGGTGTAGGTGCCCTGGTAGGTGCCGGACTGGAACATGTGGCTCTGGTCCCAGATGACCTCGTGGCCCGCCCGCATCGTCCCCCGCCGCAGCCCGTACGGCTTCGTGCGGGCCCGAAACGTGAGGTCGATCCCGAGCTCGCACACCGCCGGGTCGGCCGAGATCCGGATCTCCTCGTACGGCCGGACGATCTCGACCCGAGCGCCCCCGACCGTCGTGGTGTGGGGGTCGCCGGCGTAGGGGCGGGCCTGATGACCGAGCACCGGCGTGCCGCCGATGCGCCCCATCTGCAGTGAGTCGAGCGCCTGGCGCTGCGGATAGCTCGCCATCGTCAGGATCACGACGTCGTCGAGTCGATCGGGCTGGTGCGCGATGAAGAAGTAGCTCTCGCGCCAGTGCGGGTGGTGGAGCTGCGTGTTGGGGAGCGGTTCGGGCAGCTGGTGGACGAGGTGCTCGTCCATGGCCGTGAGCTGAGGCATCCGCAGAGCTTCGCCTTTTCTAGAGTCCCGCGTCATGACCATCTCGATCGCCGAAGCGCATGAGCAGCTGACGGTTCCCGGTTCCCCCTTCGAGGTGGAGGTGGTCGAGATCCGCGGCATCCCGACCCGCACGTGGAAGAACGCGATGCCGTCGCTGCGGGCCGTGCTGGAGCGCAGCCGCCAGCACGGTGAGGCGTCGTTCCTCGTCTACGAGGACGAGCGGATCACGTTCGCCGAGCACTACGCACAAGCCGCCGAGTTCGCGCGACGGTTGGTGACCGACTTCGGGGTCGAGAAGGGCGACCGGGTGGCCATCGCCATGCGCAACTTCCCGGAGTGGCCGGTGGCGTTCTGGGGAGCCGCAGCGGCAGGGGCGGTCGTGGTGCCGCTCAACGCGTGGTGGACGGCACCCGAGCTCGAGTACGGGCTCACCGACTCGGGGTCGAAGGTGCTCGTCGCCGACGGCGAGCGCTACGACCGGCTGCGCGACGTGTTGCCCGGGATTCCTGGGCTGGCGACGCTCGTCGTGCGAGGCGACGCTGCCGGATCGGCACGCGAAGCGGTGGCGTGGAGCGACGTCGTCCCGCCCCTAGCCGGTGACGAAGCGCCCGACCTGCCCGACGTCGAGATCGCGCCCGACGACTACGCCACGATCTTCTACACGTCGGGCACCACCGGTCGGCCGAAGGGCGCGCTGGGGACGCAGCGGAACTTCACGACGAACCTCATGTCCTTGACGTTCGCCGGTGCGCGATCGGCGCTGAGGTCGGGACGACCCCCGTCAGCGAACGCGGCGCCCGATGCGCCGAGGATCCAGAACGCGTCGCTGCTGTCGGTGCCGTTCTTCCACGCCACCGGTTGCCACTCCGTTCTCCAGGGTGCGACCGCGGCCGGCAACAAGCTCGTGTTGATGCACAAGTGGAACCCGGAGCGGGCGCTCGAGCTCATCGAGCGGGAGCGGATCACGAACTTCGGCGGCGTGCCGTCGATGGTGTGGCAGGTGCTCCAGTCACCCGACTTCGAGAAGCGCGACACATCGAGCGTGCAGGGGATCGGCTACGGCGGGGCGCCGGCGCCTCCGGAGCTCGTTCGCAAGATTGAGGAGATGTTCCCCGGGCGTTCGCCGTCGAACGGCTACGGGCTCACGGAGACGTCGTCGCTGTCGACGTCGAACAGCGGAGCCGACTACCAGCGGAAGCCCGACAGCGTGGGCGCGCCCGTCGCCGTCGTCGAGCTCAAGGTCGTCGACGAGCTCGGCAACGAGTTGCCTCAGGGAGAGGTAGGTGAGCTCTGGATCAAGGGTCCGAACGTGGTGGCCGGCTACTGGGGCAAGCCCGAGGCAACCGCAGCGTCGTTCACCGACGGCTGGCTCCACACCGGCGACGTCGCCCGCATCGACGACGAAGGGTTCGTCTACATCGTCGACCGAGCGAAGGACATGATCATCCGCGGCGGGGAGAACGTGTACTGCTCGGAGGTCGAGGCCGCGCTGTTCGAACATCCAGCGGTACTCGACGCTGCGGTGATCGGCGTGCCGCACCAGGTGCTGGGGGAGGAGGTCGGCGCAGTCGTGCAGCTCAAGCCGGGCGCCCAAGGCACGGCGACCGCGGACGACCTGCGTGCCCACGTCGCCGCGCGGCTGGCCGCGTTCAAGGTGCCGGTGCACGTGTGGTTCGTCGACGACGACCTGCCGCGGAACCCTGCAGGCAAGGTGCTGAAGCGGGAGCTGCGCGAGCAGGTGCTCTAGTCGGATTCAGTCGGACGGCAGCGGTCCCGTGAGCGACGCCCGCTGCGAGATCTCGATCGGCGCGCCGTCGGGATCGGTCACGAACGAGATGTACGCGGTCTCACCGAGCTTGAGCGGGGCGGTCATCTCCCGCCAACCGACGTCGACCAGCCGGGCGTGCTCCTCCCGCACGTCCCACACCTGGACGGTCAGGTAGCGGAAGCCCCTGGATCGCAGTGACGTGACCGTCTGCCCCCCCGGGCGCAGCACGAGACGGGTGGTGCCGACGCGCCAGGTCGAACCGCCCTCGGGCGTCGCGCCGAAGCCGTCCCGCAGCAGCACTCCCAGCCGATCGGTATCGGTGCTGGCCCACTCGATCGACAGTGCCTCGACGTCGGGCGAGAGGACGACACTGGTGCCGTCGGGATCGATCAGCTCTCTGTGCTCGGGCGCGGAGATCGCGAACCCGCGGAAGTTGGTCGGCGAGTCGTCGAGCTGCTCTCGCGAGCTGTTGAGCTTCAGCACGGATCCACGAAGGCCCACGCGGTGCTGGTGGATCCCGCGACCGGCCTTGAGAAGTTCCTCGTACGGCAGGCCGATCTCGTCGACGTAGAACCGGCGAAGGTCGTCATAACGATCCGTGTAGAGCCCGACGTCGAGACATTCCTTGGCCAGCCGCATGTGTACGGCACCGTAACCGTCACGCGAAGAGGTCGGGCCCGAAGGCCCGACCTCGTTCACAACTGCTGGCTGAACGTTCAGACGTTCAGACGTTCAGCCCGGAGGCGCGGGCGGCGGCACGACGATGCCGCCTTCGGGGGCCTTGGTCGGGTCGAACGAGATGACATGACCGCCGTTGGTGCACACACCGCAGTTGGTGACGAACACCTCGGTGTTCGATCGCGCCGCTAGACCGGTCGGGAAGAGCAGGCCCTTGATGACGACACGGGGCGTCAGGACACCCCGCCCACCAGCGGCGCGGTCCGCGTCGCGACCAGCAGACGATCGAGGTACGGCTCGAGCTCGGCGAGCGCCTCTGGCTCGAACGTCGGGTCGTACTCCGTGGGCCCGAGGCATCCGCCGCTGGCGACATAGGCGTCGGTGTTGACGATCGCGTACTTCTCTCCGATGACGAGGTAGTGGTTGATGATCCGCTCCACCACACGTCCGTTGGCATCGGTGAGCCTGAAGCCGCCCCGCGCCCCCGGCTTGCCGTCGATCACGACGTCGGTGACGGGGTCGGCGACGAACGTGAACGGAGCACAGCCTTCGGAGCGGTCTTTGCGGAAGTGCGTGATCATGTCGGCCGCCAGACGCCGTGCAACCGATTGTGCGTCGACACCGATGTCGTCCTTGTCGAGCGGATACCCGGGGTTGAGCTCGATGTCGCCGATCAGCTTGCTGCCGTCATGAACGCACACGTTGAGCCGCTCGCCTTCGCAGTCGCGGATCACCCACCCGTTCGGCAGCGCGGTCTCGAAGGAACGCTGCCAGTCGAGGGTCAGCGTCTCGTCGGGTGCGCTCGTCGTCGTCGGCGCCGCGGGTGCCGTCGTGCTCGTCGCGTCAGGCTGAACCGCGCGCGAGGCGTCGTCCGCTCCGCACGCGGCGGCGACCGCCAACGTCGCTGCCGCCACCAGCAACATCATCCTCAACCGTTTCATGGGGCTCTCCTTGTAGTGCGTCGAACGCATGGATCGGACGATGCCGCGGTCGGCTGTCACCTGGCTGTCGCGCGAAGCACGCGTCAAGCCGCAGCGCGGCGTGCCGGTGTCGACGTCGCCGGCATCGCGCTCGCGCGCGCCTTGAGCAGCCACGCAGCCAGCACCGCTCCGGTGACGGCGACCACGCCGGCGCCGCCGAACCCAGCCGAGAACCCGTTCGTCAGCGCCGCCGGATCTCCGAGGTCGGCCGCTCCTGCGCTCGTCGCAACCGCTGTCATCGCCGCCAACCCGAGGGCCGACCCGACCTGGTAGGTCGTGTTGACGATGCCCGACGCGAGACCCGTCTCCTCGGGCTTGGCGCCGGCCATGGATGCGAGCATCGCAGGGATGTACGCCAAGCTCATGCCGATGGCGGACACGAGCGAACCGGGGAGCACGTCGCTGACGAACGACCCGCCCGGGCGCACGAGCGTGAGGACGCCGAGACCTGCGGCAAGGGTGATCATCCCCGCGGTCAACGTCGGCTTGAAGCCGAACCGTGTCACCACGCGCTCGGTGACTCCGATCATCAGAACCATGATCGCGACCGTCATGGGGAGGAGGGCTGCCCCTCCGGCGAACGGGCCGTAGCCGAGCACCTGCTGGAGGTACAGGTTCAGGAAGAACCACATGGGCACCCAGGCGGCGCCGAGCAACGCCATCACGGTGTTCGCGGCCGCCAGGTTCGGCCTGCCGAAGATCGCCAGGGGGACGAGCGGGTCGCGACGAGCGTTCTGGATCACGACGAACGCGGCCAGGAGACCGGTCGCCGTCGTGAGGCTCACGACGATCTCGGTCGACGTCCATCCCACCTCGGGAGCACGAACGATGCCGAACACCGCGAGGGAGAGCGCGCCGGTGATCGCGATCGCTCCACCCCAGTCGACCTTGCCGCTGCTTCGGTCGCTCGGCGGGAGCCAGCGGGGAGTGAGCGCCAGCACGGCGAGTCCGACAGGGACGTTGATGAAGAACACCCACGGCCAGCTCAGCCACTCCGTGAGCACGCCGCCGAGGAACACGCCCGCAGTGCCCCCTGCCGGCGCTGCCGCTCCGTACAGCGCCATCGCCTTCGTGAGCTCGCGCGGCTCGTGAGAGAACAGGCCCATCAACATCGCGAGGGCTGTGGGTGCGATCAGCGCAGCTCCAGCGCCTTGCACCGCGCGTGCGACGATCTCGACCGTCTGCGTGTCGGCGAGGCCGGCGGCGAGAGATGCCGCGGTCAGCACTCCGAACCCGAGCGAGAACACTCGCCGGGCGCCGAACAGGTCGGAGAGACGCCCACCGAGCAGGAGCAGTCCGCCGAAGGCGATCACGTATGCGTTGAACACCCACGACAGCTCCGACTGCGCGAAGTCGAGCGATGCCTGCATCTCCGGGAGGGCGACCCCGATGATGGACGTGTCCATGATGATCATGAACTGCGCGGTGGCGAGCACGGCGAGGGCCCACCATCGCTTCGGGAACGGCTTTGCATTCTGCACTTCTCCTCCTTCGTTGGCGCCACGTGGTGGCGGTGTCGACGACACCGTCCAGCGCGGGCCTTTCGGAGGCCTTGGGATGTCCTGTCCCCGCTGCGAAAGAGCGGTGACGGGCGAGACAAGTGCTACTCGGACGAACGCTCGACCGGCAGGCCGTGTTCCACCCACTCCTCCTTGCCGCCCAGGTACACGCGTACGCGCTGGTACCCGAGCGCGACGAGACGCTCCGCAGCGATCTCGGAGTTCGAGCAGGTGCCACTGCAGTAGACGACGATGTCGGCTGCAGGATCCGGCAGGAGCGTCGGCGCGAGGCGGTCGACCTGATCGACCGGGATGTTGATGGCACCTGGCAGGTGAGCGTCGGCGAAGTAGGCAGCGCCGAGCGCCTCCACCAGCACGGGCGGGTCGTCCTCGAACAGCTGTCGTTGCAGCTCGTCCCTTGACACTTGGCTGATCACGTGTGGCTCCTGGAGTTGACCGCGGTCCGTACGAGTACACGCCTCGGCTCTTTCACCGAGCTTGCCCGTCTCGACCGTACTGGCACAGTGGAGTGACAGCACGTTCTCAGTACCCTCGTCGCGTGCAGGTCGCGCTGTTGGGGCCTCTGGAGGTTCGAATCGGCGACGCGGCGGTCGAGATCCGTCGTGGGCTGCCGCGCACGCTGCTCATCGCGCTCGCGCTCCGCGCAGGTGAGACCGTGAGCAGCGACTCGCTCGTCGAGCTGCTCTGGGGTGACGACCAGCCGCAGAACCCGGCCAACGCCTTGCAGATCCAGGTGTCGTATCTGCGCAAAGCGATAGCGCAGGCCGGCGCGGTGCAGCAGCCGATCGTGACGAAGCCCGGAGGTTACGCACTCGACGTGCGACCGGACGACGTCGACGCCCGTCGCTTCGAAGCCATGGTGCGCGAGGGGGCGCGAGCCGCCGCGGGGAACGACGTGTCGACCCTCACGACCGCGGCGGGCGTGCTCACCGAGGCGCTGGCGCTGTGGCGCGGCGAACCGCTCGCCGACGTCGTCGGAGAATCGTTCGCCATCGGCGAGGTGACTCGGCTCGGCGAGCTGCGGTGGGAGGCGATCGAACGGCGCAACGACGTGCTGCTCGCCCTTGGCCGCCACCGCGAGCTCGTGGGCGAGCTGTCGCAGCTGGTGACCGCGAACCCCCTGCGAGAGCGGTTCCACGAGCAGCTGATGCTCGCGCTGTACCGGTCGGGGCGCCAGGCGGACGCGCTCCGCGCCTATGACGATGCCCGCAAGATCCTCATCGAGGAGCTCGGGCTGGATCCGGGGCCTCAGCTCCAGCAGCTCGAGCGCGACATCCTGGCCCAGTCGCCCGAGTTGGCGTGGAGGCCCCCGTCGGGCGCGGAGGCACCGGTGGAGCTCGGAGATCCCGCGCACGCACCCGCACCGCCGCTCCTCGACCCGCCGCGTATCCGCGCGGCAAGCCTGCCGAATCCGGTGACGCCGCTGATCGGGAGGCGCGTCGAGACCGATCGGGTGGGCGACCTGCTCGACCGCAACCGCGCGGTCACACTCACCGGACCGGCGGGAGCCGGGAAGACGCGCTTGGCCATCGAGGTCGCCCACAGCTACTTCGAGGCGGACGACGTCGTCTACGTCGACCTGGCCGCGGTTGGAGCGGCCGAACAGGTGCCGCAGGCGGTGGCGACAGCGGTCGGGATCTCGGCACCGGTGGAGGGCGACCCCGCCGACGTCGTCGCGCAGTGGTTCGTCGACAGGAGCGCCCTCCTGCTGCTCGACACCTGCGAGCACGTGCTGCCCGGCGCAGCCGCCGTGGCGAGTCGAGTGCTCCGAACGGCGCCGCACGCGCGGGTCCTCGCGACGAGCAGGCGAGCTTTGGCGATCGCCGGCGAGATCGCGTGGCCGGTACCACCGCTCGCGCTCGCGCCGCCGTCGGCGGTGACGGCGTTGGAAGCGGGCAGATACCCCGCCGTCGAGCTCTTCTGCCGGCGCGCCGCGGCTGTGCGGCCTGATTTCGCGTTGACTGACGCGAACGCCGCGGATGTCGCCGCGATATGCCTCGCCTTGGACGGACTCCCCCTGGCGATCGAGCTCGTCTCGGCTCGGGCGGACGTGCTCACGCCGGCGGCGATCCGCGCCCGCCTCGAAAACCGCTTCAGCCTCCTGGTCGATGGGAGCTCCGACGTCGCCCCACGCCAGCAGACGTTGCGTGCAGCCATCGACTGGAGCTTCGAGCTGTTGGATGCGGACCAGCGCCAGCTGTTCGGCATGCTCAGTGTCTTCGCCGGCGGGTTCGATCTCGATGCCGTGGTAGCGCTCGCAGGCGACCACTTCGCCGACCCTGTCTCGGCGCTCGCAGGCCTCGTGCGCCACAGCGTCGTGATGGTCGCGGGCGACGATCGGTACCGCTTGCTCGACTCATTGCGCGCGTACGGGTCCGACGTGGCCGCAACCGTCATCGACGCCGAAGTCGTCCGCCGCCGGCACGCGGAGCACTACGCCGCCTTGGCGGAGGCGGCCGCCACGGGGATACGCGGACCGGAACAGGTGGAGTGGCTCGAGCGCGTGCGCCGAGACGTCCCGAACTTCCGCGCTGCGCTCGGCTGGGCGTTCGCCGCCGGCGCCGACGATCTCGCGTCGCGGCTCGTGGTCGCCCTCGGCTGGTTCTGGACGCTCGAGGGGATGCTCGACGAGGCGGTGAGCCTGCTCGAGCGTGCAGCCGTGATCACGTCGGCAGACGATCGGCTGCGTGCGGAGGTCCACGCAGCGCTCGCGCTGCTGGCCGCGTCGTTGGGTGAGCTGGATCGAGCGCTCGACGCGGCGTCCGAGTCGGTGCGCATCGCCACGGCGAGCTCGGATGCCTCCGCGCTGGGCAACGCGTTGAACGCGCTGGCGGTCGTGAAGTGGTCGATGGGCGAGCTCGACGACGCCGCGGCGCATCACGATGACGGCATCGCTGCGTTCGCGTCGGCGCAGAACGACTGGGGCATCGCCGTGTGCTCCGCGCTCCGAGCCCGGACTGCGGTGGACCGTGGCGAAGCAGCCGCCCAGGCGCGGGCCGAGGAGGCGCTCGTCGTTGCTCGGCGAGCCGGTGATCGCCACGTCATCGCGCTCGCGCTGGAGCAGCTGGCGCGGATCGCGGTCGGAGCCGGCGATGCCGGCGCCGGCGTTCGTCACGCCACCTCGTGCTTGGAGCTCGTCGAGTCGATCGGCTACACGGAAGGCACCATCGCCGCCCTGCATCTCCTCGGGAGGGCGAGGTTGCTCGAAGGGGACGTCGGTGCAGCTCGCGTGGCTCACGCCCGGGGACTCTCACTCGCGGCTTCGATCAACCACGCGAGTGCGTCGTGCGAGGCGGTGGAGGATCTCGCGCGGGTCACCATGGCCGCGGGGCGTCCGGCGGATGCGCTGCGGCTGCTGGCGGCTGCGGAGCGTCAACGCCGCGCGCGCGGGATCCCCCGGCGTCGCGCCGATTGCGACGACCTGCGGGAGGTTCGCGCCTCGGCCGTGGCAGCCGTCGGCGTCGAAGCTCACGACCTCGAGGTGGCGTCGGACGCCGAGACGTTCGACGAGGTTGTGCGCACGCTGCTCGGCTGACCTCTCGCCGCGGAGAGCCTGGCCGGCCGATCCTGGTCACAGCGCTGTCCAAGGACCGTCACAGGTGACGCCGCGATCGTGACAATACCCCATGGGGGTATATTCACCACGATCGGAGGACACCATGACAACCAGCACCTACACCGTCACCGGGATGACGTGCGGAGGGTGCGTCAAGCGGGTGCGGAGCGCGATAGGCGAGGTCGAGGGCGTCACTGGCGTCGACGTGAAGTTCAAGGGCGGACTCGTCACCGTCACCGCTGACGGCGCCGTCGACGACGCGGCCGTGAGGGCGGCCGTCGCCGGCGCCGGATACGAGGTGGCGTCGTGAACGCCGCAGCGAAGCTCACTGCGTACGGAGCCGTTCTCGCCGCAGTGTTCGCCGGAGCGTTCGCCGCAGGCAGCGCTGCTGAGCCCGTAGGCCTCTCGAATGCGGAACCCGTCGAACACGCGTCGATGGGTCAGGTAGCGCGAGGCCTCCCCGGTCTCGCGATCGCCGAAGACGGCTACGAGCTCGTGCCTGCGACGGGCACACTGGCCCCGGGGATCCCGACGCCGTACGAGTTCGCGATCGTCGGCGAGGCTGGTGCCGTCACCCGCTTCGACGTCGAACACACCAAGCGGATGCACCTCATCGTCGTGCGAAGGGACTTCCAAGGGTTCATCCACGATCACCCGCAGATGCGAGCGGACGGCACCTGGTCGACCACTTTGACGATCACCGAACCCGGCGCGTACCGCGTGTTCGCCGACTTCGTCGTCGACGGCGACAAGCACACGCTCGGCGCGGACCTCTTCGTTCCCGGCGATTTCACGCCGGTGGAACTACCGGCGCCGGCCCACTCCGCCGACGCGGGTGATGGGTACCAGGTCGAGCTCGACGGGGAGGTCGTGGCCGGTGGGGAGTCGGAGCTGCACTTCACGGTCAAGCACGACGGCAAGGTCGTCACCGACATCCCCGACTACCTGGGGGCGAAGGGTCACCTGGTCGCTCTCCGGGCCGGTGATCTCGCCTACCTGCACACGCACGCGGACGAGGATCGCCTCGACTTCGAAGCCGACTTCCCCACGGCAGGCGACTACCGCCTCTTCCTCCAGTTCGAGCACGACGGAGCCGTCCGGACCGCATCGTTCACCGTGACCCCTCAGGAGCAGGACCGATGAGCACCTCCGCCACCGACAACGTCTCGAATCGCCTCGAGCTCGCCCTCGGCGGGATGACGTGCGCCTCGTGCGCGGCTCGGATCGAGAAGCGGCTCAACAAGCTCGAGGGCGTGGAGGCGAGCGTCAACTACGCGCTCGAGAGGGCGGCGGTGACGTTCGATCCCTCGGTGACCCCGGAGCAGCTGCTCGGTGCGGTCGAGGCCATCGGGTACACGGCTTCGATCGTCGAAGACGCCGCTCCGGCGCACGAGGACGTCCGCACCGAGTCACCGCACGCCGAGCGCGACGGCGACCGCGACGCCGTGCTACGAGCGATGCGGACGCGGCTCGTCGTGTCGTCGGTTCTCACCGCTCCCGTGCTCGTCCTCGCGATGATCCCGGCGCTCCAGTTCGACAGCTGGCAGTGGCTGTCGTTCGCTCTGGCAGGTCCCGTCGTCGCGTGGGGAGGCTGGCCGTTCCACCGAGCGGCCTGGCTGAACCTCAAGCACGCGGCTGCGACCATGGACACGCTGATATCGGTCGGGACGCTCGCCGCGTTCGGATGGTCGGCGTGGGCGTTGTTCATCGGCGAGGCCGGCGACCCCACCATGCGGATGACGTTCGATCTCGCCCCGTCCGTCGGGGCAGGAGCGAACGAGGTCTATCTGGAAGTGGCGACGGTCGTCGTGTCCTTCATCCTCGCTGGCCGCTACTTCGAGATGAAGGCGAGGCGGAACGCCGGCGCCGCGCTCAGAGCGCTGCTCGAGCTCGGCGCGAAGGACGTTGCGGTGATCCGTGAGGGGAACGAGGTTCGGATCGCGATCGAGCAGCTGCAGGTCGGCGACCGGTTCGTGGTGAGACCGGGCGAGAAGGTGGCGACCGACGGCATCGTGGAGGATGGCTCCTCCGCGATCGACGCGTCGCTCCTCACCGGCGAGTCGATCCCGGTCGAGGTCGGGCCGGGTGATGCCGTTACGGGCGCCACCGTGAACGCGGGCGGCCGGCTCGTCGTGCGAGCGACGCGCGTCGGCGCCGATACTGCGCTCGCCCAGATCGCGCGGCTGGTGACGGAAGCGCAGGCCGGCAAAGCCTCGGTTCAGCGGGTCGCCGATCGCGTCTCCGCGGTGTTCGTGCCTGTCGTCGTCGCCTTGGCAGTCGGCACCCTCGGGTGGTGGCTCGCGAACGGTGCGACGGCGTCGAGCGCGTTCACCGCCGCCGTAGCCGTCTTGATCACCGCGTGCCCGTGCGCGCTGGGCCTCGCGACGCCCACCGCGCTCCTGGTCGGGACCGGGCGGGGCGCACAGCTCGGCATCCTCATCAAGGGGCCTGAGGTGCTCGAGTCGACGCGCAAGGTCGACACGATCGTCCTCGACAAGACCGGCACGGTGACGACGGGCCAGATGACGCTCGTCGATGTCGTCACCGCTCCGGGGGTGGCGCGCGCAGACGTGCTGAGGTACGTCGGCTCGGTCGAGGACGCTTCTGAGCACCCCATCGCACGAGCGATCGCCGCCGGAGCGCGCGACGAACTCGGGCAACTGGCCGACGTGGAGTCGTTCGAGGCGATCCAGGGCCTCGGCGTGCAGGGCGTGGTCGAAGGTCACGCGGTTGTCGCTGGGCGGAAGGCGTTCCTCGCCGACTGGGCCCTCCACGTCGACGGTCCCTTGGCCGACGCCATGGTCGCGGCCGAAGCCAGAGGCCAGACGCCCATCGTCGCCGGTTGGGACGGCGAGGTGCGCGCCGTGCTGGTCGTCGCCGACGCCGTGAAGCCGGCGTCGGCCGAGGCCGTCGCCCTGTTTCGCCGGTTGGGCCTGCATCCCGTGCTCTTGACGGGTGACAACGAGCGGGCCGCCAGGGCCGTCGCTTCGAGCGTCGGCATCGACCAGGTGATCGCGGAGGTAATGCCGGAGGACAAGGTCGACGTCGTCCGAAACCTGCAGGACGACGGCGCCGTCGTCGCGATGGTCGGTGACGGTGTCAACGACGCAGCAGCCCTCGCCCAAGCCGACCTCGGGCTCGCGATGGGAACCGGTACCGACGCCGCGATCGAGGCGTCCGACCTCACCCTCGTTCGCGGCGACCTCCGGGCCGCCGCTGATGCGATCCGGCTCTCGCGGCGCACACTGGCCACGATCAACGGGAACCTCTTCTGGGCCTTCGCGTACAACGTCGCGGCACTGCCGCTCGCGGCGACAGGCTTCTTGAACCCGATGATCGCCGGTGTGGCGATGGCGCTGTCGAGCGTGTTCGTGGTGTCGAACAGCCTCCGCCTCAAGCGGTTCAAGACCGCCGCCTGATGCACCGGGACGTTCGCCTCGCGCAGCTTCACCGCCGCGCGAGGCGGCCATCTCGATGGGCGCCGGTCCGGCTGCGGTGTCATCGCGCTTTCGCCAGACGACCGATCGCACCTTGGGTGGTGCAAGGGAAGCGCAAGCTGCACCGGGCGCGATTGCGGCGTTGATCAGTACCCGATGAGGAGGACGTCAGATGCTGTACGAGGAGTCGATCGAGATCGACGCACCCACAGACGTGGTCTGGTCGGTGCTCGCAGACGTCGAGCGCTGGCCGTCGTGGACTGCGTCGATGGCGTCCGTCGAGCTCGACGCTGCGACGCTGGAGGTCGGCGCGAAGGCGCGCATCCGTCAGCCCAAGCTTCCGACCGTCGTGTGGGAGGTGACCGCGGTGGTGCCGGGCCGGTCGTTCCGATGGGAGTCGGCATCGCCGGGCATCTCGACGGTGGCCGATCACGTCGTTGCCCCCAGAGCCGGCGGCGGAAGCACGGTGAAGTTGTCCCTCCGCCAGGAAGGCGCTGCCGCCTTCGTCGCCCGGTTGCTGTTCTCCGGCATCACCCGTCGCTACATCCGGATGGAAGCGCATGGCCTCCGGCGCCGGAGCGAGGAGCTCGCAGCGACGCTCGGGCAGTCGTAGGAGTTAGTCCGTCGGCTCAGGCTGAACGCAGCCTGGGCCGACGGAGCGCGACCTCAGGGCGTGGCTGCTGCGATCTGCCTCTGTGGCGCCACGACTTCGTTCACACCTCTCCGAACGAGTTCGTCGCCGAGCAGCCGAGCGAGGAACGTCGGGATGCCGCGCCCTTGCCAGGCGCGGTCGACGGCGACAGCTGCGGACACGGCGCCCTCCGCCGACACCGTCGCCACCGCGGTTCCGACGACGGTGTCGTCGGCCAGGGCCACCACGGCGGCGAGCCACTGGTCGTCCGCGGGTCGTGAGATCGCGGATCGGAAGAGCCGTTCGATGGCGTCGGAGTCCTTGGGCACTGCCAGCCGGCCGACCACTCGGACCGATGGATCGACCGCAGAGGACGGTTCGCTTGTGCGCATGACGTGAACAAACGCCCCCGCCCTGGCACGGCCGTGTCGTTCGACTTGCAGGGTGGGCAAAAGTCGTGCGAAAGACGGGTGGAAGAGCGTTCGTTCACGGTGAGGCCATGACTCACCATCCCTTCGTCCTCGAGCGGCTGGCGAACGATCGACGCGCCGATCTGCTCTGCGCCGCGTGGCGGTCGCGCCGCGCTCGGGCAGCTTCGCGTCGACGCCGTCTCGGCGTGCAGGACCGTGGCCTGCGCTGAACATCCACGGTCGCCGGGCGATGAAGGCGTCTGCAAGGGCGGTGACAGCTCACCGCCGGAGGCTCTCGTCATGCAGCCGGCGACGATCACCCGCCCGATCGGGGGAACTCGGTTCCCGATCGAAGGCACGTGGCGGGTGTCAACGGCCAGTAGGAAATCCTTGTAGACGGACACGGGAAGTCCGGGGCTGCGGACACCAGAAGTCCCGGTGCGCGGACAGCTCGTCTCCCCGTCGATGGTCTCAGCTCAGGGGCATCACTCCTTTGCCGGCGGTGGC
>DATLGL010000056.1:0-2925 GCA_035540495.1 Acidimicrobiales bacterium
ACGCGACCACCGCATCGACTGGGCCCAATCGAAGATCACCCTCATCGACTGGCTCGACCGCGTCTGCGACCACTGCCACGACCTCAAGACCCTCCACGGATGGGCCCTCGTCGAAGGAACCGGCAAACGACCACTCGTCCCCCCAGACGACCCCCGCCACCCGAGATTCACCAACCGCGGCCGAGCGGGGCCGGCGCCGCCTGACGCGGCGTGATGTCGGCGCGCGGTGGTCGGCCTAGGGTCGGTCGATGCGCTGGACGGTGCACGGCGAACGACGGGTCTACGAGTCGCCGTGGATGAACGTCGCGCTCGTCGACGTCGAGATCCCCGAGGGTGACCGCTTCGAGCACCACGTCCTGCGCATGCCGCAGGGCGCGGCGGGCGTGGTGATCCACGACCCCGACCGGGGGCTGCTGATGCTGTGGCGCCATCGGTTCATCACCGACACGTGGGGCTGGGAGATCCCTGCCGGGAGGATCGACGAGGGCGAAGAGCCGGCCGAGGCAGCCCGCCGAGAGGCGCGTGAAGAAAGCGGCTGGGAGGTCGACGACGTGGCCCACCTCGTGACGTTCCACCCGAGCAACGGGACGTCGGACCAGAAGTTCCACGTCTTCCTCGCTCGCGGCGCGCGCCACGTCGGCGAGCCGACCGACCCTGGCGAGTCCGAACGGATCGAGTGGCTGCCGGTCAGCGACATCCCGCAACTGATCGCGTCAGGCCTGATGCAGGACGGCCTCACCCTCACCGGGGTGCTCGCCGCGCTCACCCTGGGCGACCTCGAGCGCGGCCGCGGCGATCAGGTGCCCTTGTAGTTCAGGACCTGGCGCAGCGTGTGCTGGACCTCGACGAGGTCGGACTGGTCGGCCATCACCTGGTCGATGTCCTTGTAGGCCGACGGGATCTCGTCGAGCAGCGCCTCTGCCCGCTTCGAGAGCCACACCTTCCCGGCCATCTGCTCCCGCAGGTCGGCCGTGGTGAAGAGCTGCTTGGCCTTCGTGCGGCTGTGTCGGCGGCCGGCGCCGTGCGAGCACGAGGCGTAGCTCGCGGCGTTGCCCTTCCCCTTCACGATGTAGCTGCGGGTGCCCATCGAGCCCGGGATGACGCCGAGGTCGCCGGTGTCGGCCTTGATCGCACCCTTCCGGGTGATCCAGAGGTCGCTGCCGTTGTGCCGCTCCCGCTGGGTGAAGTTGTGATGGCAGTTGATCCGGCGCGTCTCGCGACCGAAGCCGAGGAAGGCGAAGACCTCGCGCATCGCGTTGTCCATCATCTGGTCGCGGTTGGCCTTCGCGTACTCCTGCGCCCAGAGCATGTCGGCGATGTACGCCTCGAACTCCGGCGTGCCCTCCATGAAGTAGGCGAGGTCGCGATCCTCGAGCCGGAGCTGCAGGTCGTTCGCCAGACGACGCGCTCGGGCGATGTGCATCTGGGCCAGCTCGTTGCCGATGCCTCGACTCCCGGAGTGGAGCACGACCCAGACTCGCGAGCGCTCGTCGACGCACAGCTCGAAGAAGTGGTTGCCAGAACCGAGCGTGCCGAACTGCTTCGCCGCCTTGATCGATCGACCGCCGGAGATGTCGGTCGCCGGGCGGTTCGACGACAGCCACCGATCGGCGGCACGCCCGACGTCGTCGTGCCCCTTGCCGACGCCAGCAGGGATCGCCCGCTCGATACGCGACAGCAGCGGCTGGAGCGAGTCGGGAAGCTGCGACTCCACGACGTCGAGCTCCGCAGCGATCATCCCGCAGCCGATGTCGACGCCGACGGCGGAGGGGATGATGGCGTCCTTCGTCGGGATCACCGACCCGACGGTGGCCCCGATCCCGACGTGCGCGTCTGGCATGAGCGCGACGTGGCCGGCGACGATCGGCAGGCGCGACGTCTTCTCGGCTTGGCGGATGGTGTCGGGCTCGATGTCGCTGCCCCAGGAGATGAGCTTGTCGTTGACGATCGTGGGCATCGTGTGTTCAACACACTTGCCGGGGTTCAGCTTCCCGGCGCGAGCGCTTCCAGTGTGGGCCAGTGCAGCTCGCCGAACCCCTCCGGTGACAGCGGCTGGACGCACACGTGATCTGCTCCGGCGTCGTAGTGGTCCTGCACCCGCCGGCGCACCGCCGCCTCGTCGCCCCACGCCACCACAGCGTCGAGGAACCGATCGGCGCGAGCGTCGATCTCGTCGTCGCCGAAGCCGAGGCGCTTCCAGTTGTTCCGGTAGTTGGGCAGGTTGGCGTAGACGTCGACCGCTGCACGTGCGGCACTACGTGCACCGCCGGCGTCGGTCGTGACGACCACCTTCTGCTCGACGCACAGCAGCTTGTCTGGGCCGAGGATCGATCGCGCCTCAGCCGTGTGCTCCGGCGTGGTCCAGTACGGATGCGCGCCGTCGGCAGCATCACGTGACAGCTCGAGCATCTTCGGACCGAGCGCCGCGAGCAGACGCGGCGGCGTCGCTCCCGACCGCGCGCCGTACGGCGCCGCGTCCATCGCCTGGAGGTACTCCCGCATCTGGGTCAGCGGCTTCGAGTAGTCGAGGCGGCGCAGCCCAGCGACCATCGGCGCATGGCTGACGCCAAGACCGAGCACGAACCGGTCACCGGTCTGCTCCCCGAGCGTCATCGCCACCTGCTTCATCGGCCCGGGGTGGCGGTGGAAGATGCTCGCGATCCCGGTGGCGAACACCAGCGACGACGTCCGCGACGCGAGGTACGCGATGTGGGCGAACGGATCGCGTCCGACGGTGTCGGGCAGCCACAGCGCCGAGTAACCGAGCGACTCGATGCGTTGCGCGAACTCCGCCGCCTCGCCGGCCGCCATCCGATCCGTGAAGTACCAGACGCCCGTCGTGCGCAGCTCGTCTCGAAGCATCCGACACCCTTGCCGTAGCTTGCCCGCCGTGACAAGCCCGACACGTGACGTGCCGCCCTCCCC
>DATLGL010000057.1:0-46098 GCA_035540495.1 Acidimicrobiales bacterium
GTCCCCGCCCGTCGCCGTCGAAGAGCCGCCCCTCGGCGGCGACACCTCCGCGACGGCGCCCGCCGGCGTCACGCTCACCCGGCCCGCGAGGTGGGGCGAAGAAGCTCGTCGCCAGGGAGCTCAAGAAGCGCTGCCAACGACGGGCCCTGGCGTTCCTCGTGTTCGGGATCTGCGCGCTGCTCGCGCTCGGCGGCCGGTTGGTGCAGATCCAGGCCCTGTCTCCGGACATGTACACGGCCTACGGTGAACGCCAGCTCGTCCGCTCCCTCACCCTGCCGGCGGCTCGGGGCGCCATCTTCGATCGCAACGGGCACGAGCTCGCGCTATCGATCCAGCAGTCGACGGTGTGGGCGAACCCACGCGAGGTGCTCGACCCCGTCGGCGACGCCGCGAAGCTCGCGCCGATCCTCGGCGTCGACCCCGCGGTGCTGCAGGACCGGCTGAGCCGAGACGCAGCCTTCGTCTACCTGGCGCGCACGGTTCCCGACGCCGTCGCGGAACAGGTGACGGCCCTGGAGATCCCGGGCGTCTACCTGATCGACGAGCCGAAGCGGTTCATGCCCGCGGGCGAGCTCGCGGCGCCGGTGATCGGGAAGGTCGGCACCGACAGCAAGGCGCTCGCGGGTCTCGAGCTGCAGTTCGACGACGTCCTCCGCGGCAAGCCGGGCCGGCGGGTCGTCGAGCGCACGCCGAACGGCGTCCCGACCGGCGGTGAGCGTGAGTTCGTGCCAGCAAAGCGAGGCGAAGACCTCGTCTTGACCCTCGACCGGTCGCTGCAGTTCGAGACCGAACGATCGCTCGCGGCGATGATCCAGGGCGCTCACGCGCAGGGCGGCATCGCGATCGTCATGGAGACGCGGACGGGCGAGATCCTCGCTCTGGCGAACCTCGAGGCCGATCCCAACGGCGGTCCGCCGGTGCCGGCCACGAAGATGACGGCGCTCACGAACGTCTACGAGCCCG
Organism: Acidimicrobiales bacterium; assembly: GCA_035540495.1. Classification (GTDB taxonomy): domain Bacteria; phylum Actinomycetota; class Acidimicrobiia; order Acidimicrobiales; family CADCTF01; genus DASVEG01. Next base: position 964 of record DATLGL010000057.1, read on the forward strand.
GTTCGGTCAACAAGCTCATCACGATCGCCGGCGCGATCGAAGAGGGCATCGTTTCCCCCGACGACAAGCTCACGATCCCCGACACGATTCGCGTTGCGGACCACACGTTCAAGGAGCACGACAAGCACGGCCTCGTGCAGTGGACGATCACCGACGTGATGGCCCAGTCGTCGAACGTGGGGTCGATCATGCTGGGTCAGGAGCTCGGCAAGGAGCGCCTCGACCAGTACCTCCGCGACTTCGGGTTCGGGAAGAAGACCGGCCTCGGGTTCCCCGGCGAGTCGGCTGGCCTCATGCTCGACCCGAAGAAGTGGTCTGGCACCTCGCTGCCGACCATCGCGATCGGCCAGGGCATCGCGGTCAGCGCGATGCAGATGCTCGCCGCGTACAACACGGTGGCGAACGGTGGCGAGTACGTCGCACCCAAGCTGGTGAAGGCGACGGTCGACCCGTTCGGCCAGCAGCAGCTCACCCCGTCGCCCCAGCGCCACCGGGTGGTGTCCGAGCGCACCGCTGGCCAGGTCACCGCCATGCTCAACGAGGTCGTGCGCGTCGGCACCGGCATCAAGGCCCACATCGACGGCTACACCGTCGCGGGCAAGACCGGCACCGCGCGGAAGCCTCTCGAGGGCCAGCGCGGGTACAAGCACGGCGCGTACGTGTCGTCGTTCGCGGGGTTCGTTCCTGCCGAGCGCCCGGCATTGAGCGCGATCGTCATGCTCGACGAGCCGACCCCGATCTACGGCGGCCTCGTCGCGGCACCCGTGTTCGCCGACGTCATGCGCTACGCCCTCCGTCAGTTCCGCATCCCGCCGCCGCCGCCGGTCTCGGTGCCCGACGTGCCCCTCGCGTCGGAGACCGATGCGGCAACGACCGGCGAGCCGGTGCCCGACGAGTCGACGCCGGTGCCGACGGCAGCTCCGAACCCTGCGCCGGCTCCCTCGCCGACGCCCGCCGGCTCGACGGCGTCTACAGTCGCACGGCCCTCGCGAACGCCCTGAGGGCTCGGACACCATGCGACTTGACCTCCTGCTCGAAGCGGTCGAGGTGCTCGACCTCGCGGGCGATGCATCCACCGATGTCGTCGACGTGGCGTACACGTCGGCCGGCGTGCGCGCCGGATCGCTGTTCTGCTGCCTGCCCGGGCGCCGACGAGACGGTCACGAGTTCGCGGCCGACGCCGTCGCCCGTGGCGCAACTGCGCTCCTCGTCGAGCGAAACGTCGACACCGAACCGGCCGTCGCCCAAGCGCGGGTGGCGAACGCACGATCGGCGATGGGCTTCGCCGCGTCCGCGCTCCACGGCAACCCCTCCCACGCGTTGCAGGTCGTCGGGACGACGGGCACGAACGGCAAGAGCACCACGTCGAGGCTCGTGCAGGCGATCCTCGACGGTGCGGGCATGGCGTGCGGCCTGATCGGCACGATGAACAACGCCCGCACCACGCCCGAGGCGCCCGACCTCCAGGCCGCGCTCTCCGCCTTCGTAACCGAAGGCAAGGTCGCGGCGTCCATTGAGGTGTCATCTGTCGGCTTGGTGCAGCGGCGCCTCGACGGCACCCGCTTCGCCGTAGGCATCTTCACCAACCTCTCGCCGGACGAGCTCTGGATCCACGAGTCGATGGAGGAGTACTTCCGGGCGAAGGCGATGCTGTTCGAGCCCGAACGCACCGCCGTCGGCGTGGTCAACGTCGACGACGAGTGGGGCCGGCGTCTCGCCGACGAACGCGCGTCGCTGCTCCCGATCCGCACGTTCTCGCTCGACGATGCGCACGACCTCGACCTCCGGGTCGGCGCGTCGTCGTTCACGTGGCGGGGCGAGCGCGTCGACCTCCCCCTCGACGCGTCGTACAACGTGATGAACGCGCTCGCCGCGCTCACCGCCACCGCAGAACTCGGTGTCGACGCGTCGACCGCTGCCGCGGCGCTGTCGTCGATCGAGCCCATCGCCGGCCACGGAGATCCCGTCGACGAGGGCCAGCCGTTCCGTGTCGTCGTCGACTTCGCCCACACCGCCGGCGCGCTGGCGTCGGTGCTGACGGAGTCTCGCCGCGCGCTCGGCGGCGAAGGCGCCCGAGTGATGGTCGTCTTCGGTTGCGGTGGTGATCGTGACCCCACGCGCCGGCCGCTCATGGGGGAGGCCGCAGCCCGGCACGCCGACGTCGTCGTCGTCACCTCCGACAACCCCCGCTCCGAGAGCCCCGCCGCGATCGTGACCGCGGTGGCTGAAGGTGCGAGGAAGGCCGGCGCTCGCGATCTGCGGGTCGTCGAAGACCGCCGGGAGGCGATCGAGTCGACCATCGCGGACGCCCGACCCGGCGACGTGATCGTCATCGCGGGCAAGGGTCACGAGACCGGTCAGATCGTCGGCGGCGAGGTCCTCCCGTTCGACGACGCCGAGGTCGCGCGCGAGGCGCTGCGGGCGGCGGGGTACGGAGGGGCGAAGTGATCGCCCTCCTCCTCGCCGGCGGTGTCGCCATCATCGTGTCGCTGATCGGTACGCCGCTGCTCATTCGCTGGCTACAGGCCAACGGCATCGGGCAGCCGATCCTGGAGGAGCTCGCCGACGCCCACGTGGTCAAGGCCGGCACGCCGACGATGGGCGGGCTCGCGATCGTCGGTGGTGCCATCGCCGGCTATGTCGCGGGCCACCTGTCGAAGGGTGCCGTCTTCACCTGGAGCGGCATAGCCGTGGTCACGTTGATGGCGAGCGCTGCGTTGACCGGGCTGCTCGACGACTGGCTCAAGGTCCGCCACGAGCGCAACCTCGGGTTGAACAAGCGCATGAAGTCACTGGGCCAGCTGGTCGCGGCAGGACTGTTCTGCTTCGTGGCGATTCGCTACGCCCACGTGCGTACGAACCTGTCGTTCACTCGTTGGGACGCTCTGTTCGAGGACCCGATGCCGACGTGGATGTGGATCATCTGGGCTGGGATCATCATCTACGCGACCACCAACGGCGTGAACTTCGCCGACGGCCTCGACGGTCTGGCTGCCGGGTCGTCGATCATGACCCTGTTCTCGTTCGTCTTCATCGGGTTCTGGCAGTTCCGCCACTTCCCCGAGTACCGGGTGTTCCACGCGCTCGATCTCGCGCTCGTGGCGATCGCTCTGCTGGGCGGGTGCGTGGGGTTCCTCTGGTGGAACGCCCCGCCGGCGAAGATCTTCATGGGCGACACCGGAGCCCTCGGGATCGGGGGGGGCATCGCCGGACTCGCCTTGATGATGAACGTCCACCTGCTGCTGCCCGTCGTCACCGGGCTCTTCGTCCTCATCTGGATGTCGAACCTCATCCAGATCTTCAGCTTCCGCGTCTTCCACAAGCGGGTGTTCAAGATGGCGCCGCTCCAGCACCACTTCGAGCTGAGCGGCTGGCCGGAGACGACGGTCGTCGTCCGCTTCTGGATCCTCGCCGGTCTGTTCACCGCGATCGGCCTCGGGATCTTCTACGCGGACTGGATCTCGCTCGGCATCGCGGACTGACGATGGCTGACGAGCGGTTCCTCGTCGTCGGCCTCGGCGTGGCGGCGGAGTCGATGGTGCGCCAGGCGCGAAGGCGCGGTCACGACGTCGTCGTGCTGGAAGACCGTCCGAGCGACGTGTCGCGGGAGCGGGCGGCACGCCTCGGTGTCGAGATGGTGACCGACGTCGACGTGGCGACGCTCGTCGCGGCGGTCGACGCGGTGCTGCCGAGCCCGGGCGTAGCGATCGGACACTCCGCGATCCAGACCGCCTTGGCTTCGGGCGTGCCGGTGTGGACGGAGTTCGAGCTGGCGGCGCAGTGGGACTCCCGACCGCTCGTCGCCATCACCGGCACGAACGGCAAGACGACCGTCACCACCCTCGTCGAGGAGATGCTCCGCTCGAGCGGCCGGCGCGTCGTGGCGTGCGGCAACAACGACCTGCCGCTCATCGAAGCGATCGCCGATCCCGACATCGAGCTGTTCGTCGTCGAGGCGTCGTCGTTCCGGCTCGAGTTCACCGAGACGTTCCGGCCGATCGTCGGCACGTGGCTCAACTTCAGCCCCGACCACCTCGACTGGCATCCGGACCTCACGCACTACGCGGACGCGAAGTCGAAGATCTGGCGCTCTCAGTGCCCGGACGACCTCGCGATCGGAAACGTCGACGACGTGGAGGTGATGCGCCACCTGCGCCGCGCGCCGAGTCGGCAGCAGACGTTCGGCCTCACCGGAGGCGACTATCGCGTGAGCGACGACATGCTCGTGACGCCGGACGGTGGGGAGATCGCCGCCGTGGCCGACTTGCCGCGAAACCTGCCGCACGACGTCGCGAACTCGCTCGCCGCGGCAGCGACGGCGATCGGGGCGGGCGCGGCGGTCGAGACGTGCGGTGCCGTGCTCCGCTCGTTCGCGGGCCTCCCCCACAGAGTCGCTCTGGTGCGAGACGCTGGTGGTGTGCGGTGGTACGACGACTCGAAGGCCACGACGCCCGCCTCGGTCGTCACCGCGGTGTCGGGGTTCGACTCCGTCGTGCTCATCGCGGGGGGCAAGAACAAGGGCCTCGACCTCGGCGTGCTCCGCGACGTCGCGCCGCGGATCAAGCACGTCGTGGCGATCGGCGAAGCCACGACGATCGTCGAAGACGTCTTCCGGGGCGTCGTGCCGACACAGGCCGCGAACTCCATGGACGAGGCGGTCGCCCTCGCCGCGGGCGTCGCCGGCCCCGGAGACGTGGTCCTTCTGTCACCCGGCTGTGCTTCCTACGACTGGTACCGGAACTACGGCGAGCGTGGCGACGACTTCGCCCGCGCGGTCAACGAACTCGAGGTCGGATGAAGACACAAGCTCCTGCGAAGCGCCGCCGCCGCCTCCCGCCGCGCACCGGCGCGTACGTGGGTCTGATCGCCGTCGTCGGGATGCTCAACCTGCTGGGCCTCGTGATGGTGCTGTCGTCGTCGTCGGTGCAGGCTCAGCGGTACCACGGGTCTCCGTGGTTCTTCTTCAACCGGCAGGTGCTGTGGGTCGCGATCGCCACGACCGGGCTGGTCGTGATGTCGCGCATCGACTACCGGCGCTTGCGCGTGCTGGGCGCGCCGATCATCGCGATCAGCAGCGTGCTGATGCTGATCGTGCTGATCCCCGGCGTCGGCATCACGGTGAGCGGCTCGGCCCGATGGCTCGGCTTCGGCCCGTTCCGGATGCAGCCGTCCGAGCTGGCGAAGCTCGGCCTGCTCATCTTCGCCGCCGACCTGCTCGCTCGCCGCGGCGAGAAGATGTACGACAAGCGTCAGACGCTGTATCCGGTGATGGGAGCGTTCCTCCTCGTCGCGACGCTGCTGATGGCCCAGCCCGACCTCGGCACCACGCTCGTGACGGGCGGCATCGTGATCGGCGTCCTGTTCCTCGCCGGGCTCCCGTTGCCGTCGATGGTGTCGCTCGGGCTCGGCGCCGCGATCACCACCTTCCTCCTGGCCCGGTTCGAGCCCTATCGGTGGCAGCGGATGACGTCGTTCCTCGACCCGTTCGCGGACGCCAGCAACACCGGGTATCAAGCCGCGCAGGGGCGAGTCGCACTCGCCGCCGGCGGGCTGCTCGGCGTCGGTCTCGGCTCGAGCCGCGCGAAGTGGGGCTTCCTGCCGGCGGCCCACACCGACTTCATCTTCGCCATCATCGGCGAGGAGCTGGGCCTCGTCGGCACGCTGTCGGTCCTCGCGATGTTCGCGACCTTCGCCGCGCTCGGCGTGCGATCGACGATGCGGGCACCCGACCGTTTCGGGATGCTCCTCGCCGGCGGCGTGACCGCGTGGATCGTGGGCCAGGCCACGATCAACGTCGGTGCCGTCGTCGGGCTGCTCCCGATCACCGGCGTGCCGCTCCCGTTCGTGTCGGCTGGCGGGTCGTCGCTGGTCCCTCTGATGGCCGGCGTCGGCGTGCTCCTCAACATCACGCGGCAGTCGGGGTCGGCGACGCGTCCTCCGACCGGCTCCACGAAGGTCGGCGCCGACGCGCCCCGAGTGAAGGTGAAGGTGACGGCGAAGGCGAAGACGAAGGCGGCGGCGGCCGAGGCGACCGGCGGCGCGTGAGCACCTGCTTCGCCGTCATCGCCGGAGGCGGTACCGCCGGCCACGTCGTCCCCGCGCTGTCGATCGGCCGCTCCCTCGTCGAGCGAGGTCATCCGCAGTCGTCGATCCACTTCGTCGGGTCGCGACGCGCGCCCATCGATCGGCGCCTCCTCGGCGAGAGCGGCTTCCCCGTGACGTACCTCCCCGGACGCGGGCTCGCCCGCAAGCTCACGTTGCAGAACCTGGGCTCGCTCGCAGGGTTCGCGATCGGTCTGGCGCAGGCCGTCGTGTTGCTGGCCAGACTGCGACCAGCCGTCGTCGTCTCGATGGGCGGGTATGCCGCGGCGCCGTGCGCGTTCGCTGCCGCGTTGTTCCGCATCCCGCTCGTCCTGTCGGAGCAGAACGCGGTGCCCACGGCGACGCACCGGCTGGTCGGACGGTTCGCGACGGCGTCGGCGGTGCCCTACGAGGGGACGCCGTTGCCCCGGCCTGTCGTGACGGGGAACCCGGTGCGCGACGAGGTGCTCGACGTCGACCGATCGGCGGCTGGCAAGCGCGCCGCTCGGGCGGCGTTCGGCCTGCCTGAGGACGCGACGGTCATCGTCGCGGTCGGCGGATCGCTCGGCGCGCGCACGATCAACCAGGCGGTGGTCGGACTCGCGTCGGCGTGGGCCGATCGCGGAGCGATCGCGATCCGCCACGTGATCGGTGACCGTGACTGGGACGAGATGTCGACGCTCGGCCCGACGAACGCCGACGGGCCGCTCGTGTACCAACGTGTGCGCTACGAAGACCGGATGCCCGAAGCTCTCGCCGCGGCCGACCTGGTGGTCTCGCGCTCGGGCGGCAGCATCGCCGAGCTGGCGGTGATCGGGCGCGCATCGATCCTCGTACCGCTCCCCATCGCGCCCTACGACCACCAGGCGGCGAACGCGCAGGTGCTCGTGAGGGCGGGCGCGGCGATCATGCTCCGAGATCACGAGGTGACGCCGGAGCGCCTCGCCGAGGAGATCGACCGCCTGCTCGCCGAACCGGGCACGCTCGAGCGGATGGGAGAGGCGGCGCGCACGGTCGGCCATCCCGATGCCGCGGCGCGCGTGGCCGATCTCGTCGAGCTGCACGCGCGGAAGGGGCGGCGATGACGTCGGAGGTCTTCGATCTCGCCACGCCGAAGTCGGTGCACATCGTCGCCATCGGCGGCGCCGCGATGTCGGCGATCGCGTCGATCCTCACGTCGCTGGGCCACCGTGTCACCGGATCCGACCTCGCCACCTCGCCCGTCGTCGACCGCTTGCGTTCGACCGGCATCACCGTGCATGTGGGTCACGACGCTTCCAACGTCGCCTCCGACGTCGACGTGGTGGCGATCTCGACCGCGGTGCGAGCGGACAACGTGGAGGTCGTCGCGGCTCGCGAACGAGGGATCCCGGTGCTGTCGCGGCAGGACGTGATGGCCGCGATCTGCGCGACGAAGCGCACGATCGGCGTGGCAGGCACGCACGGCAAGACGACCACGACGTCGATGCTCGCGCTCGTCCTGACCGACGCCGGGCTGCAGCCGTCGTACCTCGTCGGCGGGCAGCTCACCAAGCTCGGCTCGGGTGTGGCGTGGACGGACGGCGACTGGTTCGTCGTCGAGGCCGACGAGTCCGACCGCACGTTCCTCGCCCTCGGCGCCGAGGCCGCGATCGTCACGTCGGTCGAGGCCGACCACCTCGATCAGTACGGCGACGTCGCGGCGATCGAGCAGGCCTTCGGTGACTTCCTCGCCGAGGCGTCGGGCCCACGCGTCGTGTGCCTCGACGACCCGGGCGCGGCGAAGGTGGCAGCGGCGGCGGCGTCGGCGGGCGTCGGTGACATCACCACGTACGGCACCGCCGAAGGAGCCGACTACCGCATCGTCGACCTGGAGACCTCACGATCGAGCGTGCGCTTCGCCCTCGACATCCGGGGTGATCGTCGAGTCGAGCTGACGCTGCCGGTGCCGGGTGCGCACAACGCCCGCAACGCAACGGCCGCACTCGCGCTGGCGCACGGGCTCGGCGTCGACCCCGAGGTCGCCGCGTCCGCGCTCGCCCGCTACGGAGGCGTGTCGAGGCGCTTCGAGTTCCGCGGCGAGCGCAACGGCATCACCTTCGTCGACGACTACGCCCACAACCCGGGCAAGGTCGCCGCAGTGCTGGCCGCGGCACGCGGCGGGGGATGGGATCGAGTCGTCGCCGTGTTCCAGCCCCACCTGTACTCGCGTACGGCCGACCTCGCGACCGAGTTCGGTCGATCGTTCACCGACGCCGACCTCGTCGTCGTCACCGACGTCTACGGCGCTCGTGAAGACCCCCGGCCTGGCGTCACCGGTGCGCTCATCGTCGATGCCATCGCTGCGGAGGACCCGGGGCGTGAGGTCGTCTGGTGTCCCGGCCGGTCCGAGCTGGCCGAGCGGGTGCGTGAGCTCCTCAGCCCTGGCGACCTCTGCATCACCCTCGGCGCCGGCGACGTCAACGCGATCCACGACGAGCTGTTGGCCGGATGAGCGACGCTGCCGCAATCGACGCGGCCGCGGCGCACCTCGAAGGCCTCGCGGACCGGGACGTTCCGATCGGGCCGCTCACCACCTATCGCGTCGGTGGCCGCGCGCGACTGTTCGTCCGCGCTTCCGACGAAGGCGACCTCGTGCGGGTCCGCGACGCCGTCGCGGCGTCCGGCGTCGACGTGCTGGTGATCGGCAAGGGCTCGAACCTGCTCGTCGCCGACCGGGGCTTCCCCGGCCTCGTGGTCGCCCTCGGCGAGGCGTTCGCCGAGATGGAGATCCTCGACGGCGCGCGCGTCCGGGCCGGAGGCGCGGTGAGCCTGCCGGTGCTGGCGAGGCGCACCGCCGCAGCGGCGCTCACCGGGTTCGAGTGGGCCGTCGGTGTGCCGGGCAGCGTCGGCGGCGCCGTACGCATGAACGCGGGCGGGCACGGCTCCGAGACACGCGAGGCGCTCGTGTCCGTTCGCGTCATCGACCTCGCCGGCGGGCGCGACGGCGAGATCCCCGCGCGCGATCTCGACCTCGGCTACCGCCACTCGAACGTGTCGAGCAGCGAGGTCGTCGTATGGGCCGACCTCCAGCTCGCGCCGGGCGACCGCGCGCAGTCGGAGCGCACGATCAGCGAGATCGTCCGCTGGCGCCGCGAGCACCAGCCGGGCGGTCAGAACGCCGGGTCGATCTTCACGAACCCGCCTGGTGACAGTGCCGGCCGCCTCATCGATGCGGCCGGACTCAAGGGGTTCGCCAAGGGATCCGCGCACGTGTCGCCGAAGCATGCGAACTTCTTCCAGGCACAAGAGGGAGGCTCGGCTGACGACGTGCGCGCGCTGATCCTGGAGGTTCGGCGTCGTGTGGCGGAGGCGACGGGTGTCGACCTCGTGCCCGAACTGCGCATGGTCGGCTTCGACGAGGGGGAGACGGGGTGACAGACGTGACGACCGAGGTGCCGCGCGTGCGCCCGCACCCCCGGATCCGCGAGCGGCGCGTCGCGGTCAAACGGAACGAAGGACGCCGCCGGCTCCGGATCCTCGTCCTCGCGGTCACCGCGGTGGCGCTCGTGGGCGCCGGCTATGGCGCGACCCGCTCGCCCCTGCTCGACGTCGACACCGTGCGGGTGCGCGGCGCGAGCGAGACCGAGGTCGCTGCGGTGCTCGCCGCGTCCGGGCTCGACCGCAGCCCGGCCATGGTCGATCTCGACGAGCGGGCGATCGAGCGCGCCATCGCCGCGCTGCCGTGGGTGGCCAGCGTCGACGTCGTCGTCGACTACCCGGGCACCGTCGAGGTGACGCTCCTCGAGCGGACGCCGATCGCCACCCTGTCGGCCGGGGAGGGCGTGTGGGCGCTCGTCGACATCGAGGGCCGGGTCCTGCAGCACATCGCCGAGCCGGTAGGGGAGCTGACCCGTGTCGAGGCGCCGCCTGCCGGCGGGCCGGGGACGACGGTCGACGAGTCGACTCGTGCTGCGCTGCGCCTGATCGACGCGCTTCCCGAGGTCCTGGCCGGGCGGGTGCCGGGCGTGACGGTGGACGCGACCGGCGCGCTCCGGCTGCATCTCGACGGGAAGATCCCGGTGGAGCTCGGGCGGGCGACGGACGTCGAGGCGAAGCTCGTGGCGCTGGCCACGTTGGTGCAGAAGGCCGATCTCGCACGCGTCCGGATCATCGATGTCCGGGTTCCGACCGCTCCAGTGTTGACCCGTGGCTGAGGTCGACCGTAAACTTTCGATCACTTCAAGAGGTTTCCAGTGACTCTCACGCTGAAGTTGAGGTTGAGACTTCATCTCGAGCGCCACCGGATGCCCCATCCGACATCCGATGTTCCAGCTGGCCGGGCCGAACGCGCGCCCGGCCTTTCGGCGTAACCCGGGGCTCGCCCCGACCACGAACGAGCACCCCAGCAGAAGGAGCAGCCGCATGGCTGGCGCAGGCAACTACATCGCAGAGATCAAGGTCGTCGGCGTCGGCGGCGGCGGCGTCAACGCGGTCAACCGCATGGTCGACGCCGGCCTCAAGGGTGTCGAGTTCATCGCGGTGAACACCGACGCGCAGGCGCTGCTCATGAGCGACGCCGACCTCAAGCTCGACGTCGGCCGCACCCTCACACGCGGCCTGGGCGCGGGCTCCGATCCGGAGGTGGGGCGCGCCGCGGCCGAGGAGCATCGCGACGAGATCGAGGAGGCGCTCAAGGGCGCCGACATGGTGTTCGTCACCGCAGGCGAGGGCGGCGGCACCGGCACCGGCGCCGCGCCCGTCATCGCGGAGATCGCGAAGAGCCAGGGCGCGCTCACCATCGCCGTCGTGACTCGGCCGTTCCAGTTCGAGGGCCGCCGCCGGGCGGTGCAGGCCGAGATGGGCATCAACAACCTGCGCGACAAGGTCGACACCATCATCGTCATCCCGAACGACCGGCTGCTCGACATCGCGAACGACAAGACGTCGTTGGTCAACGCGTTCAAGATGGCCGACGAGGTCCTGCTGCAAGGTGTGCAGGGCATCACGAGCTTGATCACGACGCCTGGTCTCGTGAACACCGACTTCGCGGACGTGAAGATGATCATGCAGAACGCCGGCTCGGCGATCATGGGCATCGGCACCGCGTCGGGCGAGGGGCGTGCGGTCACCGCAGCACGTCTCGCCATCACGAGCCCCCTGCTCGAGTCGTCGATCGACGGTGCTCGCGGCGTCCTCCTCAACATCGCGGGCGGCACCGACCTCGGCCTGTTCGAGGTCACCGAAGCAGCCGAGACGATCCACCAGGTCGCGCATCCCGACGCCAACATCATCTGGGGCCAGGTCAGCGACGACACGATGGGCGACGAGGTGCGCGTCACCGTCATCGCTGCTGGCTTCAACCGCTGGGAGGAAGACGGCGGCAGCGACAGCCGGGGCAGCGCCGGCCGCGCCGCCCCCAGCCTCGGGCTCCAGCAGAGCGACGACTTCAGCGAAGACCTCGACCTCGACGACGACGACGACTTCGACGTCCCGAGCTTCCTGAAGTAGCTCTTGCGTTCACTCCGGCTCGGGCCCGCTGAGGTCCGATTCACCGGGCGGGAAGAAGGCGATGTCAGCCAGCACGCCGGCGTCGCTCGCGGCGCGCGCCAGCGAGCCGTCGTCGATCGGCCTTGGAAGACGGCGCGACAGGTGCACGGTTCACGTGCGGTGTTCGTCGACTCGTCGACCGGCGACGTCGGCGACGCGGACGCGCTCGTCACCACCTACCGCACGATCGCGATCGCCGTCCACACCGCCGACTGCGCGCCCGTCGCGCTCGCCGGTGGTGACGTCGCCGCCGTTGCGCACGCGGGATGGCGCGGGCTGGAAGCCGGTGTGCTCGACGAGACGGTCGAGCTGATGCGGGCCAAGGGCGCCACCGCGATCGAGGCCGCACTCGGCCCCTGCATCCAGCCGTCGTGCTACGAGTTCGGAGCCGACGACCTCGAGCGACTCGTCGATCGGTTCGGTGACTCGGTGAGGTCGACGACGTCGGAGGGCACACCCGCCCTCGACGTGCCGGCTGCGGTGCGCACGTCGCTCGAGCGTCTCGACGTAGTGCTCGTGCACGACGTGGGGACCTGCACCGCGTGCGAACCAGACGAGTGGTTCTCGCATCGCGCGCGCCAGGAGCCCGAGCGCCAGGCGACGGTGGTGTGGCTGCCATGACCGCGGCGATGTCCGCTTCCGTCGTCGCGGAGCGGCTCGACGCGATTCGCGATCGCATCGCTCGCGCCGGAGGCGACACCCGATCCATCACCGTCGTCGCGATGACGAAGGGGTTCGGGATCGACGCGGTGCGCGCTGCCATCGCCGCCGGTCTGCACGACCTCGGCGAGAACTACGCGCAGGAGCTCGTCGAGAAGGCCGAGCAGACGACGGGGCCGGCCCGCTGGCACTTCCTGGGCGCCGTGCAGCGGAACAAGGTGGCGAAGCTGGCGCCTCGCGTCTCCGTGTGGCAGACGGTCGACCGCATGTCGGCCGGCACCGAGATCGCTCGGCGCTCGCGCGGCGCCACGGTGCTCGTGCAGGTGAACCTGTCCGGTGATCCCGGGCGCAACGGCTGCTCGTTCGAGGATGCGCCGGCGCTCGTCGGTGACCTCCGCGGCCTCGACCTCGACGTGGCGGGGCTCATGGGAGTGGCCAGCGCAGGATCTCCCGATCAGGCACGCGCCGAGTTCGAGCGGCTGGGCGCCTTGCGACGGGCGCTCGAGCTCGACGAGCTGTCGATCGGGATGACAGATGACCTGGAGCTCGCAGTGGCTGCGGGCTCGACGATGGTGCGCATCGGGCGGGCGCTTTTCGGAGAACGCGACAAGCGTCCCCTCTGAGGGCTGACCGACGTGCGACGATAGAGACAACAGGAGGAGACCGATGTCCGGGTTCCGACGGATGATGAGCTACCTCGGCCTCGTCGACGACGACGAGTACGACGAGTACGAGGCATACGACGACAACGCCGCGCAGCAGCAGCCGCAGGCTGCGGGGACGCCGGCGCGCGCCGCTGCTCGTCCGGCCGCGTTCGAGCCCGAGCCAGCGGGCGGCACGATTCGCACGCTCCCACGCGAACCGGAGCCGCAGCCGAGCGGCGTCACCGTCGCGCCGCGCACGTCGTCGGTGGTGCGGCCGCTGACGCCGGTCGCCAGCACGAAGCCGGTCACGGTGACGCCAGGTTCGTTCCAGGACGCGAAGGAGATCGGTGATCGCCTCAAGGCCGGGGTGCCGGTGATCGTCAACCTGCAGGGCGCCGACCGCGATCTGCTCCGGCGCATCGTCGACTTCGCATCCGGCCTCACCTACGGCCTCGATGGCGAGATGGAGCGCACCGCGGATCGGGTGTACCTCCTCACGCCGACCCAGCGCGCGTAGACGTGGGCTGCCTCCTCGCGCAGTTGCTGCAGATCTATTCGATCTGCCTCTTCGGACGCATCATCCTCAGCTGGTTCCCGCTCGCCCCGGGCGGAGCGATGGCGTCGATCTTCGGCGTGCTCTACACGATCACCGAGCCGGTCCTCGGTCCGGTGCGTCGTGTGATGCCGAGCGTCGGGATGATCGACCTGTCGCCGATCGTCGTCTTCATCGTGATCAACATCGTTAGCTCGAGCATCTGCCGCTGACGGCGGCGCCGACGCGTCGCACGAACCTCGCGCAGAAGCGTTCCGGCATCCGCTGAAGTCGGGGGCGCCGTGGGTAGATTCGACCCATGGCGCCGGAGCTGACCCCTCAGAGCATCCGCGACATCCGCTTCCGGGAGAAGCTGCGGGGTTATCACCCCGAAGACGTCGACACCTTCGTCGCCGATGTCGCGGCAACCGTCGAGTCGCTGCAACGTCGGATCGACGAGCTGTCGTCCGGCGCAGCGCCCGCCCCGGACGCGGCAGCACAGGCGGCGGCTGACTCTGCCGCGGCGTCCACCGACGTCGTGCCTGCCGGTCACAGCGAGGTCGAGGAGTCGTTGCGGCGGACGTTGATCCTCGCCCAGCGCACCGCCGACCTGGCGGTGAAGGAAGCGCAGGAGGAAGCGGCCCGGCTCGTGGCCGAAGCCGAAGCTCGCCGCGCCGAGGTGCTGGCCGAGGTGGAGGAGACGCGCACCCGCACGATGAACGAGCTCGAGCACGAGCTCTCCGGCTACCGGCACCGGCTCTACGACGAGCGTGAGTCGCTCCAGCGCGATGTGGCTGCGTTGCAGGCCTACGTGGCGCAGGAGCGCGAGCGCCTCCGCATCTACTACTCCCAGCAGCTCGAACAGCTGCAGGGCGGGGTTCCCGGGATCGAGGCTCCGCCTGCGATGGAGACCGCGGACCGCGTCTTCGACGACGAGGCACAGCCAGTGGCCGAGTTGCCCGCAGGCGACGACGCCACGCCGGAGGAGATCGTCGCCGACACGCCCGGCCTACCGACCGCACCGGCCGGCGGCGACGACGCTTCAGCTGTGAACGCGGGAGAGGCCGGCGACGAAGATGACCCGTTCCTCGCGGAGCTGCGGCGGGCCGTCAATGACGACGCACCGCTCGGTCCGCGCGACGAAGAGGCGAGCCTCCCGGAGCGCAACGAGCGCGACCTCGACATCTTCAACGACGATGACGGCGGCGGGCGCTTCCTCCGCCGTCGGCGGTGACGTTCGGGGGATTCGACCCCCTTCTCGCGCAGCGGTTTAGGATGCGCAGTCCCTTCGACGAAGGAATGGTCTGTTCGTGTTGCTTCTCGTGACGATCTTGCTGGTCTTGATCGCAGCGGTCACGCTGCTGATCGGCATCTTCGGCGACAACCTGGCGCTGATCTTCGTGTCGATCGGAGCGAGCGCGCTCGCTGCGATCGTGCTCGCGGTTCTGTCGCAGACGAGCCGCCGCCGCGCTCGCGATGCGAGTGCGGCGCCGTCCGCGCCTGCGCCGCTGGCCGACGGCGCGACCGGGGCCGACGAGCCGACGCTCGTCGCGTCTCCCGCCGCTGCGCCGCCGGAGGAGCCGTCGCTCGAGCGGGCCGGAGCGCCCGCCGATGCGCCGACGACCGCGGCCGGTGCTGGCGCGCTGCCGATCGAGAACTACGACTCGCTGCGCGTGAACGAGATCCTCCCCAAGCTCGAGGGCCTCGACCTCGACCAGCTCGAGCTCGTCGCGCAGCACGAGGAGTCGAACAAGAACCGCACGACGGTTCTCAACCGCATCGACGATCTGATGGACCAGCTCGAAGCGGACGAGGCCGCTCCCGCGGCAGCCAGCGGCGCCGCGTCCGCACCGGCAGACGCCGAGTCGACCGAGGAGCTGGCCGAAGCGATCGAGACCGGTGAGACCGTCGCGGAGGAGAAGGTCAGCGGCGGCTTCCCGATCCCCGACTACGAGTCCCTCGGTGAAGACGAGGTGATCGCGCTCGTCGCCGATCTCGACGCGGACGAGCTCGAAGAGGTCGCGGAGTACGAGGAGACCCACGCCAACCGCGATCGCGTGCTCGACGCCATCGACGACCGCCTCGACGAGCTCGAGGGCATCGCCCCGGCGACCGCGGCGACGCCTCAGCAGGGCGAGGTGCCCACGCTGGCCAGGGCTGCCGGCGCGAAGAAGAGCGGGAAGAAGGCCGCGGCCAAGAAGGCTGCCGCCACCCGGTCGACATCGACGAAGAAGGCAGGCAGGGCGGCGACGCCCGCAACGCCGGCGAAGGCGACCAAGCGTGCGACGACCGCCAAGAAGGCGCTCGGCACCTCGACGGTCGCTCCGGCCAAGAAGCTGGGCGCCGCGACGAAGGCTGCCAGCAAGGCTGCCACCAAGAAGGCCGCCGCCGCCCCGGCGAAGAAGGCGGCGACGAAGAAGGCCGCAGCCGCTCCTGCGGTGAAGAAGGCGGCAGCGATCAAGAAGGCCACCAAGGCCGCGTCGAAGACCACCAAGGCAGCCAAGAAGTCCCGCTGAGGTCGAGGCCGAGCGGCACGACCCGCTCACCTCGACCAGCGACCATCGATGATCGACCGTCGACCCCCCGCAGGGTCGGCCGTCGTCAGTCGATCTTCGTGACGGCGATCACCAGCGCCCGACCGTCGGGGAGGGCGCAGCGGTGGCCTTCCGACAGCTCGGGAACCCGCATGACCTCGTCCGCGAGCGTCTCGGTCGCGACGTAGCCCTCGAAGGTCTGCACGGCGTCCCACACGTCGTCGTGGCGGACGTCGACCATCAGACGGATGCGGTCGCTCACGTGGAGGCCGGCCTCCTTGCGCGCTTCGTTCGCGAGCCGGACGACGTCTCGCGCGAGCCCTTCGGTGGCCAGCTGCGGGGTGACCTCGGTGTCGAGGACGACCAAGCCGGTGTTGCCCGGCAGCGCACGAGTCGTCGTCTCGTCACGGGCGACCAGGCGGAGCGTGAACTCGTCGTCAGCCAGCGTCCGATCACCGACGACGACGGAGCCGTCGGCCTTGCGCTCCCAGGCTCCGCTCTTCACCGCCTTGATGAGCTTCTGGACGTCGGAGCCCACTCGCGGACCGAGCACACCGGGCACCAGCTGCAGGACGAGCTCTCCGTGCGACGACACCTCGTCGGTCAGCTCGACCGCCTTCACGTTCACCTCGTCGGCGATGAGGTCGACGAACGGACGGAGGGACTCCGCGTCCGGCGCGGCCACGACCAGGGACGCGAGCGGAAGCCGCACCCGAAGCCCCTGCGCCTTGCGAACCGACGACGCGGCCGAACACACCTCACGGACCCGGTCCATCGCCTTGACCAGCTCCGGATCGGCGGGCACCTCGTCGGCCGACGGCCACGACGTCAGGTGCACCGACTCCTCACCGGTGAGGCCTCGGTACACCTCCTCGGCGACCATCGGCAGCAGCGGCGCGACCGTGCGGCACAGCAGGGTGAGGACGGTGTAGAGCGTGTCGAAGGCATCGGTGTCGCTCGCCCAGAAGCGGTCGCGTGAGCGACGCACGTACCAGTTCGTCAGCGCGTCGAGGAACGACTCGACCGACTCGCATGCGCCGTACAGGTCGTAGGCGTCCATGCGCTCGGTGAACGTGTCGAGCAGCTCACGGGTCTTGGCGAGCAGGTAGCGGTCGAGCACACCGGTGGCGTCGGTGCGAAACCGCGCTTGGTAACCATCGGTGTTCGCGTAGAGCGAGAAGAAGTACCAGGTGTTCCAGATGGGGTTGATGACGCGACGGACCGCCTCGGCGACGCCCTGGCGGGTGAACACGAGGTCCTGACCACGGAGCACCGCTGACGACAGCAGGAACCATCGCACCGCGTCGGCTCCGTACGTGTCGAACATCTCCTCGGGGTCGACGTAGTTCCGGAGTCGCTTCGACGCCTTCCGCCCGTCGTCGCCGAGCACGACGCCGTGCACGACGCAGGTCTTGAACGCGGGGCGATCGAACAGCGCCGTCGCCAGGACGTGGAGGTTGTAGAACCACGCCCGCGTCTGGCCCACGTACTCCACGATGAAGTCGGCCGGGAAGTGGTTCTCGAACCACTCCTGGTTCTCGAACGGGTAGTGGACCTGGGCGTACGGCATCGAGCCGGACTCGAACCAGCAGTCGAGCACTTCCTCGACGCGCCGCATCGTCGACTTCCCGGTGGGGTCGTCGGGGTTCGGACGGGTGAGCTGGTCGATCCCCGGGCGGTGGAGGTCGTCGGGACGCACACCGAAGTCACGCTCGATCTCGTCGAGCGACCCGTACACGTCGACGCGTGGGTATTCGGCATCGTCGCTCTTCCACACCGGGATCGGCGAACCCCAGAAGCGGTTGCGGGAGATGCACCAGTCGCGGGCGTTCGCGAGCCACGACCCGAACGCGCCGTCGCGCACCTGCGACGGCACCCAGTTGATCTCCTGGTTCAGCTCCATCGCCCGGTCCTTGAACTTCGTCACCTCGACGAACCAGGACGAGACGGCCTTGTAGATCAGCGGCGTGTCGGTGCGCCAGCAGTGCGGGTAGCTGTGGAGGTAAGTGTCGTGACGGACGACGGCGCCACGATCCTTGAGGTCCTTGATGATCTTCGGGTTCGCGTCGAACACCTGCAGCCCGCGGTAGTCGGGGACCTCCGCAGTGAACTGGGCGTGGTCGTCGAGCGGCGCGACGACGCTGATGCCGTTCGCCTCGCAGATCCTTTGGTCGTCCTCTCCGAAGCCGGGAGCGATGTGCACGGTGCCGGTGCCTTCCTCCGTCGACACGAAGTCACCGGCGAGCACCTGGAACGCGTTCGGGTGATCCTCGAAGTACGGGAACAGCGGCTCGTAGGTGCGACCGACGAGCTCGCTGCCCTTGATGAGCCCGACGCGCTCGGCTGACGCGAGCTCCTTCTCGTACTTGCCCGCAGTCGCCTCGCCGACGATGAACCGACGGTCGCCTTCGGCGTAGACGGCGTAGTCGATGTCGGGACCGACCGCGAGCGCGAGGTTCGACGGAAGCGTCCACGGCGTGGTCGTCCACACGAGGATCTCCTCGCCGGTGTGCAGACGGAACAGCACCGTCAGCGCGGGGTCCTGCCGCTCCCGGTAGGCATCGTCGAGGCGCGTCTCGAAGTTCGACAGCGGCGTCTCGCACTCCCAGCAGTAGGGGAGCACCTTGTAGCCCTCGTAGATGAGACCTTTGTCCCACAGCTGCTTGAACGCCCACATGACGCTCTCCATGAACGGGAGGTCGAGCGTCTTGTAGTCGTTCTCGAAGTCGACCCATCGCGCCTGGCGGGTGACGTACGACTCCCACTCCTTCGTGTAACGCAGCACGGACGTGCGGCACGCCTCGTTGAAGCGGTCGATGCCGTACTCCGTGATCGCGACGTGACCGGAGATCCCGAGCTCCTTCTCGGCCTCCATCTCCGCAGGGAGACCATGCGTGTCCCACCCGAACCGCCGCTCGACCCGTCGACCCTTCATCGTCTGGTACCGCGGGACCGCGTCCTTGACGAAGCCGGTGAGCAGGTGGCCGTAGTGAGGAAGGCCGTTCGCGAACGGCGGGCCGTCGTAGAAGACGTACTCGTTCGAGCCCTTCTCGCCGGCCGGGCGCTGCTCGACGGACGTCTCGAAGGTCTTGTTCTCGCGCCACGATTCGAGAATCGCCCGCTCGACCGCCGGGAACGAGGGCTGCTGCGGAACATCTGGGTAGCGGCGGTCAGGCATCTCTCTAGAGTACGAGCCGTGGTCGACGATCTTTTCGAGGTTTCCAGCGACGGCACGTTCCTGGTTCGCGTGCACGTGCAGCCTGGCGCCGGACGCACGGCGGTCGTCGGTCGCCACGGCGACGCGCTCAAGCTCAAGGTCGGCGCGCCGCCGGAGCAGGGGCGGGCGAACGAGGCCTGCGCCGCCCTCCTCGCCGAGATCCTCGGCATCAAGCCGGCCGACGTCGCGCTGTCCTCCGGCGGATCGAGCCGTACGAAGAGGTTCACCGTGAGCGGGATCGAGCAGGACGATCTGATCCAGCGCCTCGAGCTCGCGCTCGCCGATGCGCCGCTCGGTGGCGGGAACGCGCGGACGAACCGAGGCATCCCGAGGGCACGCCGCCGCTGACCTGATGGCTTGACGCCTCGCTCGGGGGTGGCACCGGTTGACGGCGAGGGGCTGCTACCCTTCGCCGTTCTTCCAACCCGGAAGGGGCGCGATGGCGACGAAGAAGGCTGCGCCGGCGAAGAAGGCGGCGAAGGCAGTGGTCAAGCAGACGGCTGCCGTGAAGAAGAGTTCCGCGGCTGGCGCCAAGAAGGCTGCGCCGACGCCGAAGAAGGCGACACCGACGGTCAAGGCGGCGGGTAAGGCGTCGGGCAAGCAGCCTGCGGCGGCGACCGCGGCGGCGACCAAGGCGGCTGCTGCCGCGAAGAAGGCCGCCGCGAAGAAGCAGACCGCGCCGGCGAAGGCGTCGTCGCCGTCGAAGGTGGCGAAGAAGGCAGCCACCGCACCGGGGCCGGCGAAGAACGCAGCGGCACCCGCTACGAAGTCAGCGACGAAGAAGGTGGTCGAGGTTCCGAAGAAGGCAGTCGCCACCAAGGCGGCAGCACCTGCGAAGGCCGTGAAGAAGGCGCCCGCGAGCGACGCCGACAGGAAGTTCCTCGAGGAGCAGCGGGCGCTCCTGCTCGAGGAGCGGGAGCAGTACGAGAAGCAGGCAGCGGCGCTGAAGGCCGAGGCCGACCAGCTCGCGGCCGAAGCCGAGGGCGAGAGCGAGTTCACCGAGGAAGGCGGCGACGTCGACTCGATGAGCGCTGAGCGCGAGCGCGATCTCGCGTTGGCGAGTCAGGCTCGGCAGAACATCGAAGAGATCGATCGCGCCCTGTCGAAGATCGACAACGGCACCTACGGCCTGTGCGAGCGCTGCGGCCAGCCGATCATGAAGGCCCGGCTGAAGGCGCTGCCTTACGCCGCGCTCTGCGTCGCCTGCAAGAGCGGGGGACTGTCGGCTCGGCGGTGAACCGCCGGCGGTTCCTGCTTGCGGCGGTCATCGTCGCGGCGATCCTCGTCGTCGATCAGACGACCAAGACGTGGGCGGTGAACGCGCTCGACGACGGGCCCGTCGACGTCTTCTGGACGTTGAGGTTCAACCTGTCGTTCAACAGCGGGTTCGCGTTCAGCATGGGCACCGGGCTGACACCGCTGATCACGGTGGCGGCGATCGTGCTCGTCGGCGCGTTGATCGCGTTCGCCCGCCACGCCACGAGCCCCCTGCTGTCGGTCGCGCTGGGGATGCTGCTCGGCGGTGCGATGGGCAACCTCGCCGACCGGTTGTTCCGCGGTCACGATGGCGCCGTCGTCGACTTCATCGACTTCCAGTGGTGGCCGGTGTTCAACGTCGCGGACATCGGCATCTCGGTCGGCGCGGTGCTGATGATCGTCGCCAGCGTGATCGACGAGCGGCGCGAACGAGAACAGAGAACGCCGGCCGATGCGTGAGGAGATCCCCGCGCCGCTGGCAGGGGAGCGCATCGATCGGGTGGTGGCGATCCTGACCGGGCTCCCTCGCGCCGAGGTGGCCGCGATCATCGACGACGGCGGCGTGCGCATCGCGGAGCAGGTGGTGACCAAGCCGAGCCGGCGGGTCCGCGAGGGAGACGTCGTCGACGTCGAGGTGCCGGAGCGACCCGGCGCGCAGGTGCCTACCGCCGACGCGTCGGTGGAGTTCGACATCGTGCACGCCGACGACCACGTGATCGTCGTCGACAAGCCGGCCCACCTCGTCGTGCATCCGGGGGCGGGCAACCGCGAACGCACACTGGTGTCGGGGTTGCTGGCCCGGTTCCCCGATCTCGCGTCACTCGACACGGGCGACAGCGATCGTCCCGGCATCGTCCACCGCCTCGACGCCGGCACGAGCGGCCTGCTCGTGGTCGCCCGCACCGTCGACGCCTACCACGACCTCGTTGGGCAACTCACCGAGCGTTCGGTCGAGCGGCGGTATCGCGCGCTGGTCCTCGGCCACGTGGAGCCACGGGCGGGGATGGTCGACGCTCCGATCGGGCGCAGCGAGGGTGATCCGACGCGCATGACCGTGAGCGCATCGGGCCGTGAGGCGCGAACGGGCTACGAGGTCGACGCCATCTACACCGAACCGGTTCCGACGTCGGAGCTGCGCTGCAGGCTCGAGACCGGCCGGACGCATCAGATCCGCGTCCACTTCGCGGCCATCGGTCACGCCGTCGTCGGCGACGACCGGTACGGGGGCGGCCGTCCGGCGTTCCCGCTCGACCGTCCGTTCCTCCACGCTGAGGAGCTCGCGTTCGACCACCCGGCCACGGGGGAGCGGGTGCGGTTCACGTCGCCGCTGCCGGACGACCTCAGCACCGTGCGACGCTCGCTCGCCTGACGATCGACCGAGCGGCTATTCGACGAGGTCGTCGAGGGGCACGACGGGGCTGCGCAGGTCGCGAGCCTGGGCGACCATGTCGGCGAGGGTGAACGAGTCGAGATGGGCCCGCATGTGGCGTCCGACCTGCGACCACACCGCGAGCAGCACGCACTGGCCCTCGTGGTCGCACGCCCCGTTCTGGTGGGGCTCGCCGAAGTCGCCGACGACGATCGGCCCGTCGACGGCGCTCACGATCTGGCCCAGCGTGATGTCCGCAGGATCGCGCGCGAGGACGTAGCCGCCACCCACGCCTCGCTTCGAACGGACGAGGCCGGCGCCCTTCAAGGCGAGCAGGATCTGCTCCAGATACGGCTGCGGGAGCCCCGTTCGCTCCGCGATGTCGCGAACCGACGTCGGGCCGCTCTCGTCGACGTGCAGCGCCAACGACAGCAGAGCCCGGCTCGCGTAGTCGCCGCGGGTCGAGACCTTCACCACGGCCATCGTACGTTGGGGCTGTACGGTTGGCGGTGTGACGCCCGGGGTCCAGGCCTCTCAGACGTCCGACTCCGACTCGGACGAGCTCGAGCGTCGCCTCCGTGAGGTCGACGCGCTGCGCCGGCGCGTGCTCAACGTGATCCCGCACGCGCTGCGTACGCCCATCACGACCTTCCGCGGGCTCGCCGAGGCGCTTCCCACCGCGAGCGAGGACGACATCCGCACGTCGATCACGCCGGCCCTGCGGCGGCTGGCGGCGCAGGCCGAGCGGCTCCTCGACGACATGCTCCTCGCAGCCGGTCTCACCACGACGCTCCCGACCAGCGAGCGGGTCGGGACGATGGTCCGTCCGGTCGTCGACGACGTCTGGGCCGAGGTCGGCGGCGGCGCGCCGTTGGTGTTCGAGGGCGACGACGACGCCGCGGTGCTCGCGCCCGCAGGCTCGTTGTCGAAGATGCTCGTTCACGTGCTCGACAACGCGGCCAAGTACGGCGACGGCACCACCACGGTGAAGGTGGTCCAGCCGGGCGACGGCTCCGGGTCGACGGCGATCGTCGTCGATTCGCCGGGCGCCGAGATCACCGAGATCGAGCTGCTTGGCCAGCCGTTCTTCCGCGCCGAGGCCGCGGTGATGCGCTCGCCAGGCCTCGGGGTCGGCATCGCGGTCGCCCGTGCACTGGCCGAACATGCGCGCGGGAGCCTCACCGTCGAGGCGCGCGACGGCGGAGGTCTGATCACGACGATCGAGCTGGAGGCGGTGTGACGGGCGACGTGATCTCGGTGGTCATCGCCGACGACGAGCCCGACGTCCGCCTCCTCCTCCGCCTGCAACTCGAGACGGTCGATGGCGTCGAGGTGGTCGGCGAAGCCGCGGACGGCGTCGAGGTCATCGAGGTGTGCAGGAAGCTCCGTCCCCGTGCCGTGGTGATGGACCTCCTCATGCCGAAGATGCTCGGGATCCACGCCATCGAGGAGATCCGCCGCGACATCCCGAACATCGCCGTGGTGGCCTACACCGCCACGGCAGGCGAGTTCGTGCGGCAGGAGATGGAGCGGCTCGAGGTTCCGCTCCTCTTGAAGAGCGGCGACATCCGAGCCCTCGTCGACGCCATCCGATCGAGCCTCGCCCGCGTCGTCGAGTGAGCGCGATCGAGGTCGAGGCAGCGCCCGACCGACCGGTCGTGCCCGACTACGCGGGCGCGTGCATCGCGAGCATCATCCCTGCGCTGCTCGAGCCGGGGCGTCCTGCGCCATGGCTTCCGGACGTCGTGCGCGGCGCGAGCCAGATCGTGCTGCTGGTGCTCGACGGTCTCGGGTGGATGCAGCTGAGGGAGCGGGCCCACGTTGCACCCACGCTCGCTGCGATGGAGGGCGGGCCGGTCACCTCCGTCGCGCCGACCACCACGTCGGCTGCCCTCACGTCCATCACCGTCGGGGAGCCGCCCGGTTCGCACGGCGTCGTGGGCTATCGCGTCCACGTCGGTGAGCGGCGAGTGCTGAACGTCCTCCGTTGGCGCATCGGTGACGTCGACGGCACCGGCATCGTCGATCCGCGGGTGTTCCAGCCGCGGCGCCCGTTCGACGGTCGACGCGTGCCCGTCGTGACGAAGGCGGAGTTCGACCACGGCGGCTTCACGACCGCCCTCCTCGGCGGCGCAGGCATCGTCGGGTACCGGATGCCGTCGACGATTCGCGTCGAGGTAGCCCGGCTCCTCGCCGCAGGCGAACCTCTCGTGTACGCGTACTACGACGGCGTCGACAAGATCGCCCACGCCCACGGGTTCGGCGACCACTACGACGCCGAACTGGCGACGACCGACCGCCTCGTCGCCGACGTCGCCGCCTCGCTCCCACCCGGCGCAGCTCTCCTTGTCACCGCCGACCACGGGCAGGTCGACGTCGGTGACCGCATCGTCGAGTTCGACCCCGAGCTCCTCGACCACCTGGAGCTCATGAGCGGCGAGGGCCGCTTCCGGTGGTTGCATGCTCGTGCGGGTCGGGCCGGCGACGTGGCTGATGCTGCTCGTCAGCTCGAGCGCGACGGACTGGCGTGGGTGCGCACGCGTGACGAGGTGCTCGCCGACGGTTGGTTCGGCCCGACGGCGTCGGCTGCCGCGCGCGACCGCTTCGGCGACGTGCTCGTGGCGGCGCGAGCGCCGGTGTCGTTCCGGGACCCGGCCGAGCACGACTTCGCGCTGGTCTGCCGGCACGGGTCGCTCACGGCCGACGAGATGTGGGTTCCTCTCGTCGGGACAGCCGGGTAGGGGTTCATAGGATGAGCGCGATGCCCGACTCCTCGACCAGCACCGATTCGGCCGCCGGGCCCACGGCGTTGACGCCCGACGTCGAGCACACCTCGGCTGCGATGCCAGCGACGCCGGAGGCCGCGGAGGCGGAGGCGGCTGCGTCCGACGACGGCCCGACCGAATCGATCTCGCAGCCGGCCAAGGTGATGCGCATCGGGTCGATGATCAAGCAGCTCCTCGAGGAGGTGCGGCAGGCTCCGCTCGACGAGGCTGGTCGGGCCCGCCTGGCCGACATCTACGAGTCGTCCGTGAAGCAGCTGAGCGAGGTCATCTCGCCCGATCTGCAGGACGAGCTCCAGAAGCTCGCGGCCCCGTTCGACGACGAGACGCCGAGCGAGGCCGAGCTACGAGTCGCCCAGGCGCAGTTGGTCGGGTGGCTCGAGGGCCTGTTCCACGGGATCCAGGCGACGCTGTTCGCGCAGCAGATGGAAGCGCGTCAGCAGCTCGAGGAGCTCCGCCGCCGCAGCCTTCCGGCGGCGAGCGAAGAGGTCCGCCCCGGTACCTACCTGTAGGGGTCGGTCGCGACCACCTTGTTGCGACCGGCCTCCTTCGCCTGCGCGAGCGCCTGCTCCGCCAGCCGGAGCTGACGGTCGATGTCGTCGCCGCGTCCGGTGGCGCACCCGATCGAAACCGTGACGAGCACGTCCCGACCGGCGCTGAGCGGGATCGGCGTGCCGCCGATCGCCTCGCGGATGCGCTCACCGAGCCGCCACGCGCCGTCGAGATCGGTGTTGGGCGCGACGACGAGGAACTCCTCGCCACCCCACCGTCCGGCCATGTCCTCGCCCCGGAGGACATGGGACAGACGCGACGCCGCCACCCGCAACACCTCGTCGCCGGCGGCGTGGCCCTCCGTGTCGTTCAACCGGCGGAAGTGGTCGATGTCGACGACGAGGCACGACATCGGGTGGTTGTGACGCCGGGCCGCGCTCATCGCCATCGACAGGTGCTCGTCGATGTGGCGGCGGTTCGCGAGGCCCGTGAGCTGGTCGGCCCGTGTCACCTCCTGGAGCTCAGCCCGGCACGCCCTGAGGTCTTGCTGCACTCGCGCGATCCGCAGTGATGTGCGCACCCGAGCGGCCAGCTCGGCGGCCTGCACCGGCTTGCGGAGGAAGTCGGTCGCTCCCAGCTCGAGCGCGCGCACCGCGTCGTCCGCGGCGTCGCGTGCGGTGAGCACGATGATCGGGATCTCGCCGAAGCGCTCGTCGTCGGCGAGCGCGCGAAGCACCGCGAAGCCGTCGAGATCCGGCATCTCGATGTCGAGCAGCACGACGTCGAGCGGTTCGATCCGCAGCTGATCGAGCGCGGCGCGCCCGTCGCTCGCTTCGAGCACGTCGTGGCCGTCGTTGGCCAGCTGGCCGACGACGAGGCCTCGGATGATGGGGTCGTCGTCGACGACGAGAACTCGTCCTCTCATGCCTGCCCGCTCCACTCCTGTCGCAGCCGCTCGATGGCGATCGGTAGATCGATCCGCAGTCGCTCGACTTCTCGCGCCAGTTCGTCGATCATCGGCTCCGCCGCGCCGATGTCGCCTTCGCGTCCGCGCTCTTCGAGGTCGCGAGACAGGTCGGACACGAGCCGGGCGCCGAAGTAGAGCGAACTGCCCTTCAGTCGGTGGGCCGACCTGCGGATCGTGTCGGCGTCGCGATCGGAGAACGCGCTGCGCAGCTCGGTGACACGTTCGGCCGCCTCGTTGACGAACGACTCCCGCAGGCGGTCGAGCACGCCCTTCGAGCCGTCGGGATCCAGCTCCACCAGCGTTCGCAACGCGGCGTCGTCGAGGTCGGCGCCGGAGGAGGTGGGCTCGGCGACGTGGCTCCCATCGGGCCCGCCGCTCCCGTCGATCCCAACGCTTCCGTCGGTCCCGTCGGTCCAGCGGTTCACGGTGGCGAGGAGCTCGTCTTCTCGCACCGGCTTCGTCACGACGTCGTCCATCCCGACCGCGAAGCACCGGTCGACGTCCTCCCTCGTCGCGGCGGCGGTCAGACCGATGATCGGCAGGCGTCGAGCGCCGCCGGCCTCACGCCGCCGCAGCTCCTGGGTCGCTTCCCAGCCGTCCATCTCCGGCATCTGGACGTCCATCAGCACGGCGTCGTAGTGCGCCTGCTCGAGCAGCAACAGCGCCTCGATGCCGTTGCCCGCGGTGTCGACGCGGTGGCCCGACTTCTCGAGGAGGTACGCGGTGATCCGGAGGTTCACCGGGTTGTCGTCGACGACGAGCAACCGCGCCGCACGCCCCGTCTCCACGAGCGGTCCTTCCTCCGGTGCCGCCGTCTCCGCTCCCATCGCCGTCGTCAGGAGCGTGTAGAGCGCTCCGCGGCGGATCGGCTTGGTGATGTATCCGCTGATGCCGGCCCGGCGAGCCGAAGCTGCCTCGTGTCGCGACGCAGCAGACGTGAGCATGACGAGTCGGAGCGCCGACGTGTCCGGGTCGTTCGACAGGTGGGTTGCGAGCGCTATGCCGTCCATGTCCGGCATGTGGAAGTCGAGGAGCGCGATGTCGTACGGGGTGCCGCTCCGCGCTTCGGCCTTCGCCTTGGCGAGCGCCTCCCGCGGAGAAGCAACGGCCTCACCCTTCATCCCCCACCGGTCGATCATCTCGCACAGCACGCGCCGGTTGACCTCGTTGTCGTCGACGATCAGGGCTCGGAGTCCGGCGAGGTCGGGGCGTGGGGTGAACGGCTCCGGGGTGGTCGTCGACGGCCGGAGGGGCAGCACGAACCAGAACGTGCTTCCGCGCCCGGGTTCGCTGTCGACACCGATCTCTCCGCCCATCAGCTCGACCAGCTGCCGCGAGATGGTGAGCCCGAGGCCGGTGCCGCCGAACCGGCGAGTGGTCGAGGTGTCGGCCTGGACGAACGGCGCGAACAGCCGGTCGCAGACGTCGGGATCGATCCCGATGCCGGTGTCGACGACCTCGAACCGGAGGCGTGATGGAGCTGCGTGGTCGTGGCCGACCCGCACCAGGACCTCGCCTCGCTCGGTGAACTTCACCGCGTTGCTCAACAAGTTCGTGAGCACCTGACGGATGCGGCTCGGGTCACCGCGGACGTAGTCGGGCACGTCACTGTCGACCTCGAGGAGGAGCTCGAGGTCCTTGCCGTGCGCGGTCTCTGCGAGCAGCTCGGCGACCTGCTCGACCGTCGTCCGGATGTCGAAGTCGATCTCCTCGATGTCGAGCTTGCCCGCCTCGATCTTCGAGAAGTCGAGGATGTCGTTGATGATCGTGAGGAGCGACTCGCTCGACGAGCGGATCGTCTCGACGAACTCGCGCTGCTCCGCGTCGATGTCGGTGTCGAGCAGGAGCGAGGTCATGCCTATGACCCCGTTCATCGGCGTCCGGATCTCGTGGCTCATGTTCGCGAGGAAGGCGGACTTCATGCGATTGGCCTCGAGCGCTGCGTCGCGAGCGGCCGCGAGGTCCCGTTGCGCGATGAGCCGCTCGCTGATGTCGCGGAACGTGACGACGGCACCGGTGACCTCGCCGTCGGCCCGGACGGGGAACGCGACGTACTCGACGGGGATCGAGGTGCCGTCGCTTCGCCACCACACCTCGTCGTCGACGCGCACCTCGACGCCGTCACGCACCGCTCTGAGCGTGGGGCACTCGTCCTCGGGATACGGCGTGCCATCGGCCTTCGTGTGGTGGATGACCTCGTGGGTCGCCCGCCCGAGGAGGTCGTCGGCCGCATATCCGAGGATCTGCCCGCCTCGAGGGTTCACGAAGGTGCACCTGCCCTCACGATCGAGCCCGAGGATCCCGTCGCCGGCCGACTCGAGGAGGAGGCGCTGGCGCTCCTCTGCGGCCCGCACACGGAAGTCGGCGCTGCTCTGGCGGCGCAGGAGGAAGGTCAACAGCCCGAGTCCGCCGAGCACCGCCAGAGCCAGCACACCGGCGATCGTCAGCACGCCGCGACGCAAGGGTGCGAGGTGGGAGAACACCTCGCTCTCCGGGATGCGAGACGTGACCGTCCAGCCGAGGCGCTCGATCGGGGCGTGGGAGTTCATGATCGAGTCGGCTCGTCGCACCGACGTCCGCCCTTCGAGCGCGGCGGCGATGCCCGCGTCGCCGCCTGCGTCGTCGAGCGGCTCGTACAGATCGCCCGGAGCAGCGAGCACCCGGCCGCGCTGGTCGGTCACGATGAGCTCGAAGCCCTGCTGCTGCTCGAAGCGGTGGACGAACTGCTGGACGTCGTCGAGCGCGTAGCCCGCGCCGATGAAGGCGATGATGGTTCCCGTCTCGTCGACCATCGGGGTGGCGACGCCGACCACGAGGGGGTTCCCCGTGACGATGCCGACGAACCCTTCCGAGACGTACGTGCGGGCCGCTTCCGTGACGCCCGCGAACCAGTCGCGCTCGGCGAGCGACGTACCGACCGCACCCGGCGTGTCGGGCTGGATGTGGAGCAGGGTGCCGTCGGTCGTGACGACCCACGCCGCCACGATCTCGGTCCGCGCGGCCAGAAGCGACGCGAGCTGCCGGCGGACCTCCGCGGTGTCGTTGCCCTGGAGCGCCTGGATGAGCAGCCGGCGTGAGGCATAGGCCTCCACGACCGACTCGACGCCGCGCACCTCCTCTTCGATGAGGCGTGCGCTGATGTCGTTCGTGGCGCGCACCCGTTGCTCGGCCTGGGCCCGCACCGCACGCGCCGACAGGGTCAGGGTGACGTAGGTGAGGAGGGCCAGGGAGCCGAGCCCGACGAGGGCGAAGAGCGCGACGAGACGGGCGACGGGCGCTCGTCGGAGTGTCGACATGTGCCGCATTCTGCCCAGCCGCGCTGGGGGTTGCGGTTCCTCACGGGAGGAACCTGCGGCGGGCGAGCGCGCCGCCCGCGACTCGGCTACCCTCGGAATCACACCGTTGTAACTCGTCCACAGGCGGTGGATAACCGCAGTGGACGAGTTGTGGACAACCCGCAGCGAGGGGCTTTCCGTGGGGGACTCGTTCACCCATCTACATCTGCACACCGAGTTCTCGATGCTCGATGGTGCGGCGCGGATCTCCCAGGTCGTCGCGCGAGCGGTGCAGGACGGCCAGCCCGCCATCGGCATCACCGACCACGGGAACATGTACGGCGTCCTCGACTTCTACAAGGAGTGCAACAACCAGGGCATCAAGCCGATCATCGGCACCGAGGCCTACATGGCGGGCGAGTCACGCCACGAGCGCCCGAACATCCGGGGCCGGGTCGACGACACCGGTGGCGACGCCGATGGCGGCACCAAGGCCTACTACCACATCATCCTCCTGGCGGAGTCGACGCAGGGCTACCGGAACCTGATGAAGGCGTCGAGCGCGGCGTACCTCGAGGGCTACTGGCGCAAGCCCCGCCTCGACTTCGAGCTGCTCGAGCAGTACTCCGAGGGGCTCATCGCCACGACCGGCTGCCTCGGCGGGGTCGTGCTCCAGGCGATGATGCAGGGCAACGAGAAGAAGGCCTACGACCTCGGCGGCCGGCTGCAGGACATCTTCGGCCGCGACAACCTCTTCGTCGAGATCCAGGACCACGGCCTGCCCGAGCAGCGGCGGACGAACCCGATGCTGCTCGAGATGGCGAAGTACCTGAAGGCACCGCTCCTCGCCACCAACGACAGCCACTACACGAACCACGAAGACCACGTCGCCCACGACGCGCTGCTGTGCGTGCAGACCGGCTCGACGATCGACGACCCGAACCGGTTCAAGTTCCACGGCGATCAGCACTACCTGAAGACCGCGGCCGAGATGCGCCACCTGTTCCGGGACGTGCCGGAGGCCTGCGACAACTCGCTGTGGATCGCGGAGCGGGCCAACGTCGAGATCGAGTTCGGCAAGCCGCAGCTCCCGTCGTTCCCGATCCCTTCCGGGTTCACCGGTGAGGACGACTACCTCCGCCACCTGACCTACGAGGGCGCCCGCGAACGGTACGGCCGTGATCTGCCGCCGGTGGTCGTCGAGCGCCTCGACTACGAGCTGTCGGTCATCAAGGACATGGGGTTCTCGGCGTACTTCCTCGTCGTCTGGGACCTCATCAAGTACGCGAAGGACAACGGCATCCGCGTCGGCCCCGGTCGTGGGTCGGCCGCCGGCTGCTGCGTGGCGTACTGCCTCCGCATCGTCGACCTCGACCCGATCAAGTACGACCTCCTGTTCGAGCGCTTCCTGAACCCGGGCCGCAAGCAGATGCCCGACATCGACATGGACTTCGACGAGCGCTACCGCGGCGAGATGATCAAGTACGCGGCCGAGCGCTACGGGCGCGATCGGGTCGCCCAGATCGTCACGTTCTCGACGATCAAGGCGCGGGCCGCCGTCCGCGACGCGGCGCGGGTGCTCGGCTACCCCTACGCCGTCGGCGACAAGGTGGCCAAGGCGATGCCGCCGCTCGTCATGGGCCGTGACACGCCGCTCTACGCGTGCTTCGACAAGCAGCCGAAGTACGAAGACGGCTACAAGGCCGCGCAGGAGTTGCGCGACATGTACGCCACCGATCCCGACGTGAAGGCGGTCGTCGACGTCGCCAAGGGCCTCGAGGGGCTGCGCCGGCAGGACGGCATCCACGCCGCCGCGGTGGTCATCACCCGTGACCCGCTCACCGAGTACCTCCCGATCCAGCGCAAGCCGGGGCCGGGGGAGAAGCCGGAAGACGCGCCGGTCGTCACCCAGTACGAAATGCACGGCGTCGAGGAGCTCGGTCTCCTCAAGATGGACTTCCTCGGGCTGAGGAACCTGTCCGTCATCGAGCGCGCCCTCGATCTCATCGAGCAGTCGACCGGATCGCGACCGGACATCGACAACGTCCCGCTCGACGACGAGAAGACCCTCGACATGCTCCGGCGGGGCGACTCGATCGGGGTGTTCCAGCTGGAAGGCGGGCCGATGCGTGCGCTGATGCGCTCGCTGGCACCGACGTCGTTCGACGACATCGCAGCCCTGGTCGCGCTCTATCGCCCCGGGCCGATGGCGGCGAACATGCACAACGACTACGCGGACCGGAAGAACGCTCGGAAGCCCATCGAGTACCTCCACCCGGATCTCGAGCCGGTGCTGAAGGACACGCAGGGCCTGATGATCTACCAAGAGTCGGTCATGCGGGTCGCCCAGAAGTTCGCCGGCTACTCCCTCGAAGAGGCAGACAACCTCCGTAAGGCCTGCGGGAAGAAGATCAGGGAGCTGATCGCAAAGGAGCGGGAGAAGTTCGTCGAGGGGTGCGAGCGCACCGGCTACGGCCGCGAGATCGGCACGAAGCTGTTCGACATCATCGAGCCGTTCGCCGACTACGCCTTCAACAAGTCGCACTCGGTCGGCTACGGCTTCGTGAGCTACCAGACGGCCTGGCTGAAGGCGAACTTCCCTGCGGAGTACCTGGCCGCGCTCCTCACGTCGGTCAAGGACGACAAGGACGCCACCGCCAAGTACCTCGCCGAGTGCCGGGCGATGGGCATCCCGGTGCTGGTGCCCGACGTCAACGTCTCCCAGTCCGACTTCGTGGTGCGGGCTGCGCCGGACGGCGCCGATGGGCACCGTTCGATCCCGTTCGGCATGAGTGCCATCCGCAACGTCGGCGCCGGCCTCGTCGCCCACATCGTCAGCGAGCGGGAGGCGAACGGTCCGTACACCGACTTCTTCGACTTCTGCGACCGGGTCGACCTATCCGTCCTCAACAAGCGGACGATTGAGTCGTTGATCAAGGCAGGGGCGTTCGACTCCCTCGGCCACTCGCGCAAGGGCCTGTGCCTCGTGCATGAGCAGATCATCGACCGGACGATCGATCGACGGAAGGCGGAGGCGGTCGGCCACTTCGACCTGTTCGCCGACCTCGGCGACGCCGCGGGAGGTTCGCCGGCCCTCGACCGCATCCGGATCCCCGACGACGAGTTCGAGAAGATGATCCGTCTCGGGTTCGAGAAGGAGATGCTCGGTCTCTACGTCTCCGACCACCCGCTCATGGGCGTGGAGGCGGCGCTCCGCAAGGTCACCGACTGCTCGATCAACGACCTCCGCGACGCGGGCGAAGGCCAGATGAAGAACGTCGGCGGCGTCGTGACGTCTCTCGTGCGGAAGTACACGAAGAAGGGCGATCTCATGGCGACGTTCGTCCTCGAAGACCTCGAGGCCGCCATCGAGGCGTGGGTGTTCCCGAGGACGTACATGGACTGCGGGGCACTGCTCGCCGACGACGCGATCGTGACGGTGAAGGGACGGCTCGACGCTCGGGAGGAGCCGCCGAAGCTGGTGGTGATGGAGGTCCGCCGGGTCGAGCTCAACGTCGATTCCGGCCCGCCGCTGCACGTCACCCTGCCCCTGAACCGCCTCACCGACGAGATGGTCGACCGCTTCAAGCAGGTGCTGCTCGACCATCCGGGTGACTCGCCGGTGTTCCTCCACATCGGCGAGAAGGTGCTCCGCCTGCCCGACGAGTTCACCGTCGACGCAACGAACGGCCTCCTCGCAGAGGCACGCGTCCTCCTCGGTCCCGACTGCATCCAGGGCTGACCCCGCTCGCAGTGCCGGCGTGACCAGATTTTGGGCGGGGGCTAGACTCTCGGACCGAACGGTCAAGTTCGAGGGGAGTTCCGCATCGTGGCCATCGAGGTCGAGACGAAGGACTGCACTCAGCTCGGTGACGCCGAGCTGGCCGAGATGGCCGACATGTGCGCCGAAGGGCCCGCTGGCTTCGACATCGGCCTGCTGTCGAAGCAGGTCGAGGCGTGGGTGCTCGTAACCCAGGCGAGGGAGAACGGGAAGCTGCTCGGCTACTCGTTCTGCACCCTCGAACGCATCGGCGGAACGCCGTGCATCCTCGTCGGTCTGGCCTCCGTCAAGCGGAACTCGAAGCGCGAATCGGTCCTGAAGGCGATGATGGCCGACCAGTACCGCCGGGCCCTGCTCGCCTTCCCCGACGAAGACGTCCTTCTCGGCACCCGGTTCATCGACCCCGCCGGCTATCTGGCGTTCAAGGGCCTCGTCGACATCGTTCCGTCGCCCGGCCACAAGGCCAGCGGCGAGGAGCGGGCGTGGGGTCGCCGCCTCGCGAAGCGCTTCGGCGCGGAGGGCCGCATCGACGATCGCACGTTCGTCGTCACCGGCGACGGCTCGCCCGCTGGATGTCTCGACCACGAGGCGCTGAAGCCCGAGAACCTCGACGCCGAGGTGGCGAAGTTCTTCGAGCCCCTCGACCGCAAGCGCGGCGACTACCTGATCGCGTTCGGCTGGGCGATGGCCGAAGACCTCGCGGGGAAGCTCGCGGGCCCCGGCAAGTAGCTCCCGACGACCATCCACCAACACCCTGCTGCGCAGGGGGACACTGCCGCGATGAAGATCGGGCTCGTGCTCGGCGCAGGCGGCACCGTCGGCCTCGCGTACCACGCCGGCGTCCTCAAGGCGCTGCACGACGTCGCCGGGTTCACCCCCGACGACGCGGATGTGATCGTCGGCACGTCAGCCGGAGCGGTCGCCGCTGCGTACGTCCGCACGGGCTGGACGCCTGACGAGCTCTACCAGGTCGCGCTCGGCACGCACGCGTCGGTCGACGGGCTCTCGATGGAGGAGCTCGACGGCCGCAGCCGGGCCATTCTCGAGCGCCGGTTCGAAGACCCCTTCACCCTGATCCGGCGGGCGATCGGGTCCGCGTACGTGGCCGGCCGCTCGTTCGTCCGGGTGCCGGCGCCGATGCTGCGCGCTCCTGCGGTCCTGCAGAGGGCCTTCCCCGGAGGGCTGTTCGCGAACGCGGAGGGGAAGCGTCGGTTCGCCGAGGAGCTTCCGGTCGGGTGGCCCGAGCGCGACCTCTGGCTCTGCACGTACGACATCCACCGCGGGCGTCGAGTCGTCCTCGGCCGGCCCAGCCGCCGCCCCACCAAGGGGCCGCTGGCGAGCCTCCAGCAGGCGGTGCTCGCGTCGTGCGCGATCCCGGGCGTGTATCCGCCCACGCAGGTCGGGTCGCTCACCCTGGTCGACGGCGGCGTGTGGTCGACGACGAACCTCGATCTCGCGGCGAAGGCCGGGTGCGACCTGATCATCGGCGTCGCACCGATGGCTTACGACACGGTCGGCCCGCTCCCGAACCCGCTGATGCAGCTGGTCCGCCGGGTTCCGGCCCGGATGCTGGTGAACGAGATGGCGGACGCCCGGGAGCGCGGTGCCGAGGTGCTGCTGATCCGCCCGTCCGCAGGGGAGCTCCGGATCCACGGGTCGAACCTGATGCGCCGAGCGGGTTGGGAACGGGTGGCTCGCGCCGCGTACGAGAGCACCTGCGATCTCCTG
Organism: Acidimicrobiales bacterium; assembly: GCA_035540495.1. GTDB lineage: Bacteria > Actinomycetota > Acidimicrobiia > Acidimicrobiales > CADCTF01 > DASVEG01. The sequence continues at coordinate 35,792 of DATLGL010000057.1, forward strand.
CAGACGGAGCGCTTCCAGCCGCTCCTCGCCGCGAAAGCGGCCTGAAGCCGCGCCCTGACACCGCAGCCTGGCGCCGTCGAGGGCACCGTCCGTTGCATGGGGTTAACCCGCGAGACCGTGGGTACACCGCTGAACATGGAACGGCACGATCAGCGGACCGAGCTCTGGGCATCGGACCCTGTGACGGGCGAATCGAAGCTGATCGAGGTCTTCGACCATCCGCTCAGCGAGGAAGACCTGCGGGCCTTCGCCGTCGCAGCGTCGCTCATCTACATCGACGACCTCACCGTGGAAGACCTCTGGTCTCTCGGCGCCTGAGCGTCTGAGGCGGGGAACCGCCTGGCAGACTCGGTCCTCGCATGGAGGATCGATTCGAACGACTGACCAACCTGGTCACCTTCCTCCTCGACCAGCGGAACGGCGCCTCGTTCGCGCAGATCCTCGAGGAGATCCCGGGCTGGCCCGAGGGCGAAGACGCCCGCCGCCGAGCCTTCGAGCGTGACAAGCGGGTGCTCCGCGACGAGGGTATCCCCCTCATCGAGGAGAAGGGCCTCTACCGGATCCCTCCTGAGCGGTTCTACCTGCCCGATCTCGAACTGACGGAGGACGAGCAGGTCGCCCTGCGGCTGGCGGTGGCCGCGGTGCCCGGCAGCAGCGAGCTGGGCGCGAACGCGCTCAACAAGCTGACCCTCGGGACGGGAGCCGGCGGCGACGAGCCGGTGCCGGTCGTCGCCGCGCTCGACGAGCAACCGATCCTCCCGATCCTCCACGCCGCCATCCGCGACCGGGCAACCCTCCGGTTCCGCTACGCCGGTGGAGACGAGGTTCGTGAGGTCGAACCGGCGCTGCTCTTCTTCCGCGAAGGCAACTGGTACGTGGTGGGCCACGACCGGTTGCGGGACGCCCGCCGCAGCTTCCGGGTGGACCGCATCGACGGCGACGTCGAGGTCGGCCCGGCGGGATCGTTCGAACCTGCAGCCACCACCGCCGAGGAGGCGATGCCCCGCCAGGCCTGGCTCTACGGCGATGCCGCCGAGCCGGAGCAGGCGACGGTGGAGGTCGACGCCGTGCTCGCAGCCAAGGCGATCGCCGACATCGGCGGCCGGGGCACCGTCGAGCGCCGGGCGGACGGATCCGCGGTGATCACGATGCCCGTCACGAATCGCGAGGCGTTTCGCACCTGGGTGCTCGGGATGCTCGACCACGCGGTGGTGCTCGGCTCGCCGGAGCTGCGGGCCGACGTGATCGCGTGGCTGGAGTCGATCCGATGAGCGGGCGACCGAAGACCGACCTCGGGGCGCGCCTGCGGCGGGTGCTGCTGATGATCCCGTGGCTCCTCGAGGAGGGGGGGTCGACGGTGGCCGAGATCGCCCGCCGCTTCGAGACGACGGAGAAGGAGGTGATTCGCGACCTCACGCTCGTCATGTGCTGCGGCCTGCCTCCGTACGGCGGCGGCGACCTGATCACCATCGTTCTCGACGACGACGGAACGGTCGAAGCATGGCCCGGCCCGTTCTTCACCCGGCCGATGCAACTCACGCCGCGGGAGGGCTTCGCGGTGCTCGCCGCCGGCCGCGCGCTCGAGGCGGTGCCGGGGACCGCCCAGCGGGGGGCGCTCGCTTCCGCGCTGGCGAAGCTCGAGGCCGCCCTCGGTGCGTCGGGAACACTCGCGGTCGACCTCGAGGCGCCGCCCCACCTCGCCACGGTGCAGCGGGCGGCCACGGCCGGCGAGCGGCTGCAGGTCACCTACTACTCCGCGTGGCGGGACGACGTCACCGAGCGGGTGGTGGAACCCCTCGTCGTCCATTCCCGGGACGGACGCTGGTACGCGGAGACGCGCGACGTCACCGATCCGGCGGCCGGTCCTCGCGAGCGCCGGCTTCGGGTCGATCGGATCCGCTCCGCCGAGCCGACGGGGGAGACCTTCGAGGTGCCGCCCACGCCGCCGGCACCTCCCGAGCGGCTGTACGTGCCGGGGCCTGATGCGGTCGAGGTCACCGTGCTGCTCCCTCCGACCGCCTCGTGGTTCGCCGACTGGATGGAGACGGAGTCGGTCGAGGAGCTCGACGACGGGCGACTGCGGGTCCGGCTGTTCGTCGAAGGCGAGAAGGTGCTCGAGCGCCTGCTGCTCCGCGTCGGCCCCGAAGCGGTCGTCGAGTCGCCGCCCGAGTTGGCAGGAGTCGGCCGGGCCGCCGCCGAACGACTCCTCGGGAGGTACCGGTGAGGTGCAGCACTCGCCGCCGCAGGCGCAGCCGACGAACCTGAGCACGGTCATCCGTCCTGGTGCACCGAGGTGGCTGGTCCGCCCAGGAGCGCTCGCGGGCGTCTTGATGGGCGCCGCCACACTCGCGGCACTCGTCGCAGCGGCGTTGTACACCGCCGAGGTCACTCCACAAGATCAGATCCGTGCCGCCATCGGCGCCATCGTGATCCTCACGTTGCCGTTCCTTCCGGCGGGCGCGATCGCGTGGCGCTACCGCCACGACCGCCTCATCGACTTCTTCGGGAACGCGACGATCGGAGGTGTCCGCATCGAAGGTGCAGCGCTGGCCATGCTGGAAGACATCCAGTCGAGATTCGACTACGCCCGTCGGCTGATCGACGAGGTCCCGACCGGGATCGACTGGTGCGACGTCGAGGACGACGTCGCGGTGGTGACGTGGGACGCAGGCGAACACGCGGCGAGGGTGTCGCAGCTCGACCGCGAGCTGGTCGACATGGCGTACGCCGCGCCGGGAACACCGCAGGCGGTGCTCAAGCGGCGGCTGGAGGAACGGCGGGCCGAGCACTGGCAGGTGCTCCTCGACAACCAGCGTGAGGCCGATGACCTCGCCCGCCTCGCCGGGAACGCCGCCGCTGCGGCGAAGGTCGCGCTCGCCCGCACCGGCAGTCTCCACGCGCTCGAGATCGTGGCCCCGTCGCCGAAGGCGGTGCTCGCCCGCCGCTCACTCGACGAGGCACGGGCCCGTCTCGCGTTGCTCGCCGACGTCTGGGCGGAGCTCGACGAGACCACCGACCTGACCGCGGAGCGCCTCGGCCTGAACCAGCCTCAGCAGCCTCAGCAGCCTCAGCAGGATCCGAGCGCCAGCTGACCACCCGTCGGCAGGCGGTCGACGTGCCGGCGAAGGTCGTCCCAGCGCAACCGGGCCAAAGTTCGTGCGAGGCAGGCGTCGCTGTGGACGTAGCGGCGGAGCGTGTTCAGCGGGACCTCGTGGAGGCGCTCGCAATCCACCTCCACGGCATCCAGCCCTTCCCGACGCGCGACCGCCTTCAGCGCGCACGACTCGTCGGGGTCGGCGGTCAGCGAACGCCACGCCCGGTACGCGTCGAGGTGCTGGTGACCCCACCACCGTGCGGCGTAGGTGCCGATGTGGCCGGGAAGCGGAGCTCGCCCCGGACGTGACGCCGCAGGGTCCCAATGCAGCTCGAGGCCCAGCTCGAGGCCATGGCGGCGAGCCCGATCGGCGAGGAAGGGCAGGTCGAAGGCGCCGCCGTTCCACGTCACCAGCACGCCTGGCTCGAGCTCGCCCAGCGCGTCGTCGACCAGTCGCAGGACGGCGTCCTCACGGCCTGTGAGCACGGCGTCGCCCTCACGTTCGGTCGACAGGGCGATGGCGACGATCGGCGCGACCGTCGGGTCGAGCCCGTTGTCGCTCGTGTCGGTCTCGATGTCGAGCCCATAGAGAAGCGGTGCCGCCCGGCCCACGACGCGCACCGTACCGGAGCCCTGTGACGAGAACGCGCCATCCGGGCGCGAGCTCAGCGCAGCAGCTGAGCCTCGGCGTCTGCGAGCAGCCGTTGGAGATGCAGGCCGCGCCGCACGCCGAGCCCGTTCGCAGGCTCGCTTCGACTCGCCTGCACCGCCTCGGCGAACTCCGTCCGCATCGTCGCGAATGCCTCCGGCCCGACCGCGGTCACGCAGTCGATGGAGAGCTCGCCTGTCCCGCCGAACAGCTCCACGCCGGCGCGGTGGGGGCTCAGCGGCACGTTCGCGGAGAGCACCGCGTCGCTGACGGCACCGCCCTCGTGCTCGCACAGCACCCCGACCATCCCGTGGACGTCGCCACGCGCCGCGATCGAGGTGATCGGACCCAACGCCGCGTCGAGCAGGTCGAGCACGTGCGGCCCGAGGTCGAGCAACGGTCCGCGTTCGAGACGCCACGGCGTCTTGAACGGGCTGTCGCCCACGAACGCACCAGACACGAACACGCCCCGTCCACCGAGCCATGAACCTGCCCGCGCCTGCTCGACGAAGGCGCGCACCACGTCGGAGTACCGCCAGCTGAGGACGACCATCGAGGCCACGCCGGCCGCGTCGATCGCGTCGGCGAGCATCTTCGCTCCGGCGAGGTCGCCGGCGATCGGCTTCTCCAACAGGACCGACTTGCCCGCTCGCGCGGCCTCGGTGGCGAGATCCGCCTGCACGTCCGGCGGCACCGCGAAGGCGACCGCGTCGCAGTTCGCGTACAGCTCCTCGCGGCTCGCGAACGACGGTGCGGCGTAGCGCGTCGCAAGCCGCTCCGCTGCGTCGATGCGCCGAGCCCACACGCCCGCGAGCTGGGTCTCCGGCCCGGCGGCCAGGACCGGGGCGTGCACCATCTTCGCCCAGGGGCCGGCGCCGACGAGGCCTACTCGAACCGGGGTGGACGCATCGACGTCGGACACCGCAGCATCATGGCACCGTGGCGAACGACGACACCCGGGGGATCGGCGAGCGGATCATCGAGGCGCTCGATGCCGCCGGCTACCGCCGACGCTCGGCTGCATCGAAGGTCTCGGTGATGGGTGGCGGCAGCGGCGACGAGGCCGTCGCGGCCGGTCGCGACCTCCTCGGCCTCCTCGCTCGAACGGGCGGGTACTCGGTGCCGTCGTGGCCAGTCGAGCTCGGCGGTGCCGGCCTGAGCGGGAACGGGGCGGCACTGCGGGAGGTCGCTGCGGCGACTGCGCAGTTCGAGCTTCCCGACCTGTACCCCTTCGGCGTCGGCACCGCGCTCGTCGGGCCGACGGTGATCGAGCACGGCACCGACGAGCAGCGAACGACGTGGTTGCCGAAGATCGCCGACGGGAGCGAGATCTGGTGCCAGCTCTTCTCCGAACCCGATGCGGGGAGCGATCTCGCGAACCTCGCATGTCGAGCGGAGCGCGACGGTGACGTCTGGCGCATCACCGGTCAGAAGGTGTGGTCGAGCCGGGCCCATTACAGCGACTGGGGACTGCTTCTCGCCCGCACCGATCCGGCGCAGCCGAAGCACGCCGGGATCACCGCGTTCGGCGTCCCGATGAAGCAGGACGGTGTCGTCGTGCGCCCCTTGATCCAGCTCAACGGCGACGATCACTTCAACGAGGTGTTCCTCGACGGGGCGATCGTCGACGACCGCTGGCGCATCGGCGGCATCGGTCAAGGGTGGTCGATCGCGCTGACGACGCTCGCTCACGAACGGAGCGGGCTCGGGGGCAGCGGCATGGGCGGCGGCATCTCGAAGGCGCAGGTGCTCGACCTCGCTCGCCGCACGGATCGCTCGACCGACCCGCTCGCCCGGCAGCGGCTCGCGAGGGCGTACACCGGGATGGAGATCGGTCGACTCAGCCGGGTGGTCGGGGCCGGCACGCACGGCTCGGCCGCGAAGCTCCGCATGGTCGCCTCGACGAAGTCCGTCGCAGATCTCGCGGCCGACCTCCTCGGTCCGGCCGCCGTGGCGGCCAGCTCCGGCGACGGGTTCGACGAGTGGCGGACGCTGTTCCTGACTGCGCCGTCGATGTCGATCCGTGGTGGCACCGACGAGGTCCAGCGCAACATCGTCGGCGAGCGGGTGCTCGGTCTGCCGCCGGAACCTCGCGTCGACAAGGGCATCCCGTTCAGGGACGTTCGGCGGTAGTCGTCGGTTCGTACACGTCCGAGGGCACCGTCTTGCCCCGCAGGTGGACGCGATCGGACGGTGTCCACTCCGTGGCGTCCGACACCGCAGCGATGGTCGCCGCTGACGCCAGTACGCGCGACGGCCGCCGCTTCGCCTCGTCCGACAACCGAGCGGCTTCGTTCGCGGGCTCACCGACGATGCCGAACTCGTAGCGGCTCGCGCCGCCGAGGTACCCGGTGACGGCCTCGCCGGACGACACGCCGATTCCGGTGTCGAGCTCGGGGAAGCTGCTCCGCAGCCCGTCGATCGCCGTCCGCAGCTCGAGTGCAGCGCGAAGCGCCCGATCCGCGTGGTCGGGCATCGCGACGGGTGCGCCGAAGATGCACAGCGCGGCGTCGCCCTGGAAGCGGTTCACCCACCCGCCGGACGCCTCGACCACCTCGACGACCCGGTCGAACAGCGCGTTCAGCATCCGCATCACCTCACGCGGTGCGCGGCGCTCGAGCAGCGGAACCGAGCCGACGACGTCGACGAACAGGATCGACACCTCACACAGCTCGCCTTCGAAGTCGAAGCCGTGCGCGACCGCTTGGCGCGCGACGTCGGTGCCGACGTGGCGGCCGAACAGGTCGCGCAGGTTCCGGGCCTCCCGAAGACCGCCGACCATCCGGTTGAAGCCCGACTGCAGCAGCCCGACCTCGCTCGGATCGTCGATCGCCACCTCGACGTCGAGGTCGCCCCGCTGCACGCGCAGCAGTCCGGCTCGCACGTTGCTGACGGGTTCGGACACGGCGCGTGCCGCGCCCGTGATCGCGAGGTAGCCGGCGAGGAGCCCGGTGACCACCAGGGCCCAGAGGGGTCCGGCCATGTTCATCTGCCCGACGAAGGCCTGCCATATGAGCGCGACCCCGATACCGAGGAGAGGGATGCCCGATCCCGACGCCCATGCGACCTGTAGGCGGCGCTGGACCGACAGCCAGCTGGGGCCACCGGGAAGCCCATCCTCCAGCGCGAGCGCGGTCAGCGGGCGGAGGCCCCGCTCGCAGAGCAGGAACACGACCGCGGCGACGTGGATGCCGCCGAGCATCGCCCCGAGGAGGAGGATCAGCCCCCGGGTGACGGCGCCGGTGAGGGCGATGTAGAGCGAAGCGAAGACGACGCATCCTCCGGTCCACACGATCATCGACGTCGCGGCCTGGCGAAGCGGCTCGTCGAGGACGACCTGGCGGCCCCGCGCGTTCGGATGCCGTCCGCCGGCGAGCCACGACATCACGATCTCGGTGCGGGTGCGGTCCTGACGGCTCGTGATCAGCCCGCCGACACCTACGTAGACGGCGAACGCTCCCAGGAACAGGAACGTCGTGCGTGGGGCGGCGAGGTCCATCGCTGCGGGCGACAACCAGCGGAGGAAGAAGACGAGGCACAACCCGCCGCCGAGCAGGTTGTACGACAGGCACCTCCACCAGGTGCGCCGCCAGAGCGCTCGACGCGCGTCGTAGGTGATGTCGCCAGACATCGTGGTCCCCAGCCCCTCCGGGGCCAGGTTACGGCTTCGGGAGAAGGCCGGCCACGACCTTGCGGCATTGGCCGTGCCGCGGCGGTGTCAGCGCCACGACGAGACGTTGCGGGCGCCATCCCAGGGCTCGGGCGAGGGTGCCGCCCGACAGGTGCATCGCCGTCGGGTGCGAGAGACGCTCGTCGACGAACGGATCGTCGAGCGGGAGGTCGTGGTCGAGTCTCCGCCAGCGGAAGCGACAGCGGAGGCGCAGGCGGTTGTCGCGTTCGACGACCGGGCCTGCGGTCGGGGCGACGAGGGCGATTGACGGCTGGTCGTGCCGCAACGTCCAGTACGCGACCTCCGCCGTCGGCGTGCCGAGGAGCGGGCGGTTGTCCGGGTGGACCAGCGGCTTCAGGAGCCGCTCGGCTCGGCGCCCGGACAGGCGCCCCGTCTTCCTGGCGCCTGCGGCGAGGAACGTGTCGTTCGGGAACGGAACGGCGTCGGGATCGCGCCGAAGATCGGCTTCGACGAGATCGAACGGCGACAGCGGCTCGTGGAGGCCGTCGATCCAGTGGACCCGCACGAGCGCGCCTGTACGAAGGTCGACGGCTGCACCGCCGCCCGGTCCGACTGCGAGTACGAGGAGCTCGGCGCGCATCTCCGCGCGCCATGTTTGCGCTATTCGGCGCCGAGCGCGCGGATCAGCGTGTCGACGTCGGCCGCCGGCGCCCGACATGCGTAGTTCCGGCACACGTAGGCCAGCCCGTCGTCGCGCCCTTCCCACAACGGTGAGTCGTACCGCTCGCCGTGCGCGACGACCGCGTTGGGCAGGTAGCGCTGCTGGACCGCCGCGACCAGCCGCTGCGTGTCGGTGGTGGTGCCGGGGATGACGATCTCGGTCGGCCCGCTCACGAGGAAGTCGGCCGCCGCGATGCTCGCGGTGAAGGCTTCCGGGTGAACCCTCATGCCATCGGCCAGCCAGGTGATGGTCTTCTCGGCTGCCTCGGTGTACGCGGCGTTGCCTGTCAGCGCACCGAGTCTGAGCAACGCCATGGCGGCGACGGCGTTCGCCGATGGCGTGGCGCCGTCGTAGTACTCCTTCTGCCGGACGATGAGCTGCTCGGCGTCGTGGCCGGTCGTGAAGAAGCCGCCGCTGCAAGCGTCCCAGAAGAGGTCGACCATCTCGTCCGCTGTCTGCCGCGCGGCATCGATCCAGCGCGCTTCGCCCCGCGCTTCGGCCAGACGAGTGAACGCGTCGACCAACCATGCGTGATCGACGGCATAGGCGAGAAGCCGCTCGTTGGTGCGCCCGCGTTGATGCGCTCGCCGCCACCGGCCTTCCGGCCGCAAGTGATCGAGGAGGAACTGCGCGGTCGTCGCGGCGGCGTCGAGCCAATCGGTGCGCTGCATCGCGGCGCCGGCCTCGGCGAGAGCGGACACGAACATCGCGTTCCACTCCGTCAGGATCTTGTCGTCCAGCCCTGGGCGGACGCGTTCGTTCCGCTTGTCGAACAGCAACTGGCGTGCGCGCTCGATCGCCGGAGGGCGGACGAGCTTGCCGCGGTCAGGCCGGTGGAGGATGTTCGACCCCTCGAAGTTGCCCGCCTTGGTGACGCCGTACCACTGCACGGCCTCGTCGGTGAGGCCGTGCGGGTCGAGGACGTCGGCGAGCTCCTCGATCCGCCAGACGTAGAACTTGCCTTCCTCCCCCTCGGAGTCTGCGTCCTCTGCGGAGTAGAGCCCGCCGCTGTCTACGTCGTGCAGGTCGCGGAGGACGTAGTCGACGATCTCCTCGACGACCTGCTTCCAGTTCTCGTTGCCGGTGAGCTGCCAGCCGTGGAGGTAGGCGCGCAGCAGTTGAGCCTGGTCGTAGAGCATCTTCTCGAAGTGCGGCACCATCCAGAACGCATCGACGCTGTAGCGGGCGAACCCGCCGCCAAGGTGGTCGTAGATGCCGCCGCTCGCCATCGCGTCGAGTGTCGTCTCGATGATGTGCATCGACGGACCGCTGCGCTCGCGGGTGTGGGCCCGAACGACGAGCTCGAGGAAGCTCACCTGCGGGAACTTCGGGGTGCGGCCGAACCCACCCCACTCCCCGTCGAACGACTTCCGCAGCGCGTCGTAGCCGCGCCGAAGGAGGGTTCCGTCGACGGCGGTCGTGCTCGCTCCGCCGGGCGATCGGTCGGGCTGCACCGCAAGCGTGCTTCGTGCCTGCACCGCAGTGGCCAGCTGGTCGGCCTGGCCCTCGACCTCTTCCCGTCGATTCGCCCACGCTTCGTGGACCGCCCGCATCACGTCCGGGAACCCCGCCCGCCCGAACTTGGTCTCCTTCGGGAAGTAGGTACCGGCGAAGAACGGCCGCTTGTCGGGTGTGAGGAAGACCGTCATCGGCCACCCGCCGCCGCCGGTCATCGCCTGCGTCGCCTCCATGTAGACGGCGTCGACGTCAGGACGTTCTTCCCGATCGACCTTCACGTTCACGAACAGCTCGTTCATGATCGCGGCGGTATCGGCGTCCTCGAACGACTCGTGCGCCATGACGTGGCACCAGTGGCAGGCCGAGTAGCCGACGCTCAGTAGCACCGGCACGTCACGGCGCGCCGCCTCCTCGAACGCCTCGTCGCACCACGGCCACCAGTCGACCGGGTTGTCCTTGTGCTGCTGCAGGTACGGGCTTGTCTCGTCGGCGAGGCGGTTCGGCACGGTGGCGATGAGTCTTCCACCTCGCCGGCGCGTCACTTCACGCCGCAGGAGGCGCTGGCCCCTCCCGGCTTCTCTGATGATGACGAGGATGGCGCGGGTCGTCTGGTGGGACGAGTGGTCGTTTGCCGGTTCCTTCGACGAGGGCCCATCCGTGGAGGGTCTTGAGGTCGTGGCAGTGGTCGCAGACGCGGTCGAGCCAGTCGATGAGGGTGATCTTCGATTGGGCCCAGTCGATGCGGTGGTCGCGT
>DATLGL010000058.1:0-25094 GCA_035540495.1 Acidimicrobiales bacterium
CCTCAACCGGCACCGCAGCCGGCCCCCGCACCGGCACCCGCGCCGACGACCGACGCCGCGGCGGCCGCCCGCTTGTTCGACCTCGTGTCGGCGTCTCGGGCCGAGGCCGGTCTCACCGCGCCGGCCCGGCGCGACGATCTCGACCGCCTCGCGCTCGACCACGCGCACCGGATGGCCGCGCGCCGCGAGATCTTCCACAACGACGACCTGTTCACCCCGGCCACGAAGCAGCGCGTCGGTGCGAACCGCATCGGCGAGAACGTCGCGGTGAACACCTCGATCGACGACGCGCACCGCCGGCTGATGGCGAGTCCGCGTCACCGGGCCAACCTGCTCGATCCCGGCTTCACCGTGATCGGCCTCGGTGTGGCACGCGACCGGAACGGCCGGCTGTTCGTCACCGAGGTGTTCATCGAACCGCGCACGTCCACCCGTCCCGCCGCGACCACCGGCGATCGCGCTTCGCGGGGTCGCCCCGGCACGGCCGGCGCACCAGCGAGTGGCACCAGCGGTGATCGGATCGAACCAACGGCGGCACCGGCCGCACCGGCCGGTGAGCGCGGGGCGACGCCGACGACGGACGATCGCTTGGAGCGTTCGCTCGCTGGGACGCCGGACGACGCGCCGCGCCCCACACGAGCGACCGGAACGACCGACGGCACCGAGCGGGCGCCGGCAGCCACTTCGGTTGCCGCGGTCGCAGCGGTCGCGGCGATCGGTCTGGCGTTCGTCGTCGCCACCCTCCTCCTGCTCCTCCGCCGCACCGTGTTGCGAAATCGGACAAATCCGCAAAACCGGAAGAGGACGCAGAAGGCTCGAAGCGGTACGGTTGAGCCGTGGCCAGCCCCGACGGCGTCGGTGGCGACGGTGACGGCGAATCTCGCGCGTCGCTGATCGCCAGCGTCTTCGACGTCGCCGCGTCCACCACGGACGGCATCTGCACCACCGACCGCGAGGGTCGCATCACCTTCGTGAACAAGTCCCTGGCGACGCTCGTAGGGATCGATGAAGACGAGGCGATCGGTCGGCCCGTCTTCGAGTTCCTCGTCGACGACGTCCGAGCGGAGTGGGACGATCTCGTGGCGCAACGGGCGCCGCTGCCGAACCTCGGCGAGCTCGAGCTACGGCGCATCGACGGCGGCACGGTCCCCGTCGTGCTGAGCATCTCGCCGCTCGGAGGAGACACGTTCGACGGCGTCCTCGCGGTCGTGCGCGACATGACGGAGGAACGGCGGCTCGCCGCCGAGCTCGCCGAGCGGGAAGCGAGCCTCTCCACGCTGCTCGCGAACGTGCCGGGGATGGTCTACCGGTGCCTGCACCTCCCCGACTGGCCGATGCAGTTCGTCTCCGACGAGGCGACGAGGCTCATCGGGTGGACGCCGGCGGAGCTGATCGCCGACCCGCACCTCTACGGCAGCCGCATCGTCGACGACGACCAACGAACCGTCGAAACGGCGATCGCCGCCGCGCTCGAGGGCAGCGACACCTTCGCCCTCCGCTACCGGCTCCGCCATCGAGACGGCTCGATCCGGTGGGTGTGGGAGCGCGGCCGGATCACTCGGCGCGCGACCGACGCCGAGCCCGGCGTCCTCGAGGGACTCGTCATCGACATCACGCGGCAGGTCGACAGCTCACGCGCGCTCGCCGAGTCGGAGGAGCGCTACCGCGCGCTCATCGAGTCGCTGCCGGGCGGGGTCCTGGTGTCCCGCCACGGCCGGGTCGTGTTCCACAACGCGACGGCAGCCCGGCTGCTGGGCGTCGGCGAAGACGACCTTCTCGGACGTGAGGTGCTGCCGCTGATCCATCCCGCCGACCAGGGGCAGGCCAACGAGATCGCCCAGCTGACCGAGACGCTGCGCGTGCGAGCCCCGATCGCGCGCTACCGCCTCGTCGCGCCCGGTGCTGCCGGCGAGGTCGCTGCGCTGTCGACGCCCACGACGTACGGCGGGGAGCCGGCGAGCCAGACGTTCTTCTGGGACGTCAGCGCGGAGCGGCGCGTGGCTGCGCTGCAGGCCGCCCAGGACCGCACGCTCGACCTACTGGCCGCGGGCGAGTCGCTCGAGGTCGTGCTCGAGGGGATCGTGACGTCGATCGAGGCCGTCGTTCCCGGCCGTGTCGCCGCGATCACGCTGGCCGAGCACGGAAGGATCGTGACCGTCGTCGGCTCGTCGCTTCCCGAGGGGTTCGCCGCCGCGCTCGCGTCGAAGCTGGACGAGAGCTCGATCGACGCAGTGCCGTGCGGACTCGCGCTCCGAACGGGTCAGGCCGTGATCGTCGAAGACCTCGCCGAGGGCGACTGGCTGCCGGAGCTGAAGGACGTCTTCGCCCGCGCCGGGCTGAGGTCGTGCTGGACGATGCCGATCTCCACCCAGGGCGAGCCTCCCACCGCCACGATCGCGCTGCTCGCCGGCTCGATCAGCGCACCGACGCCGGAGGAGGAGGTCGTTCACGATCACTTCCGGCGCCTCGTGGCCATCGCCCTCGAGCACGACCGCGCGAGGCGGCGCGCTGATGCCCAGCTCGGCGTCGACGCGCTGACGGGGCTCCTCTCGCGCACCGCTGCGCTCGAGCTCATCGACCAGAGACTGTCGCTGCGACGCGAGCGCAACGTAGACGTCGTCCTGCCGCCGGTGGCGGTGCTGATGGTGGGTCTCGACGACTTCGCCACGCTCACCGACGCGCTGGGCGAGGCCGCGACCGACGAGATCCTCAAGGCGGTCGCGGTGCTCCTCGAGCAGGCGACGAACGACAACGACATCGTGGCCCGCTTCGCTCCGACCACGTTCCTCGTCGCCACTGACACCGCGGATGAACACGAGCTCGACGAGCGGGCGGCTCGTCTCCAGCAGTCGCTCGCGGCACCGTTCCGCGCCGGCAGCGCCGAGGTGTTCCTCACCGCCAGCATCGGCGCGGCCGCCAGCGTGTCGGGCGAGGGGAACGCGGCGAGCCTGGTCGCGAGCGCCGACGCCGCGCTGTACCACTCGATGCGGAGTGGACCCGGCGGGCAGCTCCGCTTCGACGAGCGGCTGCGCCAGCAGGCGTCGCGACGCATGCTGCTCGAGCCGGCACTGGCCAGAGCTCTCGACGCAGCCGAGTTCCGCGTGCACTACCAGCCACAGATCGATCTCCGGTCGGGTGTCGTGGTGGGGCTCGAAGCGCTCGTGCGCTGGCTCCACCCCGAGCACGGCCTCGTCGCACCCGACGACTTCATCCCCCTCGCCGAACGCAACGGGCTCATCGTGCCGATCGGGTCGTGGGTGCTGCAGGAGTCGTGTCGACAGGCGGCGGTGTGGCGCGACCTGCGGCCGGAGAGGCCGCCTTTCGTGTCGGTGAACCTGTCGGCGCGCCAGCTGTCGGACCCCGCGCTCGTCGACCGGGTGCGAGCCGCGGTCGAGGCGGTCGATCTCGACCCCGCGCTCCTGCGCCTGGAGATCACCGAGACCGCGGTGATGACCGATCCCGCGTCGGCGACCGTCATCCTGCGCGAACTGCGGGCGATCGGGGTGCACCTCTCGATCGACGACTTCGGCACCGGCTACTCGTCGCTCGTCTACCTCAAGCGGTTCCCGGTCGACGAGCTGAAGATCGACCGCGTGTTCGTCGACGGCGTCGGCTCGCGCGCCGACGACACCGCGATCGTCGCCGGCGTCACGAGCCTCGCGAGGAGCCTCGGCCTGACCTCGCTCGCCGAAGGCGTCGAGCACATCGAGCAGGCCGAGGAGCTCGCGCGCCTCGGCTGCGACGTCGCCCAGGGCTACTACTGGTCGCCGCCGATGCCGGCCGACGACGTCACGTCGCTGATCGTCACCGGCACCGCCCCGATCACCGTCGACCACGACGACCACGAGGCCGCACCCGAGGGAGGTGACGAGGTGCTCGTGGCGCTGGTGCACGAGCTGCGTGGCCCGCTCACCGTCGTGCAGGGCTACGGCGAGCTCCTCGAGGCCGATGTGCCGCCGGCGGCTGCGGTGCCCGCGCTGAAGCGCAACGTCGACCGGATGGCGGCGATCCTCCAGTCGATCGACGACGTCAACTCGCTCGAGCGCGGCGCGCTCGCGCTGCGTCTCGGCGACGAGAAGCTGGGGTCGGTGGTGCGTGGCGTCATCGAGGGCTTCGCGGCCTCGCGTCCGAAGGCGAAGATCGTGCTCGAGTGCGATCCTCCCGATCTCGACTCGCTCGCCACGCGCATCGACCGGGTGCGCATCGAGCAGGTGCTCTGGAACCTGGTCGCGAACGCGCTCCGGTACGGGCCGGCCGAAGGCCCGGTGGTGATCCGCATCACCCGCGACGACGACACGATCTCCTGCGCGGTCATCGACCAGGGCCCGGGGCTGCCGCCGGAGGAGGCGCCCCGCCTGTTCCGGAAGTTCGCCCGCGGCGACCGGCGCATCGCGGGCAGCGGCCTCGGGCTCTACCTGGCTCGGGGCATCGCCCGCGCCCACGGCGGCGACGTCACCTACGAGCGCGCCTCGGAGGGCGGGGCCGAGTTCCGGCTCAGCTTGCCGTTGCGGTGACGGCGCGGCGGGCGAAGCGGTAGCCGACCCCTCGCACCGTCTCGATCCACCGAACGCTGCCGGCGTCGCTGGTGCCGTCGAGCTCGATCTTGGCTCTCACCCGGCGGACGTGCTCGGTGACCGTGTTCGCCTGCTGCCACTGCGACGACGACTGCCAGACCTCGCGAAGGAGCTGGTGCCGGGTGTAGACGCGACCCGGGTGCGAGGCGAAGAAGGCGAGGAGGTCGAACTCCATCGCCGTCATCGGAACGGGCTCGCCCCGCACGGTGACCTCCCGCGCGAGCAGGTCGATCGCCAGGCCGTCGAACACGATCGTCGAGCCCGAGCCCGGGGTCGCCCCGGATCGACGCAGGAGCGCGTGGACCCGGGCGACGAGCTCACGGGGCGAGTACGGCTTGGTGACGTAGTCGTCCGCGCCGAGTTGCAGCCCGCGCACCCGGTTCTCCTCGCTGCCGAGGCCCGAGAGGATGAGGATGGGGACGGTGGCCGAGCGCTGACGGATGTTCTGGAGCACTTCGAGGCCGGTGATCGCCGGCATCACCATGTCGAGGATCACGAGGTCGGGGAGCTCGCCCGCGATGGCCTCGAAGGCCTCCATGGCGCTCGACGCCTGGACGACCTCGAAGCCGTCGGCCTCGAGGACGACCGTCGCCATCTCCCGCAGGTCGTGGTCGTCATCGATGATCAGGATCCGGCCCGACGACCGAACGAACGACATGTCCATCTTTCGGCCTGTTCGGCCCGAGAACTGAGCATCTTCTGGCTGCCGAGGGTTACGTCCGTTTTGTCGGGTTCCTCGACCGAGCGCCCGCGCGCGGCTGTGCCGTCGTCACGTCGAGCACGGTCGAAGCGAGGTCGTCGAGGGCGAACGGCTTGGCCAGGAACGCGTCCGGATCGACCGCGAGCGGCTGGTCGGCGTAGCCCGACATCAGCACGACGCAGAGCGCCTTCCACTTCTTCTTGAGCTTCGCCGCGAGCTCGTCGCCTCGGACACCGCCGAGCACGACGTCGCTCACGAGGACGTCGATCGGCTCGCGCTCCGCGTCGGCCTTCGTCATGGCCTCCTCGGCCGACGCCGCTTCGACCACGTCATGGCCGGCTTCCTCGAGCGCAGCGCGAGCGAGGCTCCGCACGGGCGCTTCGTCGTCGACGAGCAGCACACGTACCGGGCGAGTCGGCACGCGGCCGGAACGGCGCCGGCGCCGCGTCGCGGCGGGCATCGGCTCCGCGCTCTTCGGGTCGACCTCGGGGAACCACACACGGAACGTCGTCCCTCGTCCGACCTCGCTCTCGACGGTGGCGTGGCCGCCCGCACTGGTGGCGGTGCCGTAGACGAGCGCGAGGCCGAGGCCGGTGCCCTTGCCGCGTCCCTTGGTCGAGAAGAACGGGTCGAAGCAGTGCTCGACGACCTCCTTCGGCATGCCGGTGCCGGTGTCGGCCACGGTGAGCACGACGTAGCGCCCCGCGGTGACCCCGGCCAGCGCCGCGCCTCGGGGACGCATCTCGATCGTCCTGCACTCGACCATGATCCGGCCGCCGCTCGCCGCGCCATCGGCTCGCGCCGCGACCGCGTCCCGAGCGTTGATGACGAGGTTCATGACGGCCTGGTCGAGATCGCCGGGATCGACCCGCACGTGGCCCGCCGTCCCCGCGACGACGCGGAGCTCGGCGCCGTCGCCGACGAGGCGATGCAGCACCGGCTCGAGCTCGCGCACACGGTCGTGCAGGTCGAGCACCTCGGGCTCGGTGCGCTGACGACGTCCGATCGCGAGCAGCTGCTTCGTGAGGTCCGCGGCCCGCTCGCTCGCGATGCGGATGGCGTCGGCGTCCTCGCGGCGGCCGTCGCCCTCGGGAAGCGTCTTCAACAAGACCTCGCTGTGACCGCGCACGACCGTCAGGAGGTTGTTGAAGTCGTGGGCGATCCCGCCGGCGAGTCGTGCCATCGCTTCCAGCCGCTGGGCCTGGCGGATGTGCTGCTCGAGCTGCTGGCGTTCCGTGACGTCGTTCAGGAGGACGAGGACGCCCTCGACGTTGCCTTCCCTGTCGGTGAACGGCGCGGCGGAGATCACGACGTCAGCCGGACGCGCCCCATCGCGTTCGAGCACGACCGCGACTCCCTCGACGCGATGCCCCTCTGCTGCCGTAGCGACCGAGGAGACCGCGGACTCCGGCAGGTCGACGGTTCCTTCCTGACCGGGGAGCCATCGGGGCCAACCGAGGAGCGACGCCGCGACGCGGTTCCACCGCAGCACCCGCCCGTCGACGTCGGCTTCGATCATCCCGACCGGCGCGGCCTCGACCATCGTGCGGATGCGGTGCTCGTTCTCCTCGGCCGCCTCCCGGACGAGGCGGTCGGCCTCGTCGAAACGTTCACGTTCGACGGCCCAGGCGAAGCGGTCGACGACGCGCCCTACGAGTCGGAGGTCGTCTGCGGTGAAGGCGCCGGGGCGGCGCGATGCGATGGCCAGCACGCCGCGCACGTCGCCGTCGACGAGGAGCGGCGTGCCGAGGAACGACCGCACCACCGGACGCAACGCCTCGAGATCCACGTCCGACGGTGAGACGTCGTTCGCGAGGAGCGGCGCACCCGTCGCGGCGACGCGGCCGGGAAGTCCCGCCCCCATCGCGAGGTCGGCGGGGGCGGAGACGAAGGCATCGAGGCCGATCTGGGCCCGCACGGTGAGCCGCGTGCCGGTGTCGTCCGTGACGAGCAGCGTCGCCACATCGGCGTCGAGAGCACGGGTCGCCCGTCCGAGGAGCTCTCGGAACAACTCGTCGGGAGCGAGCCTCGCCAGCGCCGGGTCGGTCACCGATGACAGGGCCTCGAGGGTCTGCTCGGTCGCGCGGCGCGACCGGCGCACCTGGCTGACGATCACGACGGCGGACACGACCACCGCCACGACGACGGCTGCGTGTGCCAGCAGCCAGACCACCATGGGCAGAAGCGTATGGCCGGCCGCTCGGTCCACCGCCACCAGGGCCGAGCGGCCGGCCTACTCGCGTTGCCGCCTCACCGCTGAGCGACACGATGCGGCGGCCACCCCACCGTGCACCCACGTGTTCCCCAACTCGCACCCAACAGCCGTCCAGACCGGGCGGCGGCGGCCAGCCGGGCGCACGACGAGTTGCGGCGCCGGCCCTGGTGCAGTGAGCTTCGGACATGGGAGCGGGGGACCCGAGAGCCGGCGCGCCTGGCGCCGTCGACGTCCCCGTGCCGGCAGCGGAGACGGTCACATTCCTGTTCGCCGACATCGAGGGCTCCACCCACATCCTGGAGCGGGCGCCTGAGACGTACCCCAGGATCCTCGAGGACACCTGGCGGCTGTTGCGCGAGGCGGCCGCAGCACACGGCGGCGAGGAGTTCGGCGCGGAGGGCGACGCCATGTTCTTCGCCTTCGCGAGCCCCGGTGAGGCCATCGCCGCGGCCGTCGACGGCCAGCGGGCCATGCGGGCCCACGACTGGCCGGAGCACGCCTCCGTCCGGGTGCGCATGGGTGTGCACACCGGCGAGGCGGTGCGTTCGCTCGGAACCTGGATCGGGCTCGCCGTGCATCAGACCGCTCGCACCAGCACCGCGGGCCACGGAGGGCAGGTCGTCGTTTCGGCCAGCGCCGTCGACGCCGCCGGCGCCGCCGGGGTCGGTCAGGAGCTCGTCGACCTCGGCGAGTACCGGTTGCGCGACATCGCCGGGCGGCAACGCCTCTTCCAGGTGAGCGCTCGCGGCCTCGAGACGTCGTTCCCGCCGCTGAGGACCGCTACCGCCGACGTCACGAACCTGCCGAACCAGCTGACGACGTTCGTCGGCCGGCAGGCCGAGATGCGCGAGCTGCGCGGCGCGCTCGCCCGGCACCGCCTCATCACCCTCACCGGGCCGGGCGGGGTGGGCAAGACCCGCCTCGCGCTCGAGGCCGCCGGCGCGGCGGGCCCTGACTTCGCCGACGGCGTGTGGATCGTGGAGCTCGGTCTGCTCGAGGCAGACGCGTCGGATGCCACCACCGCAGCGGTCGTGCGCGCGGCCGCACGCGCGTTGCGCGTCGCTACGTCCGACTCCGCCAACGACGTCGGCGACGTCGGCGAGCTCGTGACGGCGATCGGCGCGCGTCACGTGCTCCTCGTGGTCGACAACTGCGAGCACGTCGTCGACTCCGTCGCTCGCGTCGTGGGCAGCCTGTTGTCGGCAACGCCGAATGTCACCGTGCTGGCCACCTCTCGTGAGGCGTTGAACGTGCGAGGCGAGCGGGTCTGGCCGGTGCCGCCCCTCGCTCCCAGCGACGCCGCCCGCCTGTTCGCCGACCGGGCCGCGCTCGTTCGCACCGACGCCGTGTTCAGCGAGGCCGACCACGCCGCGGTTGTCGACCTGTGCCAGCGGCTCGATTCGGTGCCGTTGGCGATCGAGCTCGCCGCGGCACGCGCCGCGTCGTTGTCCGTCGACCAGATCGCGGCTCGCATCGACGACCGCTTCCGCCTGCTCGCCGGAGGGCCGCGCAACGCCGAGCCTCGCCAGCGGTCGCTGCGAGCGGCGATCGCCTGGTCGTACGACCTGCTCGACGAGCCGGAACGAGCCGTGCTCCGACGGCTCTCGGTGTTCGCTGGTCCGTGGTCGATCGACGCTGGCGCCTCGGTCGCGGGAGACGGACCCGACGACGTGGGCACCGGCGATCTCATCGACGCGCTGGCCCGCAAGTCGCTCCTGACGGTGTTGCCCTGTGACGACGGGAGCCTGCGTCTGCGGATGCTCGAGTCGGTCCGCGAGTTCGCGCACGAGAAGCTGGTCGAGGCGGAAGAGGTCGCGGCCACGCGCGATCGCGTCGTGTCGTGGAGCCTGACGACGGCGGCGGCCGCGCTCCCCGACCTGAGCGGACCGCGTCAGGCGGCCACGCTCGATCATCTCGACGACCAGCTGCCGAACCTGCGCGTCGGGCTCGACTGGGCGATCACGGTCCGGCCCGACGACGGCCTGGAGCTGGCTGGGCTGCTCGCCCAGTTCTTCGGGGTGCGCGGCCACCTCGCCGAAGGCCGCACCTGGCTGGAACGGGCGATCGCCGTCGCCGACCTCGGCACCGTCGATCCGATGGTGGCCCTGCGAGCGCTCACGGGCGCGGGAACGATCGCGCGCATCCAGGGCGATCTCGATGCGGCCGCTGCACACCACCGCCGTCAGCTCGACGTCGCGCGATCGGCCGCGCTCGAGGGGGAGGTCGGTCGCGCGCTCAACGCGATCGCGACCGTCCACCTGGCAGCCGACGACGTCGACGCGGCGCGGCCGCTGCTCGAGGAGTCGCTGGCGATCCGCCGCCGGCTGGGCGACCAGCGGTCGATCGCGCTCACCCTCAACAACCTGGGCGCGCTGGCGTCGATCGAAGGAGACGAAGAGCGGGCCCGCGCCTACTACCGCGAGCACCTCGAGATCATGCGGGCCGCCGGCAACGTCCGAGTCGTCGGGCAGAGCCTCCACAACGTGGCGAAGTGCGACATCTCCCTGGGCGACACCGACGAAGCACGGGCGCTGCTCGACGAAGCGATCGGGCTGCTCGAGAGCGTCGGCGACCGCCGCAGCGTGAGCATCACGACGTCTCTGCTCGCGTGCCTCGAGCGGATCGAAGGACGCCACGACGAAGCGCTCCGACTCCATCGCGACGGACTCGCGGGCGCCCGCGACCTCGGCGATGCCGAGGCCCTCAGTTCCCATCTCGAGGGCATCGCCGCGGTGATGGCGTCGGGCATCGATCGCGACAACTGCCTGGTCGCGGCCCGCCTGCTCGGCGCGGCCTCGACCATCCAGTCGGGGCGGGCCGATCGGGGAACGGGGCGGACGGGTTCCGCCGATCCCTGGGGATGCGTCGAGTCGGAGGCATCCGTCCGGCGTCTCGTGGGCGACAAGGCCTTCGACGCCGCTTTCGAAGCAGGCGTGACCGCGGGCGTCGAGGCTGTCGCCGACGAGGCAGTCACTGTCGCGAGCAGGATTCTGGGCACCGCATAGCGGAGTCTTCGCCTGACGTGCGCGCCCTCGTCGCCTCACGTGTCGCGGCCGGGCGATCGTCTCCGACGTCGGCGAAGGCATGAACGCCTCGGAGATTCGGCCCAAACGCCGGCGAACCTCGCGAAGTCGATGTCGTAGCTGACGACCGTGGCGCTCTGTTCGATGGCCAGCGCAGAGCGGTGGCGTCGTCGTTGCGTTGCCCCGGAACCCGCCTCACCCAAGAGTGCGCCTCGTCCTCCACCCAAGGCGGCTCCGCGGAACCCCCCACCCGCCGCTCCGGCCTGCCGGGTCAGCCCGTCGAGCCACGCCACCACCATCACCGCGTCGTCGGACGGCAACGGCTCGTAGATCACCGACATGCCCGCGTCGCCCGTGCGACGTGATGATCGACCGCGGGCTCGCGGCCATCGCCTTCCCCGTCCAACGCAGGTCGACGCCAGCACCCACGGCTTGGGGATGGGCGAACCGATCGCGACGCCGATAGCCGACGATCCGAGCCCAAACCTCATCCGTGACGGGCTCGTGCTCACGCCCACGCCGGCACCGGTGCGGAACGCGTTCGACATCACTGTCGCCAACGTCGCCGCCGCCACCATCGACCTCGCGCGGATGGGACTCGTGGGCGAACCCCGCGAAGCCGCTCGCCGGGACCATCACCGGCCGGGGCAAGGCGACGACGGTCGAGCTGACGCTGGCGAACGGCGTGACGAGCAAGTGCGCCGCCTTCCTCGACGGCGTGCGCGCCGCGTTTCGGGCCGCGAGCGGTGACCTCACCGTTGATTTGGTGTTCATCGACTACAGCGACGTCACGGCGACGGTCGTGTCAGCGACCTCCCCTCAGCAGATCAGGGTCGACACGGCATAGCGACCGAAGACCGGGTCGCGGCTGACGATGGTGCAGTCCTCGACCATCGCCTGTGCCACGAGCATGCGATCGAAGGGATCGCGGTGGACCTCGGGCAGCGCCCCGGCCACCTCGGCGTGCTCGGCCGTGATCGACAACAGATCGAACCCCGAGGCCTCCGCCGCCTCGCGCAACGACCCGGGAACCGTCAGCTTCCCGAGCGACGCTTTGATGGCTGCCTCCCAGATCGAGACCGCGCTCACCAACACCAGTCGTTGCGGATCCGCGATCGCAGACTTGGCCGCACCGTCGAGCCGCCGGCCATCCAGCCACCAGAGCAACGCGTGGGTGTCGAGGAGGAGCGTCACCCTTCGAACATGTCGATCACTTCGGCCGGCGTGTCGTCGAAGTCGGCGGCGATGTCGACCTTGCCTCTCCACATCCCCGCCCGGCGCGGCGCGCCAGTCGGCCGGTAGGGCACGAGTCGAGCGACGGGCCTACCGGCCCTCCCGATGACGATCTCCTCGCCCGCGGCCACCCGCTCGACGAGCTTCGAGAAGTGCGTCTTCGCCTCGTGGATGTTGACCAGCATAGACTAAGTCTAGTCCAGTCGGCCCGTTGACCGCTTCCGGTCACGATGCTCGGGCGAGGACGCTGAACACGCCTGACATCGTGAGGTCGAGGTCGAGGCGCTCGCCGTCGCCGCCCCACGGGCTCGATGACTCGGGCGAGCGTCGGAGCGGGCGGCGCAACATCTCCCGGATCTGCTCGAGCGACAACTGGCCGGCCGCCGGCTCAGGCGTCTCGACGATCTCGCGCCCGTCGGGAGTGAAGAACGCGAACCCGCCCGGCACGGGGCGCACCTCGAAGCCGTCGTGATGGACGCAGCGATGGTGGAACCTGCACAGCGGCACCAACTGATCGATGTCGGTACGTCCCCCCGGGGCCCACGGATCGGTGTGGTGGACCTGCAGCCTCGCTCGCCGCTCGCACATCGGGAACCCGCACATCCCCTTCGAACGAGCCAGCGCCGCCCGACGCTGCCGGCGGTTCGCCAACCGGATCTTCCGACCCATGTAGAGCGGGTTGCCTTCGCGGTCCTTCACCACCAACGCCAGCGGCTCGTTGCACGCCAGGCGACGCACAACGTCCGACGAGATCGCCGAGCCGTCGTCTATGAGGTTCAACTGCCCGCCCGCCGACGTCGCCGTGCCGTCGAACACCGACAGATCCGCGATCACGTTGATAAGGAAGCGGTCGTTCACCTGCACGCCCGCCGCACCCCCACCGCACCCACACGCATCCGAACCCGACATCAACGCGTCGACGGCATCGACGAACACCTCCGCCCGCTGGTGGGCCACGCTCGGGCGACCCTCGGCGCACACCGCCACCGGCGGCACCGACGCCTCGCCGTCCGGTCCCGCGGAACCGCCCACCCCTACATCGCCACCGGCGTCGTGTTCGTCATCGTCGGGATACACCCAGACGCCGCCGACCAGCACCGGATCACCCGGCTCGCCCCGCCACTGGACGTCGTCCTCGTCCTCGTCCTCGAGATCGCTGTCGACGTCCACGCCCGCGACCGCGCCGTCGTCCACGTCCTTCAAACACGGCGCCACCGCCCCCGGCACCGGCGCCACGTCCTCCCCCGGCGCCGCGTCCTCCACCGAAGGCGGCTCCGCGGAACCGCCGCCACCCGCCGCTCCTGCCTGCCGGATCAGCCCGTCGAGCCACGCCATCACCATCGCCGCGTCGTCGGACGGCAACCGCGCGTAGATCACCGACATGCCCGCATCGCCCGGATACGACGTGATGATCGACTCCGGCTCGCGGCCATCGCCCGCCCCTCCCAACTCCGCCGACAGCCCACGGGTGGTGATCCTGGCGATCGTCTCCAACTGCGCCGCGGTCGTATGCGCGGCCAACTCGACGAGCTCGGCCTCCGCCGCCGCAGTAGCGAACCGGGTCAACGCCCGCACCTTCGAATACGACAGCAGCCCGCGAGCCATCGCCTCCGACACCAGCGACAACGACGGCAACCGCCGCGCCACCCGCACCTGCTCGCGTGCGGTGCGAGTGTCGAGACCCGTCTGCCACGACAACCACGCAGCCGTCGACGCCATCCCCCAACTCCCGGCCAACTCGCGACGCTCGAACTCCGCCAGCATCACCAGCCGCCGGTACATCAACGACGTGTCGTGCGCCGCCAACAGGCACAGCTCCGCCTCGAGCCGCTCCCGCGGCAACGCGGCCGCTTCGACCCCCACCTCCGCCGACAGGCGCACTTCGTCATCGAACAACCGCATCGGCACTCCCCAGCGACGATTGCGAACGTATGTTCGGTCAGCGTACTACGAGGGTCGGACAGGAACCAGGCGCTGCGCTGGCTTGTCCGGGCTTGATTAAAGAGCGTTGCCGAAGCGCGGCAGCCGGCGCATACGCCTCAGCGGCGACGTCCGAGTTCCCAAGCGACGTACCACGCAGTCGCCGCGTTGAGGAGACCCGATGCCGCCATCAGGACTTTGGTCTGACGCCAGAGCCGGTCCGCTCGTTCCTGCACTTCATCCGTCTCGCGTTCGCGGACGAGATCGATCAGCGGATCAAGCGCACCGGGCTCGTAACGGCACTCGCCCATGCTGATCAGCGTAACGAGCCCATCGGGCGCCACGCCGCGCGGCACAGCGACCGCCGAGCGCGGGAGGTCATCGCCCGTCGAAGCCTGTGACTACCAAGTTCAAGACCCGGTCAGTCGAGAGGGTCTCGCCAGCGCAGGCCCGGGTAGCGGGCGAAGTCGCGGTCCGCGCTCAGCAGCTCGAGCCCCCACTCGATCGCCAGCGCAGCAAGATGGGCGTCCGTGGTGTGGTTGCCGGTCGCGCGTCCAGAGAGCAGGAGCTCACCCAGCAGGCTCCGATGCCGGTCGGTGGGCACGGGCACCCACACGTTGTCGCGGTCGAGCCACGACTCGACCACGGCCCACACGTCTTCCAGTGACGATGGAGTCGACAGCGCTCGCGGGTGGGTGGATATGCGGACGAACGCGAGCACCGATGCCCACGGGATGCCGACCATCGGCGCCCGGCTCAAGGTGTCCCGCCACCAGGCGCGCGCCGCCTCGTGCTGGCGGAACCCCTCGTGGTGCGCCCAGATCAGCAGGTTCGCGTCGACGAGCGCGGCCGGGTCACTCATCCTCGAGGCGCTCGAGCGCTGCGGCGATGTCGGTCACGTCGACGAGCGCACGACCACTTCGCAGCACCGGCGGGTCGTAGGGCTGCGACCGAGTGCGCGCCGCCGTCGCACGGAGCCCCGCCCGCACCAACTCGTTGGCGACGCGAGACACCGACGTCCCCCGCCGACGGGCCAACTCCGTGAGCCGCTCAGCGACGTCGTCATCGAGATTCAACGTCGTGCGCATCACCCGTCATCATACCTGATGCGCCCCTGACGGCCAGCAGCTTCACCAAGACACGTGGTTCGACTCGACGCCGCCCCCCGTCACCCAGTGGTCCGGACCGTCGGCTGAGTAGCACAGTGTCGAGTCCGCGGCTCGACCGTCACCGCCGATCGTGAACGTCTGCGTGTAGAAGTTCCGGTCGCGTGAGTCGTGGCAGGCGACCGTGACCTGCGACCCCGGAGCGAAGTTCGACAGCACGACGGAGTACCAGTAGCCGTAGGTGGCACGCGCACCCTTCGACAAGCTGATCGTGGGCGGAGGCGGAGGAGGCGGCGGAGGCGCGTCGTTGGTCCGCACCGTGAGCGTGTTGCTGTTCGGGCCCCGGCCCGCTGAGCTCTCCGCATACGCGTAGACGGTGTAGGTCGTCGAGTACGCGAGGCTCCCGACGTCGATCGACGAGCAGGCCCCCGCGACCTCGCGCACGCCCTGCACCACCAGCACGCATCGCGTCACGGGCTGCGACGACGTCACCGAGAACGTGCCGCGAATCGTGCGGTCGGCAACGAGGCTCGCGCTCGTCATCGTGGTCGACGGAGGTTTCGGAGCCTCGGACGGCGGAGGGCCCGACGGGGCGGTGGTCGACGGCGGCGTCGACGGCGGCGGATCGCCCGCCGCAGCCGGCGCGGACGTCGTCGGGGGCGGCTGAGCAGGGGGATCTGCCTTCGGTTGCGACGCCGCCGTGCCCGACGACTGACCGCCCGGCGGCGCAGGCGGCAACGTCGCCATCGTCGAGTGCGGCGACGGAGGAAGCGGCGCAAGCGTGGCAACCGGCGCCGCGGCGACTTCCGAGTTCGACTGCCCAGCAGGGCGGTCAGCGCACTCCGTCACGGGCTGATGCCGCTGATCGACGAGCTGGTCGAGCGTCGCTGACGGCAGCTTCACCGGGCCCGGGTGCGAGTTCTTGAGGCAGTTGAACTGCGCCGACGACTCGATGTGATTGCGGAGGAACCTCGGGCTGACGAGCCACGACGTCTTCTGGGCCTTGCGGTCGCCGTCCCAGTGGACGATGTACCCCGCCCAGTCACCGGGCAGCTCGGGCATCCGCTCCCGGCCGATGCGGTGCGGGTTCCGGGGAGCCACGTCGGGATCGAGGTTCACGGCGGTCCAGTTCGACACACCCATGGCCTGCGGATAGGCCACGCGGCGGCCCTGCCGGGTGCCGATCATCGAGCCGGGGTCGACGCCGGGGCCGCCGCGGCCCCAGGCACGCTCGCGCCGGTCGGGCGCCTCGGCGTAGTGGAGGTGGTACCCGCCGCCACCACCAATCGACAGCCCCGTTCTGCCCGACAGGCCCAGCGGCTGACCGGCGAGAACCCTCTCGCCCTTCGAGACGCTGTGGCTGTCGAGGTGTGCGTACAGCGACGTGCGGTTGTCGCCGGAGTGGTAAACGAGCACGGCGATCCCGAAGCCCGCCGCCTTGCCGGTATCACCGGCGAAGGTGACGACACCGGCGCCTGCGGCGGTCACCGCCGTCTTGTTCGGCAGCTGGAAGTCGAGCGCCTTGTACGGGTGGTACTCGACGCCGTTCATCCGGCACGGGTTGCGAGCGCCGGACGGCGTGCCCCACGTGCACGACATGTTGAACTCGCCGAGGAAGGGCACGTAGTCGGCCCGCTCCTGTGGTGCGGCCTCGACCTCTCCGCCCGTCGCGCTCAACAGCACGACGCCTGCAACCACGAGCGCGACCGCGCTCACCAACACCGCGCCGGCGAACGCCGGCCCCCGCACCTTCATCCCGCCACGTCCCCCGCTCTTTGTCCGAAGTGCCCACTGTAAGACCTGCGGGCGGCCGAGTCAGGCGCTACGCCACCATCTACGGCGAACCAGCGACGACATCCTCGAGCAAGTCCTTCACAAAGGATGACCTGGCGCCGTCGATGTTCTTCCATCGCTTGAGCCGCTGCAGGTTGTCGCGGACGCAGCCCGGATCCTCGGCTGCGACGGGATCCGTCGCTGACTCTGCGATACCCACCGGCATCAGGACGGCCTTGCCGGCATTCAGCGGCGTCCGCACGTTGTCGTGGTAGAGCAGCACCTCGACCTGCACCAGCACACCGGGTTCGCCACCGAAGCGCGGCGGACCGCCCACCGTGAGCTGGAACCTGTCGACGGCATTCGCCGGTACACCCTGTCGCACCGTGGCCTCGCGGGTCGTGCCGACGGTGTCGGAGTCAGTGAGCATGATCGAGTAGCGGCCGGATATCTCAACCAGCCCGCCCTCCGCTCGGCACGACGGCACGAGCATGCGCTCGAGCACGCGCACCTCTGCTCGGTCGATCATCGAGATCGCCGTCCCTTTGTTCCGAACGGCGATGTCGATCGCTTCCCACTCAACGGTGCGTTCCTCCGAACTGCCGCCAAGGTCGTCCGTGAGCACCTCCGTCACCTCGGTCGGAATGACCGCAAGATCAGATACTTCGAGGTTCTCGGACACTGCGGGCGCGCTCTGCGCCGCGCGCAAGACAGCCTCCACATCGTCTCGGTCGTCCGTCACCGCCTGCTCCACGCCGATCAGGACAACTCCTACGAGCAGCGGCCCGAGCAAGGCGCCGCCGATCTTCTGCCCAGCACTGCGCGCCGACCACATGGTCGTGAGCTTCTTCAACATGTTTTGCCCGCCGCTCCCAGCCGTCTCGAGGATTTCCGCCACGGTACCGGTCATGAGCAGGCCGGACGCCGCTCGAGCGGTCGGACCCAGTCTTTCCACCTTCGTCGTTCAGTCGGCGCGCACCACCGCGTTCGCCGACACGTCATGTGCCATCCTCGGCGCAGTGGCGGAAAGAACCTGGCGGGTTCGCTGGTACCAGTTCCCGCAGATCGTGACCGGCGCGGCGGCCGCCTCGATCCTGGCGCCAGGCGCCGACGCCCGAGCAGCGATCGTCGTGGGCCTTCTCGCTGTTGCCTGGCGATGGCCGATCGCAGTGGTCGCAGGCCGCCGCTTCGACATGGTGCTGGATGGACCAATCGTCTTCACCGCACTGCTCGTGCTGCCGCAGGCGACAGCGCTCACAGGAATCGCTCTAGGCAGCGCGGTCGGGCTCCCCCTGTTGCTGGAGCCGCGCGACTGGAGGAGGTGGTGGAGTTGCATCGTCCAGGCCTCCGTGTACGCGGTCGCTGCCGCGGGCGCCGTTCTCGTGATACCAACCACGGACCAGCCTGAAGTTGCTCAGCTGCTAGCGCGAGGTGCGGCCGCCTGTGCGACATACGTGGCGGTCATGGTGGTCTTGCAGCTCGGCCTGGCACTGATCGACGGCGATCTCCCCGTTCGCCAAGCCTCGGCGGCCATCGCACCGCCGGTTGTCACGGGCGGGCTGTCGTTCTGTCTGGCGGCCACTGCGGCGCTTGCCTCTCGTCATGCCGAGTGGGGCCCTTTGCTGCTCGCGCCACCGCTGTTTGCGGTGGTCGCTGCGTCACGCAGGTTTCTCCGCGCGCAGGAGGGTGCAACTCACGACGCTCTCACCGGCCTCGCGAATCGGCGAGCACTCGACTCTGCGCTGCGCGCCGCGATCGCTCGACTCTCTCGCCGCGGAGAGCCGTTCGCGGTCGTTGTGGTCGACCTCGACTTGTTCAAGGCAGTGAACGATCAATTCGGCCACGCGGCCGGTGACGCCGTGCTCGTTCGCATTGCCCGTCGCCTCGAAGCCGCTTCGCGAACTGAGGACGTCGTGGCGCGAACAGGCGGCGACGAGTTCACTCTCGTGCTTTCAGGTGTTGATGCAGCCGCGGCGGTCGCGACCTGCGAGCGGCTGTTGGCGGCGTGCTCCGAAAAGATCCCGCTCGACGACGGCAACGTCGCTCGCGTCGGTGCGAGCATCGGCGTGGCCGTCTTCGACAAACACGCCCTACCTCACGATCCGAACGAGGCACTAGCCGCCGCAGACGACGCGGCGTACGAGGCGAAGCGCGGAGGACGGGGGCTCGTGCGCGTGAGCACGAGCCGAACGGACCGAACGCGCGGCACATAACCGCCGCGTACGCTTCGACTATGCGGCTGCAGGTCCGAGGCGACGTCGAGTGGCGCAACGTCGACGGCGAGATCATCGTCCTCGACCTCGGCTCGTCGACCTACTTCTCCCTCAACCGCACAGCCGCTCCGTTGTGGCGGATGCTGGTCGAGGGAGCGACGGAGCAGGAGCTCGTCGAGGCGCTACAGGGCGCGCATGATCTGCCGTCGGAGACTGCTGCTCGCGACGTGGCTGCGCTGGTCGACGAGCTGCGCACCCACGATCTACTCGCCTCCTGAACTGATGCTGCGGGCACTTCTCTGGGCTTGGCGCGCTGCGGCGGAGGCCCGGAGACTCGTCCGAACGGGCGACATCCGCACAGGCACAATCTCACCCGCGCCGCGATCGTCAGGACACGCGACATTCGCCGTCCGCGCCGTAAAGCGCGTGCGGAGGCTCAGCTGCCTGGAGGGCGCACTCCTAGACCAGCAGTGGCGACTCACCCGCGGTGAGGCACACGACGTTGTCGTCGGTGTACGCACAGATCAAGGATTCGAAGCCCACGCGTGGATAGATGGCGAGTTCGACCGCCACACCGACTACGTCGAGATCTACAGACGTCCGCCTAGGTCAGCGGACTGAGGACGCTGCTGGCATTCAACGCTGCGTCCGTCTTGGTCCCGCCAACACCCTTCGTGAGATCGGCGAGTGAGCCCAAGATGACGATCGCCGGGGGCTCATACGTCTCACTGTCGCTGGAACCGCCGATTTCCGCCGTGTTGTCCATGGCGCGAGGTTAGCGAGTCATCGTTCAGCGAGCCAGAGATGCTGAATGAGCATCCCCAGGGGCCCGGCATCGCCAGACCGAAGAACGTGCACCAGCCTGGGTCCGTCTACTTCTGGCGGGAGCTTATCGGTCCCGGCTCGCGCCATTACAGCCTTCGAGGCGTCGCAGTAGACGGCGTCGTCAAACGTCGCCTTGGTGCGTCGCTGAAAAACCGGCACTGGGAGGTGATCGGCGAACAAGTCTCTGACAAGCGTCGCTCGGTTCGGCCACCCACGAATCGGTCGAAGCGAGGCGAGGGCTCCGATGAAGCGAGGATCTAGAAGCGGGTGGTGCACGGCCGCTCCGCTCGCGGCGGCCACCAGCCCGAGCGAGTGCTCGGCCATGTTGAGATAGCGCCGTCCGGCGACCCACTCCTCCCGCGCCCGCCAGACGATTGGTTCGTCCCAACGCTCCTCCGCGTCGCGGAGCAACATGCGGCTACGCACCTCCGGCACGAGCCACTCATAGCCATCGTGACGGGGCTTCCGCCGCAGCAGGGGCCTCGCGAAGGTCGTAGCAAGCGCCTCGGCCGCTACCACTCCCTTGTACGTGTTCAGCCGGCGGGTCCAAAGGTGCCCGTACTTCCAACTGCCGAGGACGCCATCACCGTCGAGGCCCGTCAGAAGTACGCCACCGCGGGCAAAGTCGAGCATCGGCGCGTGGAAGTGCACGTTCGGCGGAAACAAGACGCCATGTGCAGTCAGGTGCCGCTCGGCGTACGGGCCGACGAAATCGAGCTGGTCGTCGACAACGATCCTCTCCCACTCACGAAGAGCCAGTGCCTCGACAACCCGTTGTTGCCATTCGCCTTCCTGCGCCGTATTCACCGAAGGGAAACAGAGTGTGACGGGGATCGGCTCCGGCAGGCCTGCCCGACGGGCGACCGCCACCGCGACGGAGAGGACGAGCGTGGAGTCGATTCCGCCGGAGAAGCTGACGTACGCCTGATCAAACTCCGCTACGGCATCGAGCACCACTCTCTCGAGAGCCTGGGCGGGTGGTTCAGAAGTGGAGGGCAAGTGCCGTCGGTGACCACCCACGACAGACCCCGACAGGATCTCATCAACGGTCGGGGTGAGGTCGATCTCCTGCAAACTACAGCGGTGCAGGTCGCGGGATCCGCGTACGGAATCAACTGGCGGGGCCCACTCATGGCCTCCCGCTCCGTGGCGCGATACCTGCACCCACAGATCCCCGACGCGCGCACGGTCGAGGTGATCGCGACTGACCACCAGTGCGAGCCCGCGACCTTCAACGCGTGGGGCGGGAGCGTGTCGGTCGCAGGCAACGCCGTCAGACTGAACGTCGAACGGCTCGACGAAGCAGAGCTCGTGCACCCGGGGCTGGGCTACTTCACGATTCATCTGCTGGCGACCGAAGCAGCCTCCCTCCACGGTGGAGCGTTCGTCGGACCGACGGGTGCTGCATGGCTCCTCCTCGGTACCAAGCTCAGCGGCAAGAGCACTGCTCTGGGCCTGCTGCACGCGGCATCGTGGCGAGTCCTCACCGACGACCTCATCGTGCTTGGCGACGGCATGATCTGGCCCGGCCCGAGGTCGATCGACCTACGGCTCGACGTGGCAGAGCTCGTCGGCCTTGAGGGCGACGTCGTGCGCGACGCTCGGCTCCGCCTGCGCCTCCCGCCCACATCTGCAGCACCGCTCGGTGGAGTAATCGAGCTCGACGCCGCGGCGCCAAATCAGCCTGAGCACGTGCCCGCGACCGAGCGCGTCAGGCGGCTGGCACGTCACTCCGTGGATGGGCCGCTGCGTGCCGACCCTCGTGCCTACCTCGACCTCCTGGCTGCTCCGTTCATCGTGATGCAACCGCCGCGCTCGCGAACGGTCGACCGGCTCTTGGAGGCGATGGGTGCCGCGTGACTTCTCCGCAGTGGTCACGCTCGCCATCGATGCAGCGACCGTCGAAGTGAGCAAAGCCTTCGCTGACGAAGACATCGAGTTCCGACTGCTGAAGGGGCCCGTGCTCGCTGCGTGGCTGTATCCGGACGACGAGCGGCCGTACGGCGATACCGACCTGCTCATCCCTGCAACCGCAACAGACGGCGCACACGACATCCTGTTGCGGCTCGGCTACAGGCGTCGCCCGAACGTGGTGCTCAAGGGCGATCGGCCTTGGCACGCCACGACGTACCAACGCAGCGACGGCCGGATGGTCGACGTTCACGTCACTCTCCAGGGACTCGAGGCTCCCACTGAGCAGGTGTGGCAGACCTTGTCGCAAGCTGCCGGCAGCATCACGCTCTTCGGGCACCGCGTGCCGACGCTGTCGACCGTTGGGTTGTTGCTGCACCTCGCGCTCCACGCCGCGCAACACCACGACGAAGAGAAACCACTCGAGGACTTGCGCCGAGCGCTCGACGTGACCAGCATCGACGAGTGGTCGCTCGCCGCAGAACTCGCGGGAGCACTCGATGGTCTTCGCCCGTTCACCGAAGGCCTCAGCCGCGTGGGCACCGGGCGACTGGTGCAGAATCGGATCGGCCTCGACCCTCTGCATCGCGACGAACACCACAACGTCGACCGCAGCCTCGAGTGGTTGGCGGGATTGCCCCTGCGCAAGCGGCTCTCCCTCGGACTGCACAAGCTCCTGCCACCGCCGGAGTTCCAGCGGGAGTACGACCCTCGCGCGCGCAGCGGCGCTCTCGGCCTCGCGTTGTCGTACCCGCGGCGCTGGTGGCGCCTCGCGGCTGCGTCCGCCACGTGGGCGCTACGCAAGACACGAACGGCGCGGCGCGAACCCTCGGGCGATGGAGAGAACGGCATTGGATGAGCGCCCAAGGACGGTCCTTGCGACAGTGATAGCGGCGGCCGGCGCCGTTGCAGTTGCCGCTGCCGTTCACATCTATGCAGGAACCAGGGTGCCGGCGCCGTGGTCTGACGAGTCACATTTCCTCATCTCGGCCAGAGCGTTGTTGCTGCGCTCGTCGTTCCGAGTACCGGAACTCGATCAGCCGAAGGGGATCTTCTGGATGGCCGACGGCTATCCGCTCATCGTCGCTGCTTGGTGGCGCCTGACGGGGACCCTGTCGCTCGACTCAGCCCGTTGGCTCAGCTTCGTCGCCACGGCCGCCGCCGCGGGTGCCTTCTTCTCGGCGGCGAAGCGTCGGATGGGGCTCGTAGTCGCCGGCGCCGCCTCGGTGGCATGGCTCTTGAGCCCGCACACAGTCTTCGTCGGCAACTTCGCACGGATGGAAGCACTCGTGCTGGCAGTCGTCGCCGCAGCCTTCGCACTGGCCGCGAGGCGCCGTACCACTGGCGCCGCCGGTGCCCTCCTGCTCGGCGCGGTGATCCATCCTGCGGCACTGTTCTTCCTGGTCGCGTTCGTAGCCGCCGTGGGTCGTGACGTGACCAAGGCCCGCAACCGTTGGGAGCTCGGACTCGTCGTCGTGGCCACCGTTGCCGTATCTGCGCAAGTCGCGTGGTGGCTAGTGAACGTTGACGCGGCCAGCTCGCACATCGCGGCGCAACTCCAGACGAAGTCGACACTTCGAATTCGCGCTGTTGCCGGAGCCTTTCCTCTTGGGATTGCCACCGCCGCTGCGGTCGCAATGCTCGCGGGCAAGTTTCGCCACGACCCGCTCGCACGGATCGCGCTAGCACTCGCAGCCGCAGGCGGGGTGGTCACGGCCATTGGGCGAGATCTCGCTTACGACGTGTACGGCTACGAGACGGCACTGTTTCTCGTGTTCGTCGCAGTAGGTCCAGCCGTCGCATCTGTCCTGCGAGGCCGTTGGATCGCGTTAGCAGGCTTTGTCGCTGCGGTGCACCTCGTCCTGCCGTACGCATCGCAACTCATCGACGACCGGCCGCAGCCGATATCGCACTACCGCCTCTACGGGATGAGTCCCCTCGATGGTGGAGCAGACGAGTGGGACGACTTCGTCGGCCGCGCCGCTGATGAGGTCGAGCGACTCGCTAACGCTGACCAAGCCCATGTCACCGTGGTCGTGCCCGCGATCTCTCCCGGAGGGTTTGAGCTCCTGAACAGACAGATCGAAGGCGTCGCAGTTGTCCACGAAACGAAGCTTCAGCGCGCGTACGGGGACTTCACCGCAGTGTTCTTGGCCCGATACCTCACGGGAGGTGACCGCCCCCCGCCGCCCCCTGCCTCCGCTCGTTACCAGGCTTACTCGCAGGACGGTAACTACTCCTTCTGGATCGAAGCACGGTGACCTCCCGAGGCTCCCGCACGTCCGCGCGCCAAAGATGGAGAAGCTGGTCCAGCGCAGCTGGTCAGCTCTCGTGCAACCCCTCGGTACCATCGACTCGTGGAAGACGTGGCGCTTCTAGTTCGCTTCTTGCTGATTGCCGTCCTCGGTTCCGCCGCAGTGGCGAAGATGAGCTCGCCTTCCACAGTGCGTACCGCAGCACTCGGTCTAGGAGTCAGAGGGAGAGCTGCCACGGCCGTTGGTTGGCTGCTCGCGCCGGTGGAACTCTGCCTCGCATTCGCCTTGATCAGCGGACGCACCGCCTAACTCAGCTTTGGTGGCGACGCTCGCCCTCTTCACGATCTTCTCGTTGCTGATCGCACGGAACCTTCGGAACGAGGTCCGACCGTCATGCAACTGTTTCGGTGCCGCCTCGAACGAGCCGATCTCCGAGAAGACGTCTGTGAGAAACTGCCTGTTCGCGGCACTCCCGGTGGGACTGGCTCGAGCTCGACGACACCCCGTGGGGAGCGAAGGCCTACGTGTTGGTGGGCGCGTTGTCGCACTCGAGCCGGGCTCGGGCGTGGTTCTCCGATTCCGACGACCAGGCCCATCTCGTGGTGGGCATCGAGGAGATCCTCCGCCGCCTTCGCGGCACCGCGAAGCGGTGAGAAGAACATCGACTTCCTCACCCGGCGGTGGTGGCGCAGCGCTCGGGTCGCCTCGCCAGCGGAGGCCCAGGCGAGCGTCGACCGGTTCTGTGTCGAGATCGGCGACAAGCGCCCGAGAACCGGCCTCTCAGATCGCTCAGGAGGCGACGGATGCGGCGGGCTTCACCACCAAGGGCGACAACCGCGTCTGGTCGTACGAGCCGAGGACGAACACCCTCATGACGGTCTACGACTGGAGCACCGGCCCCACGCCGATGCTGAGCGGTGTCGACAACGTGGTCGCGTCGAGGGCCGGCGAGATCTTCGTCGCTGAGGATGGCGGCGACATGCAACTCGTGACCCTCCGCCCCGACGGCTGGGTGACCCCGTTCCTCCAGTACTGCGGCACGCCGTCAGAGCTAACCGGGCCAACGTTCGACCCGAGCGGTAAGCGCCTCTACGTGAGCGTGCAAGAGAACCCGGGCATCACCTTCGGGATTGAAGGCCCGCTCGCCCGCTCACTGTAGGAACGGCCATGAGGTAGCTCCGCATGCGGGCCCGACCGGCGGACGACCTAGTTGTAGTGACCACGGACGTTGCTGACACTCCGGGTCCACCGATGAGCTGAGCCTCCGGGCGAACGTGTGGCTCTTCCACAAGACGCACGTTCCCCCAGGAGGCTCAGTTGCACGGTAACGCTCGCCTGACCCATCG
>DATLGL010000059.1:0-1917 GCA_035540495.1 Acidimicrobiales bacterium
GACGATCAACAGCGTCCGCCGATCGAGGCGTACGCCGTTCGCCCCTGCCGGCGGCGCACGCGCGGTCGAGGTAGCGAGCGGCGGGTGGCCATGATGAGGCGGTGAGCGAGTCGCCTTCTGCACATCGCGCTGAACGTCCGCACGACCCTGTGGGTGAGGCGGCCGCAGACGCGCTGCGCGATCTGCTCTTCGGTGCGGCCGTCTCCGTTACGTATGTGCCCGATGGTGCCGAGCGGGATGAGTCGCCTTCGTCAGAGGCCGTCGCGTCCGCGACCGCTCCTGGCCCGCCGGGGTGGCGCGCGACCGTCACCATCGCGCTCAACGACCGCGTCGCGCGCCTCGTCGGCGGCGGGCCCACGGCGCTCGGGCAGTTGCTCCGCCATCTCCCGGCCGCGGCCCTCCGCGCGGCCGCGCAGTTGCGCACCGAACGTGACGTGCTGACCCCGGCGCTTCGGCGCGCGGTGCGAGACACGGTCGCGTCCGAGATCCTGCGGGCGTACCTGACGCCACGGATCCGAACGGACGAGGGCCATCCTCCGCGCGGCCTCGTCGCCGGCGTCATCGACTACCTCATCGAGGTGAGCGGCAGCCGTGTGGAGGCGCACGACCTGACGCACGGGGTCGTCATCGCCGATGTGCTCGACGACGTGCCGCGTCTGGTGCTGCGCTACCCCGACGACCTCCGGGCCGCGAAGCGCGCCCCCCTCCTGTTCGACGGGAGGCGGTCGGTGCTGCTGGTCGACCCGCTCGGTCGGGCGAGAACCGAGATCCAGCGCCACCGGTTCGAGCGGTTGGCGCCGCGTCCTGCTGCGGCGGGAGGCGATGCGCAAACGGCACGAAGCGCACAAGACGATGCGTGGACCGACAGCGGCTCGTTGGTCGCAGCCGCGACGGCCGCGTTCGGGGGCGTCGGGTTCTACGTCCGCGGAGATCGCAGCATCTGGACCTTCGTCGACGGCCAGCCGCTGCTCGTCAGGCGGGGCGAGCACTGGACCGCGTTCCCTGTCGAGTTGTCGGCGTCGATCGCGAACATGATCGGAGGGGGACGCGCCGCCGACGTCGTGGCGCGCGTCGCGTACATGATCTCGTCGCGACCACAGGGCGCGATCCTGGCGATCGTCGACGACGCGGCGAGCATCGACGGCGTCGTCTCCTTGAAGGACCGCTTCGACCTTCGCAACGGCATCGATCCGACGGCGATGCGGCCGGAGACGCGTCTCCACCACCTCATCGACGCCGCTGACATCGACGAGCACACGCTCGCGCGGCTCGCCGGCCTCGACGGCGCGACGATCCTCGACCGCGACGCTCAGCTGATCGCCTACGGCGCCATCGTCACCACGACCGACAGCGAGCACGAAGGAGCCAGAACGGCGGCCGCCCGCACCCTGTCCGAGTCGGCTCTCGTCGTGCTCAAGGTCTCCGTCGACGGCGACATCACGATCTTCCGGGGCGGCGCCGCGGTGACGACGCTGCTCGGACATCCCGCACAGGCCCTCGGGGTATGAACGTCGCCATGACATCACCCGACGATCGAACGGCGAGCCGGTCGAAGGATCTGCTTCCCGAAGAGCGGTCGGCCGGAAGCGCAGATCCCGCGGGTCAGGCGGAGGCGATCCTCGCGGAGTCGGACGAGCGGCAGAACGATCGCGACGCGGCGCCCGACTCCTTCGTGGAGCACCGCACCTCCGACGAGGCGCCCGACTCCTTCGTGGAGCACCGCACCTCCGACGAGGCGACGCCTCCGGTCTGAGCCGGCGGCCGAAGCCGCCACTGCCTAGTTGTAGTGACCACGGACGTTGCTGACACTCCGGGTCCACCGATGAGCTGAGCCTCCGGGCGAACGTGTGGCTCTTCCACAAGACGCACGTTCCCCCAGGAGGCTCAGTTGCACGGTAACGCTCGCCTGACCCATCG